>JBEKYD010000107.1:0-22581 GCA_049511335.1 Bryobacteraceae bacterium | reverse complement strand
GAATTTGCCATATTCTGCAGGCGTGCGGCTCTCCAGGCGGCTCGGCATCGTGCGCGACCGCTCGCTTGAACGAATTCAGCGACGGCATTCTCAGTTTCTCAACACGGGGTGCTCTTTCGGTTAGCCGCACTCGCTCCAGCCACCCACCATTCCGGCCGATGTCGTCCGGTTTCTCGGCGCTGAACCCCTCTCGCCCACGCAAAAGCCCCCGCACCTTCCGCACCCTGCCAGAAGCCGCGGCTTCGAAAGGCTCATCGGGGTTTGTGCTACCGCAGTTGCTGCGGGATCGCGGGACGCCACCGAAGCCTGATTTCCGCCTTGTTGGTGTAATCGAAAGCGCCGAACAGGTGGTCGTCAAGGGAGGCAACGGCCGTCTGGACGGTCAAGGTGGTGGCGGCTGGACCGCCACTAACGGCGGCGCAACCTCTGACCATAGCCGCACAGTGACCGCGATCACCATCGCGCTCACGCTCGAAACTCGGGATTCCCTTGACGTGGAAGGTGCGAGCGCCCGGTACCGCATCTTCGTCCAACAAACGGAGAACAACCGCGGCGTCGAATTGTATGTAGGCGGGAACGGCTTCGGCATCGGCTCCCGTATCCGGATTACACAGGACTCCTCGGACGCAATCTACGACACGATGGCCGCGAATCTGATCCAGATCCTCGGCACGGCGTTGAAAGTCCCGTGGGATCGCTGTGACTCGCAATTCCGCCGCAATGTGTCGTTGGAAAGGCGTGTGCGCCAGGATTTCGGCGCGCTAACCGACCTGGAGTTGGAGGATGAACTCCGCCGCTTTATGCTGGTGGAAGGGTTCAGGATCGGCAGGCAACCGGGGCCGCTCCAGGCCACTGACCAAGCTGTGCTGGTGTTGGAGATGCAGCACCGGGGACTGCGGGTGGATCGGGCAGGGATGCTGGAGATGGCAATGCAGTTCTGGCGGGGCATGAACTATCTCGACGGCGCGGACCGCGTGGGGGATATCCGCGTGGAGAACAACCTGCGCGCTCACCTGTATAGGGAACAGGAGGCCATTCAACAGGCCGCGCGGAGGATTGACCCCCGCGAGTTTGGGTTCACTCCAGGGGTGCATATCATTGTCGTCGATCTATCGCGGATCGGCCGCCCGGACGTACTACAGCAGATCAGCGCGACATTGCAGCGGTGTTCCGTTTGTGGCGAGATTCGCTGGCACCCACAAAAGGCGCTGATCGGGGTGAACGCCACCATGAAGGAGTCGGAGATCCAGTACCTCATCAGCAGCACCCGGCTCCCGCTCGAGTTTGTCTGGTCGCATGTCGAGTCGCCGTGGTTGCTGGTTGTTCCGGTTGGGACTTCACAGCAGGCGAAATCGGCGGCCATCAAGTAGCGCAGTCGGTACTCTTCCCATCTCCTGCGTGTCTGACCCGCCGGGAACTCGAAGACGGCGTGAGGTTCATGGGACCGGCTGCATTTCTCGTCAAGAATCGCGCGCGCAAGCGAGACTCGGGGTGTATGCTGAACTAGTTGTCTTGGTCTTTGAAAACTGAACCATGGCAGAGTCCGCCCACCGGTCAAAAGACCCTAGGAATTCTCCATTCCGTGTTAGGAACAGGGTTCCTCTTGGGGAGCCAAACACCTCCACGGCGAACTCTCTGCTCTTTTGGTTGACAGGGCGGCGGCATGGCCTTGCGAGAAATGGCCAAATACTGCGGGAATCCGGCTCTCACCGGATGGCGAAATCTCTGAAATGGCGGTGTGGAGGTTGGAGGACCAGGCTTGATGTCCGCACAGCGCGGCGGCCATGATGGCTATGGCAAGCATCTGACCCGGAGCGAAGTATACGCCGGCGCCCATCGCGGCCAGCAATGCCGAAGGTGCCATAACGATTTTTCGACCCCGGTCTATACTATATCCACGATGAATCAGGGCGCTGCTGAGCCAGGCCCCAGCAGGGCTCCGAGTCCTGCCGCCAGGTAGGGAATCCATAGAATCTGCCCTACCGAAGCCAAGCGCATGCCGCGAGCCTCTTGAAAATAACCTGGCATCCAGAAGAGGTAGAAATACCAAGCTGCGTCCGAACAACTCCGTGCTGCCAGTGAGCATGCGAACTTGCGTGTCCTCAGTACACGGGCCAGCCCCACCGCTTGAACCTGTTGTACACCGTGATTCAATGCTGGAGACGGATCCGCCGTGCCATAGATACGGCGGATGCGGCGATGCAACTGCAACCACGGAGGAATCAGCACCAATCCGCATGCACCCGTGACCATAAAGGAGACCCGCCATCCGCATCGGCCGGTCTCCGGCCGACAACCGCACGACATCCCCGGGCACGACGTCGCTTCGCCGGATTTCCTGCCACTTGGCGTCGCGCAGCACGGTAGCGGTAGGCGCCACCTGTTGCCGCAGTTGCTCGATGGCGCGCCGCGACTGATAGGTCTGGGTGAAGTCGAGCGCGGTGCTGAGGAGGACGATGACGGTAATGATCGCCGAGTCCGCAGCGTCTCCGAGAAAGGCGGAAAGGAGGGCAGCGATCAGCAAGATCAGCACCAGCGGATTCAAGAAAAGGCGCAGAAAGTCGACAATGGCCGATTGGTGCTTGGAAGGGACGGGATCATTGGGACCAAACTGGCCGAGCCGCGCCTCGGCTTCCTGTGAGGTCAATCCGCCGGCCACCGGTGGGGAACCGACGGATTGGGCAGCAGACTGGGTCGGAGTGCTCATCGCATCTCCCTTGATTTCGCAACGAGTTGCTGGTCCAGGCTGGCCACGAGCCGGCTTATACTCTTTTGCACAGCATGAGTCATTTCCAGGATTACCGAGTTTATGTTGTGTGTTTCTACTTCGGAAGTCTCATCTGCATCGCCGGTCCATACGGTTTCGCCGGTCCGGAGATCAACCAGCTCGGCGGATAGCCTGGCTTCCACACGGACACTGCCAGCGGAATCGATCTCTTCCAGCCGTTCGAGCCGGCCGCTCATGAAATAGTCCTGCTGGCTTTGACCGTCGTACGGCCTCACGAATGAGAATAGCCGCGAGGAGCGGAGTAAATCGATCATTGCCGCCGTCACCGTCGCCGCGGGATCGGCAGCCCACCGGTGATAATCGTAAAAGCCAATTTCCGCCGGGCCTGGACGGTACACAATCCGCCCCTGCCGCAGGTATGGCAGTGCTTCGAACCGGCGTACGGCCAGTGTCGCGGCCAGGCGCGCATCGGCTGCCGCGGGGCTCGGCGCAGGAGGGATGTCGAGCGCGTAGTACCGCGGATACAGGATCTTGCCGCCACAACCGGCCATCCACAGCGTCATCGCGCAAGCGCTCATACTTCCCAGAGTTTTGGCCGTCATCTGGTCCTCATTTTTTGGGAACCTTCCGGTCCTCGGGCTGCCTGATCCGTACCAGGCTCCACGGACGCTCCTTCACGGACTCTGTCAGATCGTTCAGTTTTTCAGTCGTCATGCGAAGGTTCTCGATTGTGTCGGCGATATTTTGATCATTTGCGCGCACCGCGCCCTGGAAATTCACGATCAGGCCGCGCGCCTGCTCGAGCGTCTTACGCATTTCGGCAAGGTCCGTCTGCAGGGGATCGCGGACCGCAGTGATGGTGCCGTTCGCGTTGGACACGGTTGTGTTCACGTTGTCGACGGCGGGACCGATCTTGGCCATGACACTGTTCGCGTTGTCCGTCAGCGTCATTATCTGGTCGCTGATCCGGTCGATCTTCGGCGAGATCCGCGTCACCATGGCATCCGCGTTCGTCAGAATCTCCGATATGTGCTGCTGGTTCGGTTTGCTCGTGACTCCGTTCAGATTCGACATGAGTTGTCGGGCGTCGCCCGTGACTTCGTTCACGTCCGTATGCACCGCCTCCAGCAGTTCCTGCGCGGAATCGGCGAGGGCCACGATTTTGCGCTCAGTGTCGTCGAGGCTGATGGTTTCGAGCGACGGGATCGCGCTATTGGCCGGCAACCGGGGCGCGTCATTCGATCCCATGCTGATAGAGATGACCGGGCTGGTAATCACGGTCACCGATCCCAGCTTTGCCACGGACTTGGCGTTGAGCGGCGTGCCCTCCCGGACATCCAGCAGAATCTCAATCCGGGTGGGGTCCTGCGGGTCGGGCCGGACGGCTGTCACCTGGCCCACCTTGATGCCGCCAAACAGGACGTCCGCTCCGGGCTCCAGGCCGCCCGCATACTGCAAGTACGTCCGGTAGGGGGTGCGCGCTCCCCTGATCTGCGCGCTGCTTACGTGATAGATGGTGGCGAGCAGCACCGCCGCGCAGACCAAAACGAAGGCGCCAACTTTGGCTTCCGTTTTCATGCTCGCCCGTTCCATCCGGTTTGGGAGGTTTCATCTCACCAACGATGCCCCTTTCGCCGATGGTTACCTTTACGATTTGAGCAGCAGCCAGCTTTTTCTTGAACTCGCTGTAAGGAATTTCTGTGTTACTGGTCAGAAGAGTTAAGACGAATAACTGGAACAGCCACAAGACAATTAAGCTCGTGATCAAGTAGCTGATGCCGAAATGAAGCTGACGCCGGCTTTGCGCCTGGCGCTTCTTTTCATCGACGCGGTCGTGTTTTTTTGGTGATGATTCCGTTTCGTTCATGGTCTACCCCCTTCAGCAGGAACATCCGTTCGTAGCCGCTCGACCAAATCGTCAAGCCGCGACGTACCCATCCTTGCGCAGCCTCGAGCTGCAGGCACTTGATGCTCATTTCTCTTGCCGGGACCGGCGTTCGCGCAACTCCTGGCGTCGGCGGTCAGAGCCTGGGACCCGCACGGCCTTATGTTCCCGAGCGGCGGGATGGTTCGTTGCTCCTCTCGCGCTGCCATGGAGCAAGTTGTAGGCCAAACGCCGATGCCGACCTAAGTTCGTAGAGTTTGCCCCGACGAAGTATTTGCTGGCTGCAATCGTGCGTGGTGTTGGCCAATCGTACAGCGGCCGAGCCCACTTCTGGACTCGGCGTCCAACACTTCGTCACCTCAATGGTCCGCGGCGCACAGCGAGGCTTGTCTCGTCTTGGACACCTCGGACTCTACGCAATCGCAGGCCTATCTTACTTCTACTGGCCCGGAATTTGGGCGCCGCAGGGGTATCGATGCAAGCTGGTAGCCAATATTCAGACAGCTTGTTCACGATTCAAGCACACTGTTGGGGAGGTGGTTGGCGGCTACCCGACCTACCGGCTGGCCGGAGAAGGCGGCCAGGAGACCCTCGAGAAGAAAGTGGGCTTTCCAGCAGGGCGTTGGCCTGACCCGGAAGCGTGGCACCTGCGTTCTGATCGGGCTGCCGCCAGGCGAATTCCCGGTTCCGCTGTTCGCCACCCCTTCGGAGAGCGCTCGGCGCACATTGCGAATCCGTGCCTCGCGAGGTGGCGCAAGCATGGCTATACCTGCAATCCGAAGGTCGGGCAGAGAGCGCCACCGCGCGGCATAGTCAAGTCAGTGGAGGGAATATTGCCCTTCGACTGCTGCATCGATTCACTTCGATACCGGAATCTAATGCCATAGCGATGGACCTGGAATTGCCAATCCGCGGGCTGGCCGCCGGCCTGATCATTGCAGCGCCGGTGGGCCCGGTCAACCTGCTCTGCATTCGGCGGACGCTTGAGAAGGGCTGGAAATCGGGCATGGTTTCGGGTCTGGGCGCGGCCCTCGCGGACACCCTGTACGGCGCTATCGCCGGGTTCAGCATCACCTTGGCGATTCAGCCTCTCATCCGCGAAGAGTTCTGTATCCACCTGGTCGGTGGCATCTTTTTTAATGGTTATCGGAGTAGTGTACTACCGTATGCCGTCACGGTCGCTCGAAGCGGGCCCGGACGTGTCATCCGTCAATTCGGACTTTGTTTCCGCGTTCCTCCTGAACGTGACCAACCCTACGACGGTACTCTCGTTTCTGGCGGTCCTGGCCACGCTCGGCATTGGACGGCAACGACCGCTGTGGCAGACCTCGCTTCTGGTGGCCGGCATATTCTGCGGATCGATGATCTGGTGGACCATTCTGGTCAGTGCGGCGAACCGTCTGCGCAGCAGGATTACCGATCGCACGATGCGTTGGATGAACCACGTGGCAGCAATTGCCATTGGCGGTTTCGGGCTAGCGAATGTGCTTCTCAGCTGCGGCCGCGGGCATTAAGCCCAACGTGTCGAAGTGTTGGACACCCAGTCCAGAAGTGGGTACGTGCGACGACTAGCCACCCCTATTGCCCTCGGAACAGGCCGTCACGGACGTTTGGCCTGCAATTTGCCATACTGTGGAACTCTTAGGAGGCGAAGATGATTGCAGCCGCGAACAGCCTGGCGGCTCTGCTCTCCGAAGGCAAGTGGACACACGATTTTCCCATAACCTTCGATTACGCTAAGAGGCTTGGATTGCATGTGAGCTCCGAGATGCCGCCCGAGGTCCTGGAACTGATGACACTTTATCCCCAGCCAGTGCGACGTTTCCCCACGGTCGAGTACCTGCCGGGAAGGCGTGTTGCCGAACGAAGGATTGAGCCGGGAGAATTCAGTGCGGAACTATGAGCAACCAACAAGTCCGGCGCAGCGCCTCGCTGAAGGCGATGCATGTCCCGGTCGGCAGAGGAGGTCAAAATGGGAGGTATAATCCCCTTGGCGGATGCATCTCGACGGCCCAGGCGTTTCGCTGTCGTGACGGCTACAATCATCGCGGTGAACGCATTCGTCTTCCTGTTGGAGTTGATGGGAGGCGATGCATTCGTAAAGCAATGGTCGGTGATCCCCGCCGATATTGTCGCAGGCCGGCACTGGATCACCATCTTGACGGCCATGTTCATGCATGGCGGCTGGATGCACATTTTGGGCAACATGGTGTTCCTATGGGCATTTGGTCCGGAAGTCGAAGATGCCATGCCAAGGCTGCGCTACCTAGCGTTTTACCTGCTTAGCGGCCTGGCAGCCACGCTGGCGCAGATCGCAGCCATGCCCGGTTCCACGGTTCCCAATCTGGGCGCCAGCGGCGCCATTGCAGGTGTGATGGGCGCCTTTCTCGTCACCTACCCCCGCGATCAGATGAAGATGGTGCTTTTCTTTGGGTGGTTCGCCCGCGTTACTGTGATTCCCGCCGCGCTTCTGATCGGCCTTTGGTTTCTCATTCAGCTTTTCAGCGGGGTCGGCGCAGTGGCCGACGTGCAGACAGGTGGCGTCGCATACGTGGCTCACGTCGGGGGCTTCATTTTTGGAGCACTTACCGCACGGCTCTTTGAGAACTCGTCACGCACCGAAGAATGGGGGACTTAACCGTCCATTACTCGACAGCGCATTGAGAGTGATAGGTCCGAACCTATGAGAGGCCGAACGCGGTTTCGGCCTCATTCTTTTCCGCCGGTTTCAACGCAAGTCTGGATCAGGCTGCCGACCGGGACCCGACCTTGGGGCAGGGCGCTACAGGATATGGGAAACGCTTCGGCGTTGACTTCGCCGGGCAGACAACCTGGAGATTCTTCAAGGATTTCGCTTAGCCGACGGTATTCTCGGAGGACCCTGTTTCAACCGCCTGGGTCATGGGAGCAAGGGGAAACGCCTATTTCATGCGGCGGCACATGCCTTCGTCGCGTATCGCGATAGCGGCAAGTACGTGTTCAATGTTTCGGAGTGGCTGGGAACAGTTAGTGCTGTCGTTGTCACCAGCGCCTACCATCCCGGTGATGAGCATAGATTCGCTCCGGCCATGAGGCAAGTCGGTTCTTCAGTCGCTTCTTCCGTCGCTCAGGACGTCGGTTTCGACGTGCTCCGGGAGTTTTGGCCTGAGATCGCCCGAAACTCCGGATGCCCTTCCGCGACATACACGAGCAGCCCGGATTAGAAACCCGCCGTTGAACAATCAGCGTTGGCGGATTCCGGCCCCACCCCGAGCCTCCCCGAATCCACGTCCACGAGCGAGAGATTCTGGATGCGCAAAGCCAATCGCTTTATCCGCGACGAGGTGCCGAAGTGTTGGACACCGAGTCCAGAAGCGGGCTCACTTCACGACGATCAGCCAACATCCGGCATCATTCACAGTCTCGAAATATCTCATCCACGGCCAGTTGGGTGAAACTCGGGTCGGCATCAGGTATTGGCCCGCGAGTTGCCTTGTAGCGATGCGAAAGAGCATCGCATGATTCCCGAACCCCAGCATTTGACGGACAAATTGACTGCGAATTTCGAGGCCGATAAAAAGGCCTTTCATGACTCGATGGCGAAGGTGCAAAAACAAATCGACGCCACCACCGCGGAGGTCAACAAACTTCGCGGCGAGTTGAAAACACAGACCGACGAAGCCAAGGCCAAAACCAAGGCTCGCGTCACCGAACTGACGAAGAACCTCGACGCGGCACGCAAAGAGCAACAGGCCGAGATCGAAGAGCGCATGAAGCAACTCCACAAGAGCATCCAATCCATCAACGCGGAACTGAAGCACGCGGCTGCGGAGGGAAAGGCTGTGGCGGAGGCGAAGGCCAAAGCTGTCCGCGAACAATACGACTCTGCGCGGCACGCCCTGGCCGCGAGTCTGGAGGCGGAACTCGTCGAATGGAAGGCGCGCATCAGCGCCGCCTATGACGTGGCGGCCGAGAAGAAGGCAGCCGCGACGGCCGCTATTCAGGCGAAGATGGCGGACCTGCACGCCAAGCATGAAGCAGCCCAGAAGAAAGTGAATGCCCTCAAGCAGGCGAACGAAGGCGCCTTCGGCGAGCTGCATCGCGGCGTGCTGGCGGCTATCGCCGAAATCAAGACCGCCCTGCAGCATGCGCGCGCGGATACCACCGCGGCTTCTAAAGGAGGAACACAACCATGGAAAAGCTGATCGTAATCGTCTTCGACGACCAAACGAAGGCCAATGCGGGCTTCGAAATCCTGCGCCAATTGGACCGCGATGGTGAGATCTCGGTGTACGAGGCGCAAATGATCGCCAAGGAACCAAACGGCGGCATCCGGTACATCGACAATAGTGATGAACTGGCCTTCCCGGTGATCGGCGGTACTGCCGTGGGCGCCCTCGTTGGACTTCTCGGGGGGCCCCTCGGAGCGCTTGTCGGCGGCATGGCGGGCGGATTAATTGGCTCAATCGGCGATCTGGTACATGCCGGTGTGACCGACGAGTTCGTCAACGACGTGAATACCGCCATGACAGTCGGCAAGTTCGCTGTGGTTGCCGATGTCTCCGAGGACTGGGTGACGCCTCTGGACACGCGAATGGAACAGATTGGCGGCGTGGTCTTCCGGCGAACTCGCAGTGAGGTCAAGCGCATGCATCACGACCACGACGTGGCCGCACATCGCGCCGAAATGGAGCAGCTCAAGGCCGAACGGGCCCAGGCGAAGTCCGAGCGCCTGGCTAAGATCGACGCCGGCATTGACGCCCTGCGGAAGAAGCTGGAAAGCGCCACTGAACGCGACCGCAGCAAGATGCAGGTCCGGCAGAATCAGCGGGACGCCAAGGTCCAAGCACTAAAAGCGAAGGCCGGTCAGTTACAGGGAGAGAACCGGCGGCGGCTGGAGGCGCGAATCGCCGAGGTTCGCCGCGATTATGAAGAAAAGGCGGCCGCGGGTTAACGTTCTTCAAATGAATTCGATGATCGACGGGCGCCGGTAGGCGTCGCGGAAAGGAGACAAAAGAATGGCAGCAAGTACTGTGAGGGTTTCTCAAACGGTGGAAACTCGAACCCTTCCCAATGGCGCGGTCGTGCTCCTGGGACGGTTTCTCTTCGCGTTGATCTTCTTGTTGGCCGCTCCCAGCCACTTCTCGCAGCAGACGATCGCCTTTGCCACATCGCAGGGCGTTCCCTTGGCACATTTCGCGGTTCCGGCTTCGGGAATTCTCGCCCTGCTCGGAGGCTTGAGCATTCTCTTGGGCTATCGGGTCAAGTTCGGCGCATGGCTGATCGTGCTGTTCCTGCTTCCGGTGACATTCATGATGCACAAATTCTGGGGCATTAGCGATCCGGTGGCGGCGCAGACGCAGATGGTCATGTTCAATGAAGAACATCGCCCTGGTCGGTAGCGCGTTGTTCATTTCGCAGTTTGGCGCGGGACCGTTAAGTCTGGACAGCCGCAGTTCACGTTAAAAGGAGGAATTCCAGAGGCTTTCGCTTCTGAAGACACCCGGCGGCGGCGACCGGGGCGTGATCATACTCTGAGCCCGGTTCGAATTAGCGGGGCGTTCCATCCAAGCTTATCGTGGCGATTGGCATTCAAATGAACTTAATTGCGTCCAAATGAGGTTCGGATTCGATGACTCCCTCGACACCGGTGACACCTTCGAACCTGAGCCCGCTCGATCCGGCGAGTTGGAGAGATAGTCGCAGGGTTGCCCTGGTGGTCCTCGGCATCGCCATAGCGGCTTTACTGCCTGCCGCGTATCGGATGGCGCGGCCGTTCCTGACCGCATTGGTGCTGTCTGCAATTCTGGCTGTAGCTCTTGATCCGCTGCAGAAGCGAGCCGGTCGCCTCGTGAAGCGCCCTTTGGTGGCAGCCTTGCTTACCACCCTGGCGGCTGTGGGACCAGTCGTGACGGTCTTTCTGCTTGTGGGTTCGGCGATAAACCGTGAAATCAGATCCGGCGCTTTTGGCGACATCGTACGCGCAGGGGAGCGGCTGACCGGGGGCGCCTCTATCGATCGCCACGCCATTGAACAAGCCCTGGCGGACCTCAGCCAGGTTGCGGGAGGTCTTTTCACGGGGGCTATGGCGGTGGTGTTTCTCTACGTGGTGCTGGTATACGGGAAAGGCTGGGTATCGCAGTTGGCAGCGATGCTCCCGCTCGACACCTCGGTGACCAATCGAATCCTGGCCACCATCCGCGACGCGATCGTGGCGAACGTGGACGGTATTCTCGCTGAGGGTGCCGTCGAGGCTCTCTTGTACGGGATCATCTTTTGGATTGCAGGGATCGGCTTGCCCGCCATGTGGGGCGCCTTTGCCGGACTCGCCTCCATGATTCCGCTCATAGGCGCAGCAGCCGTCTGGCTGCCTGTTGCGGTCACCTTGGCGATTCACGGAGCCTATGTGAAAGCGGCGCTGGTCGGTGTAGTGTGCTTCGCGGGGCAACAGGCGGTGGCGCTGTTGCTGGTTCCGCGAATCCTAGGCACACGGCTCCGCCAGCCGCCGCTGCTCATTGCGCTCTCTGTGTTGGGAGGCGCCAGTGCATTTGGCGCACTGGGCATCTTGCTGGGACCTGTCATGGTCTCGGTCTTGGCGGCACTTGTGCGCGAGTTTCGGATCCAATTGCGGCCAGACAGCGGTTGACGCCATGAAACTCGTTTGTTGGAACTCGTAAGAGAGGATTTCAAATGAATGCAGTGACAGACGTTGAAACACTCGTTGGTGCACGGCCCGATATACGAATCGAACGCATTTTGTGTCCGATCGATCCCTCGGACGTTTCGGCGACGGCTTACCGCTATGCGCAATCGATCGCCGCGCATTATCACGCATCACTCATCGTCCAGAAAGTAATTGAGTATTCGCAATATGTATCCGCCTCTTATACCCCATCGATGCCCGCTTTTGTGGAATTCAGCGAAAGCCTCGTAGCCGATGGGCTGGCTGCCTTGCATCGGTTCGTAGACGGATCCGGGGGCATCATTCAACCGGAATGCATCGTACAAGCTGGTCTCTCTGCGGCGGATGCGATTCTGTCCTTGGCTGAAACCCGCGCAATCAGCTTGATTGTAATGGGGACCCACGGGCGGCGGGGCTTTGATCGCTTGATGATAGGATCGGTCACGGAGCGCGTCTTGCGGCACGCGTCCTGCCCTGTGTTGGCCGTCCGACCAGCGGCGCCGGGTTCCAACCATCCGGGTGCGCCCGATGAACCCGTCCCCATCCGGCGGATTCTTTGCTGCGTGGATTTCGCGGCGCACTCGCGACGGGCTTTGGATTATGCGCTGTCGGCGGCGGACGCCTATTCCGCGGACGTAACCGTCCTTCACGTTTTGGACCACGTCTCCGAGTCGGCGGACGTCGCTCAGGAAACGGACGCTGCCATCGAGAACCTTGCGAAACTGCTCCCACCTGCCACTCCTGGCTCCACGAAGGCTCAACTGCGGGTATGTCTCGGCAAGCCATATCGGGAAACCCTCGACTTTGCCTCGGAGATGCAGGCAGACCTTATCGTCACCGGAGTTCGGGGCCGCAACTCGTTGGATCTGGCGGCGTTCGGTTCCAACACGTATCGGGTGATCCAACTCGGACCCGGCCCAGTGCTGACGGTTCCGCTTTAGAGAGGTCCTCTCCCGCGGATTTCAAAACCGCAGTAGCGCCGTGGCGGAATCCTTCACCGGCATTTCAGCGGGGTTTAACGCGAACGCCCAGGCGCCATGAAGCCCGCTCCGGCCCCTCCACTCTTACGAAGCTCGCAAAGGCCGCTCGTTTGTGATCGCGAGCTTCCGCATTCGGTACATGAGCGTAGATCGCGCAACTCCCAGGCGCGCAGCCGCTCCATCCGGTCCGGCGATCACCCAATTCGCCGCCTCAACGGCCTTCAGAATATGTTCGCGCTCGCATTCCCTCAGCGTGGTCGGTTGGGCGACTCTTCCTCTCCTGAATAATTCCGGTATCTGTGGATTCAGGATGCGGCCCGTGGTCAGGATCACCGATCGTTCCACAAAGTTCTGCAGTTCCCGAATGTTCCCTGGCCACTCATGGTCCAGGAGCGCCTCCATGGCATCTGAGGGAATCTTCTCGATATGCTTGTTCATCCGCTGCGCATAGGTGCTCACGAAATGTGCCACCAACAAGGGAATGTCGTCACGCCTGTCGCGCAACGGGGGAATGAAGACTGGAAACACGTTGAGCCGGTAGAAAAGATCGCTCCTGAACTGTTTTTCCGAAACCAGGCGGTCCAGATCTTGATTGGTGGCGGCCACTATTCGCACGTTGACACGCTGCGTGATGGTGCCGCCGACTCTTTCGAACTCCTGTTCCTGCAAGACACGCAGCAGCTTCGCCTGCAGATCGAGCGGCATATCGCCGATCTCATCCATAAACAGCGTACCGCCGTCGGCCGACTCGAAACGGCCGATTTTACGCGCCACAGCCCCCGTAAAGGCGCCTTTTTCGTGCCCGAAGATCTCGCTTTCCAGCAGTTCACGCGGAATGGCCGCGCAGTTCATCTTGACGAAAGCGCCGGCCCGCCGCAGGCTGTGGGCGTGAATGGCGCGTGCGACTAGCTCTTTGCCGGTCCCGGTCTCTCCTTCGATGAGAACCGTGGAGTCCGTCGGGGCCACGGTTTGTACCTGGTCCAGCACTTTGCGCAAGGCCGCGCTGCGTCCCACGATGCCTTCAAAGACCTCTTGTTCTTTGGCGCAGTAATCCAGTGCGACCAGTGGCTCGATCGGAGTGGCTGAGCCCTGGTCCCTGAATGCCTTGGGTGACAGTCCCGCAAAGCTACGCGAAGATCGGGAGAAGGAGTTCGCCTCCCGTCCTTCCAAAACGACGATGTTGCTGCAACTCATCTTGGCGCCTCATCTCTCGCTAAAACTCTTGAACCTCGTGAAGTATGAGGTTACCGGACTTGGAGATGGCAGTCGTGAGATTGAGGTCAGGTTTTGGTGGAAGAAGTGCTTGCGCCGGGTTTGTCGAGGTTGTTCGGCACCGGAGTGCAAGCCTGACAGTCGCGCCAGATCGGCCCAGAGCCGTCTGCGGAACCCACTGAATCTATGCGCGATAGTCCACGCTCAGACACCGAGCACCGTGAGCATGCGGGCTGCATGGATTGCGCTGGGGCTCCTGTGCCTGGCATGTGCCGCGCGAACCTATGCCCGGAATTCCGACTGGCTCGATGACCGCAGCCTCTGGACCAGCGCCGAGGACGTTTGTCCGGGAAGCGCCAGGGCCCACAACAACCTGGGCCACGCCTTAGCGCAACTGCGCGGCCGCCTGCCGGACGCCATCGCCGAGTTACAAGCAGCGCTGCGGATTGACCCCGATTATGCCGCGGCGCACAGCAATCTGGGGAGCGCCCTGGCGCAACTACCCGGCCGGATGCCAGACGCCATCGCCCAGTTTCAGGCGGCGCTGCGGATTGACCCCGATTACGCCGAGGCGCATTACAACTTGGGAAACGCCTTGTCGCAACTGCCCGGCCGCCTGCCGGACGCCATCGCCCAGTCTGAAGCGGTGCTCCGTCTTGAGCCCGGCGACGCGTCAGCGCACAGCAATCTGGGACTCGCGCTGGCCAATTCCGGCGGCCCGCACAAAACCGTCAAGTGCGCGATTCACGGCCACTGGCGTCCGGTTGCGGGCCGTTAACCAAAGGTGCACGGCGTGGTGAGAGACCGAGAAATTCCTCCTGAAAAGTCGTTGGCGGCCCGATCAGCCAGCCAGCGGTGACGTTGCCATGCCTCGGTGAGAGCGGCCTTCCCGCAATATTTGGCCATTTCCTGCGAACCAGCGCCGCGGCCCTCTTAACCAGAAGAGCAGAGAGTTCGTCCTGGAGATGTTTGGCTCCGCATATGTTGCGAAGTTCGAGGCGACTCTCCAGAGAGGGTATAGAAGGTATCTACCAAGCGCGGGTGACAGAGAGATTCGCGTTAATTAACGCTGAAATAACGCGAAGTTTCGGATATTCACATCCTGAAATAGCTGCTCAGCACTTTTGAATTTCAGAGCAAGCCCCGTGTTTCCTTACGTTTGCACTGAAGCGCGACGTATGCCACTTCCTCTAAGTGGTTTCCGCGTGTCGAAAACCTTCGCGTTATTCTTACGTTATTTTTGGCGTCAGTTGGCGTCATCGCAGCGTTACATCCAGCGATCCTCGCGGCGGGCACTCTTCTGGAGCGATTCGATGACACACCGGGCCTGCCACAACAATCGAAACGTGATATGTTTGGCTTTGGCCGCCGGCGTGGACCGAAGGGTACCGTACGTAGGTGCGGCCACCCGATTGGGGTCGCTAACGGAGCGATGGCTGATTTACCCGAACTCTCTGATTCGACGAATCGCAAATTGGCGCTTCGCTGGGGCGCTGTACTGGATGCCAACCAACTTGCGGGTGATCACCTTCACTGGCACCAGCGGGAGCGGGATCGACTAAAGAGAATTGCCGCGCAGAGTCCGGGCCAAGGATCGGGCTGGCGTGATGCTCGGGCGACGGACGAAGTGGGCATCCATTCGTCCGTCAAAGTGGCGGAAGGGCGCTTCAACGACCTCGTGGCGGAGTACTGGCGGCTCTGGCTCTCGTCCGGCGACGGATATGAACGTTTCGTCGGTTGGCTCGAAGGGCTCAAACGGAAGGTTACCGAGGAAATTGCTTCAATATGGGGAAGTGGATCGAATTCCGTTGACCGTTGGTATAAGAGAGCGTGCGCGCCGGCGGTCGAGAACACCCTTGCGGCTCTCGTGAAGGAAGGAACCGCCTGGGCGCGCCGCGAAGAACTGAGGCGCTTAGCAGAGGGCTCGAAGGGTGATGTTCGGAAGGCCGGAGGCGGCAAGGGCGCGGCTCTCATGCAGCGATTCCCAAATCGCGCGTTGTGGCTGAAAGACAAGCTACTTGAACGCGGGTGGAGCCATTCCGATCCGTCGGAATTCGGCGGGCCCGACCGCAAGACCATTGAGAAGATTCTCCGGGCCGAACCTGTGCGAAACGACGTGCTACAGAAGCTGGCGAACGCGCTCTCGAAGACAACCAAGGTTATGGTTTTCGACATCCCGCAAGACTGACTTCCCCAATTCTCCCCGATTTCCCGTTGGATTCTCCCCAATTGGACTGCACCCCTGTGCTGAGACACGGAAACTAGGGACAGATTACCACTCGCTGGCAAGTTCTTGCTAGCGGAAATCCCCCAGCGCATACTGGGGGCGGTTGGTGAAGCGGAGGCGGGCTCTGCTGGAGAGCAACCCGCCAAGGAATAGCCAGCCCGGAAACTCATCGCGGACGATGAGCAGGGTGCGGCGTTTCGGTCGCGCCCTTTGGCTGGGCTCGGGGGCCGACCAACGGGAGGCGGTACCCCGCCCCGGCTTTCGAAGATCGGGGCCCCATCGGACCGATAGATTTCCGCATGCCTCGGAAAACTCATATGGTTGGCCCTCGGTCCGCATCGGGGCGGGGGCGTTGCTCGGCTTCGAAGGCGGCCGGCGACAAGTAGCTGAGCGAAGAGTGCAGCCGCTTGCGGTTATAGACCTCCTCGATGAAACATTGGATGGAAGCGCGCGCTTCCTGCTGATCCCGATACTGGTGCAGATAGACCTCTTCGGACTTCAAGGTCTTCATGAACGACTCCGCCTTGGCGTTGTCATAGGGGTTGCCGGTGCGGCTCATGCTGATGACGAAATCGCAGGACTGCAAGCGCTCCACGTACGCCTGACTGCAATACTGCACCCCGCGGTCGGAGTGGTGCACGATGCCTGGCGCGATCGAGCGGTCGGCCAGGGCTCGGTTCAGAGCCTGGAGCGCCAACTCGGCGCGTAGGTCTTCGCCGAGTTCCCAGCCCACGACTCGGCGCGAATAGGCGTCCATCACGATCGCCAGATACAGGAACGTCTCCCGCAGCCGCACGTAGGTGATGTCGGCCACCCAGAGTTGATTGATGCCGGTGAGTTGCAGGCGAGCGGCCAGGTTCGAGTACACCGCATAGCCATGCCGCGAGTCGGTGGTGAAGACGAACCGCTGCTTGCGCAGCGCCAGCAGGTTGTCGGCGCGCATCAGCCGCAACACCCGTTTGCGGTTGGCCACCACTCCCCGATGATGCAGCTCCGCGGCCACCCGGCGGTAACCGTAGAAGCGATTCTCCAACACGATTTGCTGGATCGGATCGCGCAACCCAACGTCGGCTGGCGCGGCGAGTGCTCTGCATAATGGCGGTAGAACCCAGCCCGACTCACGCGCGCGATCTCGCAGGCGTGGCCCGCCTGGAAGCCCTCAAGCTGCATCATGGTTCGAATCTCGGTGTGGATGCTGTCGCGCCCGTTCCGGTGTTGTTCGGGCGTGACTCCCTTACACGCTTGAAGGCTCTTCGAAAAAAATCCAGATCCAGCGATTGCTGCGTTCCAACTCCGCGATGCGTTGCGCGGCAGCCTGCTCCGGATTCGCCGTTGGGCGGGGTGCGGTCGGAATCCCCGGCGGCCGGCCCACGGGCCGCTGCAGCCCGGCTGCACCATCCTTGCGGTACGCATCGCGCCAGCGATACAGCACGCTGCGTTTGATTTGTAGCTCGTAGTGCAACCCGCTCACGCTTTCGCCGTTCAGAATCCGCCGCGCCACATTTTGTTTGAACTCCTGGCTGAAAACACGCTTTTTCACAGACAACTTCGGCCCCTTTCCATTTAATGAAAAGTGTCCCTAATTTCCGTGTCTCAATTTTGGGGTGCAGTCCAAATTCTCCCCAACATTCCCAGGAGGATTCCCCGACTTTCCCACCACTGGTGAGCGAATCTGAAGGTGTCCCAACCAGGGCAAACGAGGATTTGCGAAATGGAAGCAGTTCAAAACAGGATTGAAACCCCACAAAGAGTGGGATGTGGAACGTATCACCGGCTTATCCGTGGCGCCCGTTAGGCGGTGGCCGTTTGTCGGCAGGGGCCGAAACCTCTAGAGATCGGCGCGTCAGTTGGCTACAACCCCGAGCATCAGTTGCGTATGAACATGGTCCACACCAAAGGAGTCAGCGTATGAGTCGAGGCCGCCCCTTCGAGCCCGGTAACAAATGCGGCCACGGACGTCCGAAGGGTACGCCCAACAAGAAAACGCGAGAGGCCCAGGCACTATTCGAGCAGAATTCGGCTGCGATCATGGCCTTGGCCATCAATAGCTCCCGCGAGGATCGTCAAATGCTGCGCATGCTGGCGAGTCGCATCGTTGCACGCCTGCGAGAGTCGCCAGTCAAGATCGCACCGCTAGCGATGAGTACTCTTGCAGACCTCGACCGGGCTTCGGAGGTCAGCGGCTCGTCTGGCACTTCAAATCGAATCGTGAGCGTGCGAACAAACCCTTCGAGTACGCCTTGCAGTTCGACCGTACTTCGCTGCAGCGTTTCCCCTGCGGTTTTCGTGCCTTCGGCGCAGCGCGTCTCCGACGTGCTGGTCATACGGAGCCGCATGTATCGTTATCAGCGCCGTTATGCCGCAGCTTGGCAGGAAGCCGACTCGGATTCCCTGTATAGCAACCCTTTGCAGATGCCTCGGCCGCTGTCGGCGCCCACGATGGCAAAGCACCCGACGTTCAGGCTGGTTTGCCGGTCGAGGGGTTCAGGCGGGTGGCTTGTCGGGCTACCATCTGCCAACCCGGACTGCTTTTCACCCAAATGTGGAGCACACTGAGGATGGTAGTATCGGCCTTACCGTCGGTCGTCTTGCGCAGGGTGATCCGCGCCCACACCAGTGCGGTACTGCCGTACACACGGACGGACACATCGGCAAGCTCACAGGCATCCATGCGAACCCGGAGGACGGCGTCAATGGCTTCCTCCTTGTCCTCCACTTTGCCCGACGAATGTGAAAAGACGAGGTCCGGCGCATACAGCCTCTCGAGGGCATCGCGATCTTGTTGAAGCCTGGCCTCTCTCCACGCCTCCATGGCTGCTTGGACATCCTTCTCGGCGCCCGAGTCGGCGACCGCCACAGGCGTAAAACCTGTGCTGCTTTTCCGTGTCATCTAGTCTCCTTTTGCCATTAAAGTCAGGTTTATGGCGGGGTCTTACTGTCTCTAGGGTCACCGTGTGCAATAGGCTCATACTGTTTGTAGGGTGACCTTGTGCATATCACGCATTAACCAGTGCACCAGAGCAAGCGCTATCGGGTGAAAGCAACCCATGGACAAAAATACCGGCCGGTAACCCCAATGCGCAACCACATAGCCGGTGATGGTCGATGCGAAGAAGAACGAGCCTAAGCTACCGGCGGCGCCGCCGATACTTACCACCGAGGCGACAGCTCTCCGGGGAAATATATCCGAGATTGTGGTGTATAGATTGGCCGACCAGCCCTGGTGTGCACCCGCCGCCAGACTCACCAGCGCTACAGCCAGAGCCGCGTTGGGCGCCAGTACAGCCATGGCCCCAACCGGCATGCAAAAGGCACACATTGCCATTGCTGCTTTACGGGCGCGGCCGTGCGCCCAGCCTCTACGCATGAAATGGCCGGAGACCCAACCGCCCAGGACACTGCCGATATCGGCAGTCACATACACCCCCATGACTGCCCAGGCGCGCTCTTTGGGGGTAACCTTATACACATCATTGAGGAATAGCGGCAGCCACCAGAGATACATCATCCAAACAGGAGTGGTTAGGAATCTGGCAACAAGAAAACCCCAGGTTTCGGGCAACATCAAGGCCTTTCTCCACCGTATCACTGGTCCGCTCTCCTCCTCCACGCCGTCGCTGCGGATGTAGTCGAGTTCCGCGCGGTTCACATGCGGATGCTGCTCTGGGTGTTGATATGTGACGAACCAAAGCACCGCGAACACGAGACCAATCGAACCGGTAACTAGAAAACAAGGCC
This sequence comes from Bryobacteraceae bacterium, assembly GCA_049511335.1. GTDB lineage: Bacteria > Acidobacteriota > Terriglobia > Bryobacterales > Bryobacteraceae > JBEKYD01. The sequence continues at coordinate 3,150 of JBEKYD010000107.1, read as the reverse complement.
GCCAACCATACGCCGCAGACAGTATAGCGAGCATCGGGGGCCCCACGGTTGCGGCCACATTGGACCCGGCATTGAAAATACCGGTAGCCAGCGCCCTATCCTTGGCAGGGAACCATTCAGCGACCGATTTGATGGCGGCCGGGAAATTACCTGATTCGCCAAGGCCCAACATGGCTCGCCAAAAAGCTAGGCTCATGACGGGGGCAGCCAGCCACGCCAGAATCCATGCAAAACCAGAAAGGCCTTCTGCGTTGCGCCACCCAGGGAGAGCTGTTCTCACGATGGCATGAAGAGCTGCCGCTATCGACCACCAAGCGAGGGTCGAGGCCAAGCCGATGCGCGCGCCCACGCGATCGATCCAAATCCCGGCGAATAAAAATCCAACCGCGTAGGCAATGTCGAAGGAGCCGGTCATGTAGCCGTAGACTTGAGGAGTAAAGTGGAATTCCTGGCGGATCTCCGGCGCCAGGAAGGAGAAGACGATGCGATCCAAGTACGAGAGGCTTGTGGTAAGAAATAACAGCCCCACAATCCACCAACGCACGTTCGACTTGGCACCGGTTCCGTCCGGCCGCCTCAGTTGAGATCCCACTGTTTCTGGAACTGCTTTCTTCGACGTTGCTGACTTATTATCGAGCATCACGCTGGATGAGGCGACAACGAATCCGTGTGGGTCTTGGGTCCTGAATTGTGTTCATTAGAGCTGAAACCTACAATAATGGAAAGCCGCCGCTGCAGTGTCTCACGCGAGCGCTGAAGCCAGGCGTCGTCCTCGCGCACGTCCGTGGCCCAGTCGCCCGTTCCAGCTCTCCAGCTCTCTATAAAGATCTGCGGAGCCGCATCGCGGCTCAGAATCCGCTCCAACACGCGATCCAGATTCAACCTCCCCTCACCCAGGGGCGCGCCCTTAACGCGAAATCCTGGCTTGTCGTCTTCTAAGCGATAATCTTTAATGTGATAACAGAATGCGCGGTTACCAAGGAGATCGAGAACGACATCAGCCGATTCGAAATTTCGCAATGAATTGGCCATATCCACGCAGAAGCCTACTCGTCCTTTTGGGTACGGCGCCACAGCGTCCGCCAACACGCGGCAGGAAATGTCAAAATGGTTCTCGATCGCCAACTGCAGGTCGTGCGCATCGAGCAGGGGCAGAGCTCCCAACAAGAAAGTATCGATTTCCGCTGGGGTAAGCCTTGGCCCACTCCCTCGTTCGAGCACCACACGCAACATCCGAGACGGCAGGCCGGCGGCACGTTCGGCATAAAGCCGCAATACCGCCAGGTCCACCGTATTGCATCCGAGTTGAACGTCAATACCCACTTCACCGGCAGAATGCAGCACATCCTCCCATTCCGCCCGGCTCAATTCCATGGGACGTGCGTTCTCGCAGATTTGGAGCGCATCGAAGCCCAACGCACGCGCTCTCTGAACCACGCTTGTAAGCAAGGGTGCTCGTGTTGGATCCAGCATCAGGTAACGGAAACCGAAGCTGGTCATTCCGATTTTCATGGCCGCGCGTGCCCTGGAACGGCCACAGGCTCGAATGAAAACATATATGGATCCAGCATCTTCCGCAGTCCGAAGAAGTCGTTCCGCAGCAGACGCTGGTGGATTTCATCGCGGTCCACTTCGTCCAGCCAGTTCCATAACCGGGCAGTGAATCGAGCGTTCAGCGTAAAGAATTCTACCGGGTTCAGACGGAATGGCACGGCGTCCGAGGTGATCCAGTCATCGTAGCCGATCTCCTTCAAGTAGAACAGGAATTCCAGGTACTCCCATACATTGCACGCACCGGCCACCAAATCCCAATCGCCCTTGCCGTTGTTATCGTTGGTATGGATGTATAAGGGAAGTCCACTCGCCTTGACCAGCATCAGCGCCTGGGCCGGCGATTCGCCTCCTAACGTGGAGTGTCCGGTGTCGACGTTTATTCCCACGTTGGGCGCATCAGCCATCTGACACATTAAGATCGCTTTGGAAGCAGAATTGAGCATGTTGTAAACCCGGGCTTCCGAGGGCTTGAACTCGAGGCACAGGGTAACCTCGGGCAGGTACGACGCGCCTTCCTTGATGCTTTCCTTCATTCTGTCCCAAGCTGCGCCGTAGTGGGACTGAAAAGCGTAGTCGTGTCCGTCGACAAGCGGACAGCACGTGACTCGGGAGGCACCTAAGGCCACCGCGCAGTCCTTGCCACGACGGATATACGACACTGCCTTCTGGCGTACTTTCTCGTCCGGCGAGGTCAGGGCTCCGGCTGCGAAATCCGGATCAGCCTTGATGTTCACATTAACAGCGGCCACCGAAAGCTTCAATCGTTTTAGGGTTGCGGCCAACCCCTCCAGGGTGCTCAAATCTCTTGGGTAAATGATTTCCACACCGGCCAACTCGGGAATTCGGGCGACCTGCTCTAGTCTTTCGGTCAGCGTGAAGTCTTTCCCATACTCGCAAAATCGGTCACGCAGTTTGCCAAGAAGATGCACGCAAATTGCTTGTTTCGTATTAAACCTCCTATCCCTGGAGTATAGAGTTGCTGGCGTGTCGGCAGCTAGGAGGATTGGTTATTAACTTGGACAATCCTGGTCGCCCGCGACAAAAATCCATACCTGATGGAGATGTAATTCGCCGAGGCTGGCTTCGGATCTAGGCCGGATCTTTGCGCGGCACTTGCGTCAACTCCGCTAGGTTGACGGCAGGTCGACCGGTACGTCCCCCGCTTGGCCTACGCCCAAACCCCCTCGTTGGGATTAAATTCCGGGGCACAGGAGGGGAAGTATCCAATGTAGAGGCGGGGGTGCTGACGCTGGAGTTCCGCGAGCGGTTCTGCCTGGTTTTGGTGCTGTTCTGTGGCCCGGGGAATGAAGCGTGCCGGGCCCATGAGCTACTGAGCCTCAAAATCTCTGCACCTGATCGACTGTCAAATTGACCGCCGCCCTGGGGCACGATTGTCCAAATCTACGCTAAATCGTTCTAGCGTCGGCCATGCAAATACCGTAACCTACTCTCTATCGTTCTTTGACGTATGTAGCCTCGGGGGTCACCCAAAACCGGCCAGTCGGGGTCACCTGAAAACCGGCCAGTTGTAGACCGCCATCCAGGACATTGTGAGCAATGTCTTGAACGAAGAAAAGAAACATCAAGTCATAGCCT
>JBEKYD010000106.1:0-22745 GCA_049511335.1 Bryobacteraceae bacterium | reverse complement strand
TGGTGTGGCGATTTCACGCACTCACAGCCCCTGACAGCAATTGGGGCTCCAAAAAATCGTCGCCCCGGACGGAATACGAACAGTGCGGAAGGTTTCTGTTGCGAGTTCTGCAAGTGGGTCGCTCACCTTCCTGCACGATTTACGCTACGCCTGGCGCACTTTACGCAGGACGCCCGGCTTCAGCATGGTGGCCCTCTTGGTCCTGGCGCTAGGCATCGGCGCGAATACGGCCATCTTCAGCGTGGTCAATTCGGTGGTGTTGCATCCGCTGCACTTTCCCGGTTCCGACCGGCTGGCCCTGATCTGGGAGACCGATTTAAAGGACGGCATCAAACGCGAAGGAGCCTCCGGACCGAATTTCCTCGACTGGAAGGAACAGAGCCGATCCTTCGAGGAGATGGCGCTACTCGAAGTGGGCACCGGCACGGTAACCGGTGAGGGGGAGCCCGAGCAGGTCACCGGTCTGCGCGTGACCACAAATTTCCTGTCGATGCTCGGCGCGCGGACGGTTCTCGGGCGCAGCTTCACTGAGGCAGAGGGTGCAGGCAAGGCGCGGTACCCGGTCGTCGTGCTCGCCAACGGGTATTGGAAGCGGCGCTTCGGAGCGGACCCGGGCGTCATCGGAAAGAAGTTCACCTTGAACAGCGAGCCGTACACCGTGATCGGTGTACTGGCGCCGGATTTCTACCATCTGCTGCCCACCGACATGTATGTGCCATGGCCGAACGCCCAACTCCGCTCCAAGCCCCGCGTGGATCACGACTTCGGCGTCATCGCCCGGCTGAAACCCGGCATCGGCTTCGCTCAGGCGCAGACCGAGCTGAGCGCGATTGCGCGCCGCATCGATGCCCAAACGCCCAGGCTGGCAGGTTGGGATGTGGCCGTGGTGGGGATGAAGCAGGCGCTGTTCGCATCCATCCGCCCGGCATTGCTGTTGCTGTTGGGGGCGGTCGGACTTCTGCTGCTGCTGGCGTGCGTAAACGTAGCCAGTCTGTTGCTGGCGCGCGTCACCGGCCGCCGCAGGGAGATAGCGGTGCGCGCGGCATTGGGCGCGCGGCGCGGCCGACTGACGGCGCAGATTCTAAGCGAGAGCCTGCTGCTCAGCCTCATGGGGGGTGCACTCGGTGTTTGTTTTGCCGTGTGGGGCGTCGAGCTTCTGAGCGCCGTTCTTCCGGCCACGCTTCCGATGGCGGAGGCCGGCGCCGAGATCGTGCGGCCGGCCATTGCCGTGGACGGAAGGGCGCTGCTCTTCGCTTTGGCAATCTCAACCGGCGCCGCGCTGATTTTCGGACTGATTCCCGCGCTGTACGTCGCCGGCGCCGACGTGAACGATGCGTTGAAGGCCGAAGGCCGAACGTCCTCTCCGTCGCATGGCAGGACGCGCGTGTGGAACTTCCTGGTGGCCGGGGAGATCGCTCTCGCCAGCATGCTGCTGATCGGCGCCGGACTCTCCATGAAGAGTTTCGTGAATCTGCAACGCGTCAATCCAGGCATACGGCCGGATCACGTGTTGACGTTTCGCATGCGTCTGCCCACCGACAATCTCTACAAGAGCGATCGCGAACAGGCCGAGTTCTACCGGCGCGTCATGGACAAGGTGGAACAGTTGCCTGGGATTCAATCCGCCGGTCTCACCGACGTGCTTCCCCTCGGACAGCAAAACGACCGGGAGTACTTCACCATCGAAAACCGTCCGCTGCCGGCGGGGCAGTCGCTGGTTGCCGACTTTCGGCGTGTCAGTCCGCGGTATTTCCACACTATGGGAATCCCCCTGCTCGCTGGCCGGCTGCTTTCCGATCGCGATGTTGCTACCGCCCCGATGGTGATTCTGATCGACGAAACCCTGGCGCGCCAGTATTTTCCCAACGAAAATCCCATCGGCCGGCGCATGAAATTGTGGGGTGAATTCCGGCAGGTGGTCGGGATCGTCGGCCCGGTGCATCATTATGGCCTGGAAAAAGCGGCGGAGCCTACCATCTACGCGCCCTTTGAGCAGATGCCGAATAAGGCCATGGCGCTGGCCGTGCGCACGACCATGGATACCGAGGCTATGGTGAAAGCCGTGAAGCGGGCGGTGTGGTCGGTGGATCGAGGCCAGCCGGTGTTTCAGATTCGCAGCATGGCAGACTACCTGTCGTTAGCCGACACGGCGCCGCGCATTTCGCTTTTCCTGCTGGCGGTATTCGCCGCGATCTCGGTGCTGTTGGCGGCGCTGGGGATTCATGGAGTGGTTTCCTACGGCGTCGCCGGGCGGACCCGCGAATTCGGCCTGCGGATGGCGCTTGGCTCGACGCCTTGGGAGCTGAAGTTGCTGGTAGTGAGAAACGGCATCAAGCCGGCGCTGATGGGCCTGGTGGCCGGGATGGCCGGCGCCGCGGTGATGGCGTCAGGTCTGCGCGCCCTGCTGTACGGCGTAGCCCCGCTCGATCCGGCGGTGATGATAGGAGTCGCCGCCCTGCTCCTGGCGGTGGCGCTCATGGCGAACTACATTCCAGCGCGCCGCGCCACGCGCATCGACCCGCTGACAGCGCTGCACCACGACTAAGCTAAGCAGCCAAGGGCTTCGCCCCTAATTAAGGCGCTGACCTGCCTGAGGCGTCAATTTTGTCCGCCTGGAGCGACAGTTCCGCCCGCAGTCCCGCGTCCAAACTTCTCGGGACCGGACTTCACGAGACTAATCCGGTGCCTCACTTCCTCGAACGCCTAGGACCGTATCGGAAGCACCGCGGCGGTGAACGCTTCCGGGTTGGGTGGCGTTGGTCGGGCCGCGGTGGTTTCGATACGGCGCGTTGAAGGAAGCCTTTCCGGTTTGGCACGAAAGAGCTATGCGTTTTGAATGCGCTGCTGACGCTGTCCGCGGTTCAAAACCGCCGTTCGGGTGGACAGGCAGAGTAGCCAAGACGGGTCTAGACGAGGGGATCGGCGACGCGTGCTGAGCGGGACCGTGCGAGACCGGGTATGGCAGCGTCGGAGAGGGCGCTGATCTGTTTGGCTGGGGTAGACAGGGCGCAGAGGGAGTAAGTGCTGCGAGGCGGCGTCTTCTACTCGGCAATATGTGGGCTGGGACATGATCACGCAGGCTTCTCCTGCGGTGGGGAACGGAGTTTGATCTGACCGGCGGTGAGTCGTTCGATCACGATCATGGGGCCGCCGCAGAGTGGACAGATCTACATTGACGGCGACTCAGGAGCGATCGGTGCGCCCGTCAAGGCGGAGGTGGGAGTTGCATCGGACAAGAGCTGTTTGCAGAGGGGCACAAGCTGACGGCGACGGCGACTGGACAGGAAGCCGTAGTGGCGGATGCGCACGAAACCGCGCGGCAACATATGCAGCAGGAATCGACGCAGGAACTCATCGACAGGGAGGGTCATGAGCCGTTTCTTGTTCTTGTGAGCGGAGTCTCTCCAACGAAAGTAACCCGGTCGTCGACGAGTGAAACCAGACGGTGATTGGAGATGGCGACACGATGCGTGTAGGCCCCCAGATAACGGAGTACCTGGTCGGGACCGCCGAAAGGTGGTTTGCAGTAGACCACCCAGCGGTGACGGAAAAGTTGGCGGAGAAAACTGCGGAAGGCTTTGGGCTGCGCCAGGGCTCGGAGTTGTCCGCAGAACTGAAGCTTTCCCGCGGCGAAGGTCTGTTTCAGGGCTTCGGCAAACTTGCCACGGAAGACCTTGCTGAGAACTGCCTCGGGGACGAAGAAGTTGCTGCGCCGGGGGCGAACCCAGTGTGTGTGATCGGGCGATAGGCCGCCGGCCGCAACGACGCAGTGAACATGGGGACGAGAAACCCGCTAAATTTACGCCTACTGAGACACCCAACGGCCCGTCATTCAAGATCGAAGGACAAGCGGATAGAAGCCCGGGCATCGCCAATATGCAGATCTTCTGCTTTGACGTCATGCTAACCCGTCTCATGGCCGAACGAGGAATCGGGCCTGGGTTTCTCGTGCACGACAGTCACATTTTCGATCCTGTCGATTCCCGCCAAGTCGGAGCGGCGCTGCAGTACGCAAGCAGAATGGCCACGGAGCTTGGCATTCAGTACATCGTGACGCTTAACTCAGATAAGCAACTAGGTCTTCGACCGCCTGAAAAGGTGTTAATGCTGGGATTCGGCACAAGTTGAGTATTCGGTCTGGATATAACCGTGCTCTATGTCGGTCGCTTTCGGCAGCTATCTCCCCGGTGGCGCCGGGTTTGCGATTGGCTGCGGCATTTTTGGGCGCGGATCGCCGAGGTTTGCGGTTTGCGGTCGAAAGTTGACTGCGGCTCTGTGTGGTGGCTGGTCCGTTCAGCCGCGGGCCCGTGGCTTCTGGTACCGGAATAGCTTTCTGGCCTTCTTGCGCGTGAACTGCCAGTTGATCTTGGTCCGTTTCTGGTTGGCCTTGCGGCTCCACGCTTGGATTTCCCGCTGCAACGTCTCCAGGTCCGGAAGCCGCTGCTGCCCAGACATTGGCGGGAGACCAAACTGAGTTCGATTTCCGCCTGATCGAGCCAACTCCCGTGCTTCGGTGTGTAATGGACGGTGAGCCGATCCCAGATAGAGCCGCCCTTTCCCTCGCCGAAGTGAGTGACCAGGGACTTGCGGCAGTGGATATTCAGGTTGTCCATGACGAAGTGGATGGTGTGGGCTTGCGGGTAGTGCTCTACGATGCGCTTCACTAGACAGGCAAACTGGTACCCGGAACGATCCGGTGTCGCCGTGGTGAAATGGCGACCGGCCTTTGGTTCCACGGCGCCGAATACGTTGGCCGTGCCACGCCGTTCATACTCATTGTCTTGCTTGGCAGGTTTCCCTGGTTTGGCCGGGACCGGCGGGCGCACATCGGCGTGCAGCGACACGGGTTTCTCGTCCACGCACACGACGGGTTCGGCCGGATCGTAGGGCTTCTCATAGACGGCCAGCACGTCCTCCATCTTCTCGATGTAGGCCTCGTCCAACTCCGCTACGCACCACATTTTTTTCCCGCCACGGCTTCAGCTCGTGGCTCTGTAACAAGATCCGGATTGTCTCTCGACCCACATTCGGTACCAGTTTTCGTTTGACCGCCTCTTCGGCTACCAACCGAACCGTCCAGCGCGCCCGTCCTTCCGGCGGGCTACTGCACACCATGGCGACGATGCGCTGCTTCTGGGAGTCGTCGAGAAGTTGGTTCGGCCCAGGTCTTGGTTTCTCGTAAAGGGCTCGGTCCAGGCCGTTACGGTTGTAGCGATGGGCGATCTGGCGGATCGCTTTGGCGGTCAACGGGAGAGTCTGCGCAACCTGCGGAGCGGTCACGCCGCGAGCCAGTTGCTGGAGCGCCAGCGCGCGCAGGACGACGCGCACTTGTTGAATGCCCCCTCGCAGTAGCTCGCTTATGAGTGTGACGTCCTTCAGGCTGACCTTAATTGGGATTGGCCGACGTGCCATACCCCAGTATGCAATAAAACAATTCAAGATGAAAGTGTTTTATAGAACTTTTTCAGGCGGTCGAAGACCTAGTAACAACAGGACCGGCGTCTCCGGCAGGTCCGCCGCGCCGCAGCAGACCGAGACTCTGCCACCCTGTACCAGCGGGCCGGCATCTTGCGACAGGCACACGCATGACTCGCGTTCCGCGTGGCGGAAGCACCACTTGCCGCTCCACATATCGGCCTTCTTCCAACGATAACGTACTCCGGAATCGAATGACACCATGCCTCCGCCAGTGAAGCACGGTACATACTCGGCAAGCACTTCCTGCGAATCCCCACGGTACACTGTGACCCGTGGGTGCAGCCGGGCGCTGTAACGGAATACCAATCTTTGTCCTCTGAATTCGCCAGTGGACTCAGCCGGCTCCTGGTGAAACTCCAACCAACCAGCTTTCACTCCCTCGCCCCACAATATGAAAGGTTGGCCCTCCTGCTGAGGATATTCCCGTTGCAGTTCCAGGGTCTTGGATTCGAGCAAGGATGTCATCGCGGTTCTCCTAGAAAAAGTTATAGTTGATCATCACGTACGGATAAGTGTAGGAGGGGGCATGACCGGTGCGTAACAGGAACTTTCCGGAGCGAATATATGCGACCCCGCCTCCCAGCTCGAGGTTCCGGTCCACCCGGTATGAAGTCTGCGCGTCGTACTCGTTGCCGATGTGGGTGCCCGAGAGGCCGGTGGTATCCCGGGCCACAATGCCGCCGGAACTATTGTAGAAACTGTCGTTGGCGCTGGCCAGCCACCAGCCGTTGAATGCGCCGGCCAACATCCAATTGCGGCGCACGGAGACCTTGACACCCGATCGGACCGATTTGAGGTTCTGCCACGCGATTTGATCGGCGAGCCCATGATGGTCGTGAATGTTGGGGTAAAGTTGATCGAAGGTTCCATGCACGCCGTCGTTCGGATTGCGGTCTCCGGACGCGAAGTCGTATTTGGCAAAGATGCGGACCGTCCGATTGAGAGGGTTCAAGCTGTAACCGGCTATAGCGCTCCAGGCCCAAGCGCGAATGTTGTCGCTACCGATGTTGCCGGCCTGGCCGGCGGTTTCCGCATCGAAGTCGAATCGCGATACGGTGCCGGCCCACCGCAGACCGAGGGTCTTCTCGTCCAACTTGGCGAGGTTGCCTTCTTCGGTCTTGATGCCGGGTGCGAGGTGCCAGAGGAAATATGGCTCGACTGTCGAGTGCGGTATCAACTTTTTGAAACTGCTATAAACACCGTGGATGTCGTTGCCCTGCTGGTGATGACAGAGCCCGCTGGGGGTCGCAACCACCTGGGAGGCCGCAAAAATGTTGAGGCGCAGCCAGTCCCAATTGAGGACCGCCATGGCTGCGTCGTAGCCGCGAGAGGCATTACGCCAGTACGAGGTCCCCAGCAGGCGGGCATAACCGAAATTCAGATCCTGGCGTCCCACGCGGAATGCGACGCGGCTTTCCTCGATGTCGCCAAGATCGACGTAAGCACGGCGCAGATCCCAGGTGGATTGGTAAGGCGGCGCCAGAGGGGGGTCTTCCAGAAGGCGTCGGCGTCCTGCAACTCCGCGAAGATCTGGAACCATCTCACCGGCTTGAGCAACACGCCAAGCCGGAAACGAGTCAAGAGATACGAATCGGAATTGCCGGCTTCGAAATTCCCGGCGGTATAACCTTCGAATCTGGTGCGATAGCCCAGAGTAAAGCACAGCCAATCCGGCAGTTCTTGGTTGAGACGAGAAAGAGGTGAGAATTTGGCCAACGGGACATCGGAATCGGTGGGACGGTTGATGTTGGCTTTGCTGCCCCCGGATTGCCCACTATGCACTGGGCCGCGAGAGGCATGCCGGCCGGCGCGGCCGCGAGAAAAACGGCAATATATAAGGATAAGGTGCAAACTGGCTGTTTTCCGCCGGAATTGCTACGTGAGCTCATGCTCCCTCAAGTGAATCATTGAGCTCCGGTTTCATGTGAGCGCTTCGGCTCGCGACGGTGGCGCGGAGAAGAACGCCGGCGTTTCGCGAACGGAAAGCGCGATTTTGTATAGCACCGTCAGAATCAGTGCGCCGACCGCCCAAATCCCCAGCACGATGAGGATCTCAGGCAGGGTCGGGGCGTATTCGGTGACGGCGCCGAGCGGCGAGGGGACGAAGGCGGCCACAATCAGGCCGATGCCTTTATCGATCCAGAGCGAAAGAAAAACCATGCCGCACGCCACGGCGAGCAACTTCTGGTTATGGCGATACCGCGGCACGAGCAACAACACCAGCGACGCGGCGGCCAGGATCGAGGACGTCCACATCCACGGCGCCAACCGGGTGTGCCCCTCCAGACCCACGAACATGTACCGCAGCGATTCCGCGTGTTCGGGAATCTGGCTGTAGAACGCCGTGAAGAACTCCGTCAGGACGAAGAACACACTGATCGCCATCGCGTAGGTGACGATGATCGCGAGCTTTTGAATGGCCTCGCGGCCGGCGGAAAACCCGGTGAGCCGGGAAAGGAGCAGGCAGAGCAGGATCAGCAGCGCCGGGCCGGAGGCGAAGGCCGACGCCAGAAATCGGGGGGCCAGTATGGCGGTGAGCCAGAGCGAGCGGCCGGGAAGGCCACTGTACAGGAAAGCCGTGACCGTATGGATGCTGACGGCCCAAGGGATGGACAGAATAATGATCGGCTCGATCCAGCGCGGCGGGGCCACACCTTCGCGTTCGGCGCGCAGCGTCACCAGCGCAATGACCGCGTTCAACGCCAGGTAGCCGCCGAGCGAGATCATATCCCAGAACATCATGGAGTGTGGGGTAGGGTAGAGCAGAACATTGAGCACGCGCGAAGGCTGTCCCATGTCCACGAAGATGAACAGCATGCACATGACGACAGCGGCGATAGCCAGGAATTCGCCAAGAATGGCGATGCGTCCGAACGCCTTGAAATTGTGCAGGTAATACGGGAGCACGACCATTACGGCTGACGCCGCCACTCCTACCAGGAACGTAAACTGCGCGATGTACAGTCCCCACGTGACGTCCCGGCTGAGGCCGGTGATCATCAAGCCGGCTTGCAATTGACGCAGGTAGCAGGCAAAGCCGGCACCCAGGATGATCGCCAGAACGCAAATCCAGAGCCAGTATCTTCGGCTGCCGGCGACTGCTTTTTCAAACATGAACATGGCGGGTCCTCACACGATATAGAAGACATCCGGCCCCGTCCCCAGTTCAGGCCTTCGCCGGATATGGCGCCGCGCCGCCAGCAACTCGCGGATCGGGGAATGGGGGTCGGCCAGGTTGCCAAAGACCAGCGCCTTCTCCGGACATGCCTCGACGCAGGCCGGCGGGCGGCCCGCCGCCAGACGCTCGGTGCAGAACGTGCACTTCTCCACGACGCCCTTGGTGCGCGTGGGGAATTCTGGATTGGGATTGTGGATGTACGGGCGCGGGTCCATCCAGTTGAAACTGCGCGAGCCGTACGGGCACGCGGCCATGCAGTAGCGGCAGCCGATGCAGCGGTGCCAGTCCATATCGACGATGCCGTCTTCCCGCTTCCAGGTAGCCTCGGTGGGGCATACACGCACACAAGGCGGATTCTCGCAGTGATTGCAGAGCAGCATCGCGGGCAACGTGCGCAGCGCAGAGTATTCGTCCACCTGGCTCGGGAAGACGTGGCCGAGAGAGTCCTTCCAGATCCAGCGGACTTCGTGGCTGCGATCCGGGATAGAGGGAATATTGTGTGCCTGGCTGCACGCGACGATACACTTGGTGCAGTTCTCCTGTTTGAGGCACTTCGCCACGTCGATGGCCATGCCCCACCACGTGCCAGAGATGGCGCCCTTCGCTCTTCGCACCGCGGCGGCGAGAAGCGACAGACCGCTCATATGTAGAAATGCCTGCCTGGAAATAGTCATCTTGCGCTCCTCAGAAGAGGCTTGGAATCCAAATGGCAGTTCCAGCAGGGCGGCGAAACCGCCGCGTAGTTGTGGCAGCGGTCGCAGAAGTCGGCCTTGGCGCCGTGGCATTGTTCGAGGCATGTCGGCGTCAGGCTCATGTTGTAGTGCTTGCCGTCAGGCGCGGTGAAGTCGCGAATGCCGCCACGGACGGCCTTGTCGCGCCAGTCCATGAGTAGGTTCATGTGGGAGGTTCGCATGTACTCCAGCGGCGCCACGCACTGCTTTTCGCGTGCCGGGAGCCGGACATCCGGCCCTTTGGCGGTGACGTGCGCGGAGAGGTTGTGCCAGGCCGGGAAGGTCACCAGCACCAGGAAGACCGCCAAGCCGGAATAGATCGGGCCACGGTCATGCATGGGCAACCTCCTTTTGTGCGATGGGTTCGCCGCGCAGATCGGTAAGCCGTTCCTTCTCTCCGCGCATCACCAAGGCATTTCCAACCAGCTCATGAACGCCGGCGACTTCCACGCCCGGCACCCAGTATTCGAGCAACGGCGGCAGGGTGGCCTTATCGATGGCGCAGATGCAGGCCAGAAGGTTCACGCCGTACTTTTCCTTGACGTACTTGACGGCGTTAGCCCGCGGCAGGCCGCCGCGCATGCGCATCTCGAAATTCTCGTCCGTGCCGAGACCCGAGCCGCTGCCGCAGCAGAAAGTCTGTTCGCGAATGGTGTTCTCGGGCATTTCGTGAAACTGATTGCAGACGCTGCGCAGAATGTACCGCGGCTCTTCGAGCAGGCCCATGGCCCGCGCCGGGTTGCAGGAATCGTGGAAGGTAGTGTTCCAACGGTCGTTGCGGGAGGGATCGAGGCGGAGTTTGCCGTTATGGATCAGGTCGGCGGTGAACTCGCAGATGTGAACCATCTTGGTAGAGCGAGTGTTTTCGAACCGCGTACCCGTGACCGGCGAAACGGGCGGCTCCAGGAAGTCGGCTGGCCCGTTCATCGTGTCCATATACTGGTGAAGGACGCGCCACATGTGGCCGCACTCGCCGCCGAGGATCCACTTCACGTCGAGGCGTTTGGCTTCCGCGTAGATTTTGGCATTCAGCCGCTTCATCATTTCGTGCGAATTGAACAGGCCAAAATTGCCGCCTTCCGAAGCGTAGGCGCTGAACGTGTAGTCCAAACCGATCTCATGCAGGAGCGCAAGATAACCGAGAAACGTGTAGTAATGGGGTGTTCCGAAGTAGTCCGCCGAGGGAACAATGAACAGGATTTCGGCGCCCTTGCGATTGATGGGGGCGTTGACGCGGACGCCGGTCAACTCTTCCAGTTCGTCCACCGCGAAATCGACACTGTCCTTAAACCCGTGGGGCTGTATGCCGAGGTGGTTGCCGGTGCGAAAACAATTGGCGGCAGGTTCCAGAACCCAGTTGATATTGCAGCCGACCAGGTTCAGCAGTTCGCGGACCATCATGGTGATCTCCGCGGTGTCGATTCCGTACGGGCAGAAGACCGAACAGCGGCGGCACTCAGTGCATTGGTGAAAGTAGTAGAACCACTCCTTAATCACGTCTTCGGTAAGGTTCCGGGCGCCTGCCAGGCTGCCAAACAAGCGGCCGCTGAGAGTGAAATAGCGCCGATACACGGAGCGGATCAGTTCGGCGCGCAGGACCGGCATGTTTTTCGGATCGCCCGACCCGATGTAGAAGTGGCACTTGTCCGCGCAAGCGCCGCATCGGACGCAGATGTCCATGAATAGGCGGAAAGAGCGGAACTTGCGCAGGCGCTCTCGCATGCCATCGAGGATGATGCGTTTCCAATCCGGCGGCAGTTTCCAATCGGCGTCAAAGGGCTGCCATTCGCGCGGATTGGGCAGGCCCAGGTAATTGAGGTTCTTGGGCAGTGCGCTGTAGCAGAACGTGCCTTTGCGGAACTCCACCGCCGGGTTCATCCAGCCTCTGGGCGGCGGCTGATACTGGATTTGTACGAGTTCTTCCGGTTTGGGATTGGCCATGGGTCAACGCCTTTCGACCGGCAATCCGGCCGCTTCGATCTTCTCCCGGAACTCGTCCTCCCACTCTTCGTAGGTGTGAACCTTGACCGGATAGTTCCACGGGTTCACGTGCCGCTTCATGCGATTGTTGTTCGCCAGGTTGCGCGTCGGGCTGAGAAAGATGCCACCGACGTGCATCAGCTTACTGAACGGCAGATAAGCCGCGAGGCTGCTGACCAACGCCAGATGGACGAAAAACCAGGCGCTCAGATTTCTCGGCAGGGACGGCGAGAAGATGGTCAGAGAAATCGCGAGCTGTTTCACGGCCACGGCGTCGACTCTCGCGAAGTAGCGCATCCAAACTCCCGAGACGGCTATGCCCAGAAGCAGGAACAAAGCGAAGTAATCGGTGAACAGCGAGATGAAGCGGACCTGGGGATCGCGCAGCCTGCGCTGCACCAGGTACAGCAGCGCGGCGAGGAGCACGACGTCAGTGGCGTAGAGCACGGGTACGCCGATTTGGAAGAAGCCGTCGACGCTTTCCAGGAATCGCGCCAGGTTGGGCACTGGCTCCGCCAGGAACCGCAAATGGCGGAGCAGCACGATGAGCAGAGACCAGTGGAATGCAATTGCGCCCAGCCAAAGCCATTTGGCCTCACCCTGAATCAGCCTGGGTCCCTCTTGCAACCGTGCGCGCGTATTGCGGAAAAGGCTGCGAAATAGAAGGACCTCGAGACCCATCCTGGCAATCACACCCGGCGTCGAATACGGACTTTCGAGCCAGCCAGCCTTGATCCAGGGCAGGGACTTCTGCTGGCCGCAAACCGTGGGAATGCGGAACGGCACCGGTGAACGCGACCAGCGGATCACCCGCCAGACCAGTCCGATGAGCAGAATGGCCAGTGCGCCATACGGACACACGATGGCGATAAACGGTCTCAGCCCGTTCACCCTGCTCGCCACGCCGGCCAGCAGCACAATGCCAAGCACGGCGACAACCGCGCCGAAGGTCCGCCTCAAGCGCCACCTCTCATTTGCAAGTCCGGCGCTTCACTTTGCGCCAGCCGCCGTTCGACGACAGAAACCCGGCGCCGGACTTCGTTCGCCTTCGCCTGGAAAGTCCTCTCCCGGTGTTTGACATACGAGTCGAAAGCCACCAATGCCAGCTCGTCGATCCGGCTGTCCAGAAGCTCTCGATCCGTCCGGTCTACATGAGGGCGCAGGATGTCCTTGAGTTGAAATAGAGTCCCGATGACCTGGCTGGGCGCCAGCCCCTGAACCGCCCAGATCTGCATGAGGGGATCGAGCGGCTCCGCGTAACAATTCCTGTCCACTCCGAGGAGTACTTGGTCTAGGAGAATGCCGATCGTCCGCCGGATAGTGCTGCCCACCGGATTGCGGAACGGATCCGACTCCTTAGCCAGGAAGTCCGCGCTTTGGCCGGGATACGAGCTCAGCACGCGCTGCAGCCAGAGGCTCGCGATGACTTCTTTGCTCTGCGCCGCCACTGTGGCCTCCCGCCTACACGCAGCCGGTGGGTTTGGGAAGTCCGGCAAGTTTGCAGGCGCCCTTTGCCGGACCGGACGGGAACATCTGATAAATCTCGCTCAGCTTGAATCCCGTCTCTTTGCAAACCTTCCGGATCATGGGAGCGATGCCGAACTTGAGGTAGTAGTTCCGCAGATAGTTAATGACCTTCCAGTGGTTTTCGGTGAGCTCCGCGACTCCTTCGGTTGTCGCGAAATCGACGGCGACGTCCCGGTTCCAGATCTCCGGTTCCTGCAGGAAACCGTCTTCGTCGACATCGTATTTCTTGCCGTTGACTTCAAATATTGGCACTGTCAGTACCTCCAGATTCGTTAGTTCATTTCGATGTAACCGCAGGGGCAGGCATCGGCGCACTTCTTGCAGCCGTTGCACAACTCCAGCTTGACCTTGTAATGCTCTCCCTTGGGCAGCTTGACGAAGCAGTTGCTGGTGCAGTACATCCAGCAGGTTTCACAATCCATGCACATGCCGCACGACATGCACCGCTTGGACTCTTCGAGTGCCTCCGCTTCGGCCAATCCCAGTTGGACCTCGGTATCGGCGGAGCGCTGCTCTACCGGCACCTGCTTACGCTCGTGACGCTCGGCCGGCTTATACCAATCGAGTTTGACGCAGTCGGTACCGATGCACGGCGGGGGAACGGGCCTCTCGACGGCCTTGCTATTGATCCGGGCGTCGATGGCTTCGGCCGCGAAGCGGCCTTGGGCGATCGCGATGGTCACCAGCCCTAACTCCACATCGTCGCCACCGGCGAAGACGCCTTCCATGCCCGGGACGGCAGCGTCCTGGGCCTTGATCCACTGCTCTCCATTGGGGACGACGCCGAGGCCGTCCAGCCCCGGTTGCTGGCTGATGGCGGCGATAATCGTGGCCGCCTCCAGGTCGAACTCGGACCCGGCGCGCGCCACCGGCCTCGGCCGGCCGGAAGCGTCCGGCGCACCGAGGCCCATGCGGATGCACCGCAGACCTACGGCCAGGCCGTTCTGCCGAATGACCTCCACCGGCGCCGTGAGGAACTGGATCTCGACGCCTTCCTCCAGGGCGCCGTCGATTTCCGGTTTGATGGCAGGCATTTCGGAGCGGGAGCGGCGGTACAGGATGGTGACATCGGCGCCGAGCCGCTTGCTGACGCGGGCGGAATCGATGGCAGTGTCCCCGCCGCCGATCACCAGCACCTTTCCACCGACGCGAACCTCCTCGCCGCTGTTTACGCGGTTGAGGAATTCCGTCCCGGTGTAGACATTCGGCGCATCCTCCCCGGGAATCCGCAACTGGATTCCGCGATGGGCGCCGATGCCCACAAACACGGCTTTGTACTGGCTGCGCACCTGCTCCAGGGACACGTCGGAGCCGATGACCGCGTTACACCGCAGTTCGACACCGAGATCCAGGATGCGTTGAATTTCGGCATCCAGGACGTTACGGGGCAGGCGATACGCGGGAATGCCGTAGCGCAGCATCCCGCCCGGGCGGCTGAAGGCTTCGAAAACGGTGACCGGATACCCCCGGCGCGCCAGTTGGTAAGCGCAGGAAAGCCCGGCTGGCCCCGCACCGATGACGGCGACGCCGTCGGTGCGTTTTTCGCCGGTGAGCCGGGAAAGCTTCAGCCCGTCGGCAATTCCGAAATCGCCGATGAACTGTTCGAGCGCATTGATGGCAACGGCGCCGTCTTTTACGCGCCGGTTGCAGGCGTCCTCGCAAGGGTGCGGGCACACCCGGCCGCAGACGGCGGGAAACGGATTACGTTCCGCGATGATGCCCCACGCGATGCGATAGGCTTCCCCGTTGGCGCGGCCGTAAGCTTCGGCTTGGGCAATGGTGTTGAGCCAGCCGCGGATATCGGCGCCACTGGGACAACCGCCGCTGCAAGGCGCCGCCTTGGCTACGTAGGCAGGCCGCAACGGGCTGATTTCCCCGCCAGCCGAAGCGGCCGCCTTGATCACCGGTTTCTTAACTTGCTTGAAGAGCGGCATAGCTCGACCTTATGCGTACGGGTAAATGTTGCGTTTGAAATCTTCGAGTTGCCCGAGAAGGCGGTCGTGCTCTTGAGGGTTCGAAGCGGTGTTAGCAGGCATCTTCAGTTTCCTTCCTCAGAATCGAATGTGCGCCGACCGCGCAAAGGTCAGGCCCGCGTGTTTGAAATCGTCGATGTGGTAGCGGGTGAATTCGATGCCGGTCAACTGGAAGAATCTCGGCCAGCCGATGCGCTCGATCCATTCGCCCAGGCGTTCGTACTTCTGTGCGTGGGATGCGTAGACGTCCACGATGTTCGCGACGGCGCCCACGACTTCGGGCCAGCGCGGCGGGTTGTTGGGCAGCAAGGGAATGGCCAGCTTGGTGAACTTGGGCGCGGTGCGCGCGTTGCTCACCTTTCCGCCCACCCAGATGGAGATTCCGTCGTTCTCCGGATCGTTCATGGGCATCGCGGGGCAGACGGTGTAGCAATTGCCGCAGTACATGCACTGCTCTTCAATCACTTCAACGGAAGGTTTGCCGGCCACCGTGGCGGGCCGGATCGCACCCGTCGGGCACGAGGCAATCAGCGTCGGCACCTCGCATATTTTGGGCAGGATGTCGTGACGGACCTTCGGCGGCTTGCGGTGAATGCCCAGCACGGCGATGTCGGAACAATGCACGGCGCCGCACATGTTCAGGCAGCATGCCACGGCGATCCGCAGCTTGGCCGGCAGGTCCTCCTCCACGAAGTGCGTATAGAGTGCGTCCATCATGCACTTCACCAGTCCGGAAGCGTCGGTGGCCGAAGAGTGACAATGCACCCAACCCTGCGTGTGGACGATGTTGCTGATGCTGTTGTTCGTTCCGCCTACGGGGTAGCCCGCCTTTTGCAGATCCTGTTTGAGGGGCTCGATGTTGGCGGGATCGGCCAGCAGAAACTCCACGTTGTTGCGGCTGGTGAAGCGAAGAAAGCCACCGCAGTATTTGTCGGCCAAGTCCGCGAACATCCGGATAGTGTGTACGCTCAGCAGGCGCGGCGAGCCCGCCCGCACCGTATAGAGCTTCTCGCCGGACTCGGCGACGTGACAGAGCACTCCGGGAGCCAGGGTCTCGTGGAACTTCCACTGCCCGTAATTCCTCTTGATGACCGGCGGCAAGAACTTCTCGTAGTTCGGCGGTCCAATGTCCGTGATTCGTTTGGCTTGCGGTGTCATTTGCTTGCATCCTCGCTGGTCTGTTGTTTACTCTGGAAGTAGATGTAGGGGTTGTCGCGCGGCGCCGACACCATCTCCGGCACCGGATCGAGACCGACGGCGTCCAGGAAGTTGGCCATGCCGACCCGCTGGATCAGTTCGCCGACCCTCTCGCGGTTCTTGCCGTACTCACCCCAAAACTCCCAAATGCGCTTGATCAACTCTTGTATCGTTTCGAACAGCTCCGCCTCGGGGACGAAAGGAACCAGCACGGACGACAACAACGCTCCTTGCACGATGGGGGCCTTGGAACCTATGAGAAGGGCCGCTCCGCGCTCCTTGCCCGGGCGCAGGGCCTTGGGCATCACATTGATGCAGTGCATGCAGCGCACGCACTCGCTATTTTCGATGGCCAACTTCCCGCCATCCCAGCTCATGCAGTGACTGGGGCAGCGGTCGCAGACGTCCTTCTGAATGTCGAGCCCCGCCGCGGCATACTCGGCCACCGCCGCATCATCCTGCTGGATATCGTCCTTCCAGATGCCGATGATCGAGAGGTCCGCACGCGCCACCGCCGCTACGCAGTCGTTGGGGCAGCCGGCGCACTTGATCTTGAACTTGTAGGGGAACGGCGGCCGGTGCATCTCGTCCTGATAGGCCTGCGTGCAGTCGTTGCACAGCTTCATGGTGTCGTAACAGGCCCACTCGCACCGGGCCGGTCCCACACAGCAGGATGGCGTCCGCATGCACGAGCCGGAGCCGCCGAGATCGAAGCCAGCGGCGGTGAGTTCCGCGAAGGCCGGTTCCAGGTCGCTGGTCTTGGTCCCGAGAAAAACGATGTCGCCGGTGGAACCGTGCATATTGGTCAGGCCGGAACCGTGCCTTTCCCAGATACCGCAAAGGGTACGCAGCGCGTCGCTGGTGTAGAACCAGCCGGAGGGCTGGTTGACGCGCATGGTGTGGAAGTGCGCCACCTCCGGGAATTGCTCGGGGATGTCGCTGTAGCGGCCGATCACGCCGCCGCCGTAACCCAGCACGCCTACGATGCCGCCGTGCTTCCAATGGCCCTTCTTCTCCGCGTAGGAGAGTTCGAGCTGCCCCAGCAGGTCGTCGCACATGGGGCTGACGTCGCTGGTCTTCTTGATCTCCGTCACGAAGCTTGGCCATGGACCTTTTTCCAGCTCGTCCAGCAGCGGCGTTGTCCGTTCTCCGTTTTCGTTCGCCATGCGTGTTTCTCCTTGTTACCGAGACTCCAAAGCGCTTCTTTTGACCGCGGCGATATAGATCGCCAGCGGCCTGTAAAGCAGGTGCGCCCACTTACCGAATGGGACTTCCACCGCCAGCATCGGCACCGCGACCGCCAGATGGACCACATACAGAACATAGGTCGGCATTGGACGGTCGAGAAGCCGGAATATATTGAGTAGGACCCTGGTCAGCACTGTAACAAACAGCAACGCGGGGAACAACCAGTCCGAGAACTGGCTGAAGCTGTGCATTTCGCCGCGCTTGCCGATCCGGTCGGCGATCATCCACGCGGTCGCCCCGAGCAGGACCGCCGATGCGTAGTATCCCAGCAGGCTGCTCCAGTGGAAGCTGTGATCCTGCACCTGAAACCACGGCAGGAACACCACCACTAAAATAAAGATAGTCGCGTAGCCGCTGACCAGAACAAGGTGGCGCACCCAGTTTTTGATCGAATCTCCGCTCCTGCACTCCGTCCACCGCTTCTGCGTCAGCCCTTGTACAATCAAGCCGGGCAACTGCCGGAGATAGAAACGCAACGGAATTCCTCCGCCTCGCGTGGCGGCCAGGAACATGCGCGCCGCGTTTCCCAGCACAAGCAGGCCGAGCAGCAACGCCAGGGCGGTGTCGCCGATATGTACGATCTCCTTCGGCGCGAATTTGTCGAGCATCACCGTGGAGAGCGCAGCCGGGCCCGATTGGCTCAGCAGACCGAAACCGAAGTTGTGCGGCAGAGTAAACAGCGCCACCACCACCAGGGCGACCACTAGCAGGGCGATGATATTCCAGCCTTCCCAGCGATACATCAAACGCGACAACCCCGTCCAATCGTATTGGGCGGTCAGGTAGCGGCGCAGGGCCATCATAGCCTCGCCGGGGTTCGCCTGTCGCGGACAGCTTTGCGAGCACTCGCCGCAATAATGGCAGAGCCAGGGGCCCACGTCCGCCAGCAGTTTATCTTTGAGGCCCCATTGGGCGTGAAGAATCTGCCTGCGCGGAAAGCCGTCCTCCTGGGTCGAAAGGGAGCAGACGCAAGTGCAGGTGGAACATTGCATGCACTTCTTAAGATCGGCGCCGCCGGCCGCCATCACACTCGCGATCAGCTCGACATCGGGCTCGACTACCATCGCATCCGCCATGTTCAGAAACCCTTGTACGGATTCGGTCCCAATTCCCGCATCCGGTTCACGAAACCATCGAACAGCGCCGGCAGCTTGTCCCATTCATCGATCGCCAACTGCGTCAAATTGCAGGCGCTCGGGCTCGAGTTGCAGCCGCTGGAGAGTCTCCTTGACGTTCTCCAGCCGCCGTTGCGTGAGCTCACTGCCTTTGGTGAAATGACACTGGTAATCGTCGCCGTATTTACAGCCGACGAGAATCACTCCATCGATGCCCCGCGAGAGCGCGTCGGCGATCCACACAATATTCAGCGAGCCGAGGTAGCGCAGCGGGATGACCCGCACGCTGGGATCGTACTGCCGCCGCTTCAATCCGGCGAGATCGAGCGCGGGATACGCGTCGTTCTCGCATACCAGGGCAAGCACGCGCGGCACGCGCAGCCCGCCCCGTAGAGCAGCGCTTCGACGCGCGCCTCGCCGCGAGCTTCTCGGAGTCCTCTTTCAGGTAGGCCAGTAACTCCAGCGCCTTCTTGAGGAGGGTTTCATTGGTGGTGAATTGAGCGGTGATGCCGCCGGCGTATTCGCCCATGATCTTTTGCAGCCGGAACATGAACATCCGGGGCTTGATATAGTTCGGGTTTACTTCCGGATCGGTAGTAGCCTTCTGGAACTGCTCGAAGATATCGATCGGCTTCAGGATCTCGGTCTTGAGCGCCTCCAAGGCGGCCGGCTCCAGTACCGGCATGGTATTGTTCTCGACGATGAACTTGATCGCGGCCTTGGCGGCGATACGCCCCTCGGCGTGCGACCCCGAAGAGAACTTGTGGCTGGAGGCGCCTGAAGCGTCGCCGGCGCAGAAGAGGCCTTTCACGGTCGACATGTGCGCGTAGCCCCAGAAATACTGACCCTTGGTCTCCGCCGTCTGCAAATCTTCGGGACGGCTGATCCAGGCGCCGGAGGCGCCGGAGTGCGATCCGATGAAGTACGGCTCGGCTGCGGCGATTTCGGAGCTCCGCTCCTCCGGCTGCAGGTTCGTGGCAGCCCAGAGCAGAGCCTGCGAGATGGTCATGTCGAGGAAGTCTTCCCAAGCCTCGGACTCCAACTCTCGCATTTTCTTCTTGTAGGCCTTCTCGTCGCCCTTGTAGGCCTCGGCGATCGCCTGAATGGCCTCTTCCGTGCGCATCGAGATGGGACCCTTGCCCTCCATCACGTCCAGCATGCCGAGGCCATGGTGGATACCAGGCGCGCCCCATGCCTTCGCCCGAGCTGCGAGGCTTGAACACGTGCACGGCGCCGCCCATGGCCACCAGCGTGGCTTTCGATTTGAACACGTAAAACTTGTTCTCGCGCACCGAAAATCCCACCGCGCCGGCACAGCTTTGCCTTCGGGCGTGGTCCGGATGGGGAATTTGAACCGTTTGATGGTTCCGTTGCGGAACTTCACCGTCCACAGGATCGCATCCGTGGAACGCATCGGCGTCGCCGAAGCGCCCAGAGGGACGAAATCGGCGTAGCTGCGAATCTCGACGGCTTGGGTGGGACAAATCTTGACGCAGTTGTAGCACTCCCAGCACATCGAAACATCCTGGTTGTAAGCCTTCATCGTTGCTTTGTTCAGGACCATGAGGTCGTTGGGGCAAATGTACTGGCATGCGGTCTTGTCCAGCGCCTTGCACCCATCGCACTTGTCCGGATTGACGTAGCTCGGCATTAGTCCACCTTTCCTTCCGCAGGACCCCGGTCATGCCGGTTCGTTTCGGCCTGCTTTTTGTGTCGTTGATAAAAACAGTTGCAGTGACCGTATTCGCCAAACCTGCAGCGGTCACGAACTTAGATCTCACACTGCATACAGGTTGCATTCGGACTCGAACTATCGCTCACGATGGCGCCCGCGAGGCGGTCCAGCACCTCCGAGGTTTTTCGCAGTTCCTCCGGGGCGAACTGCCGGAAGGCCATTATTGCCCTGTAGTCGCGCGCAGTCTGGTACGCGTCCATCAGCCTGCGGCTGGTCTCTGTCAAAGACAGCCGAATCAGGCGGCGGTCTTCTTGTGGCGCCACCCGGCGTAGAAGCCGCCGGCGAACCAGCTCATCCACGGTCCGGCTCGCAGCGCCACACGTGACTTCGAGGAAGGCTGCCGCATCGCCGATGCTCAACACGTCCGTGTGGGCTACGAGGTACAGTAGCTTGAGCTGCGAAAACGTCAGTGTGTCGCCCGATACTTCCCGCAGCACCGTCCGTTCGATCACCTCGCGCACCGACCATGCCAGTACGCGAACGCTGCTCAGGAACTCGTTGCTCAGATCGGCCGTGATGGCTGCTGCCAAGATGCACCGCCATCAAAAACACCAGCGTATCGATGCCGGCGAGCGCGCTCCAGTTAAGGCGGCTTTGAGCCTGATTGGCTTCGTGGCCCGTGACGATCGCGACCGCGGAAGCCCAATTCCGGTGGGTGACAGCGATCCCCGCGCTGGCTGGAGCCGCTAGCGCTGAAGACACGCCGGGGACTACTTCGAATGGGATTCCGTGTTCCGCCAGAAACTCGGCCTCTTCACCTCCCCGGCCGAATAGGAACGGGTCGCCACCTTTGAGCCGCACCACGGTCTTGCCTTCACGCGCCTTGCGGAGCACACTTCGCATATTTCCTCCTGGCGCGATCCGTGGATTTCGACCGATTTGCCCATGTAGATCCGCTCGGCCGAGGGTTTCGCCAACGCGAGGATCTCCTCCTGGATCAAACGGTCGTAGACGATGACATCGCTGGCTTCGAGGAGCTTTGCAGCTTTGACAGTCAGTAACTCAGGGTGGCCGGGGCCTGCGCCCACCAGATATATTTTTCCGGGCGTCACGGATTCTCCCGCAAATTTTTTCTTGCGCTCGGCTGCAGACCGAATACGATGATAACAGGAGCCGCAATTCTGAAACTCGCCCACAACGGCGACAGGAGGGCAGATAATGTCCGTAATTACGATTTCCAGAGGGTCGTTCAGCGGCGGAAAAATGCTCGTCGAGTGTCTCTCGCAGTTGTTGGGCTACCGCGGCACGGGAGCAGGACGACTGAAGCGCCCGTGGCGGGTGTCGGCCGTGTGCGCGCCAAGTACTCCAGTTTTCAGGAGCTCCTGGCGCTCAACAACGAATCGCTGGAACTGATGGCGCGGCTTCAGGAGGATCTCCAGTACGCGCTGCCGCACCGGGAGGTGCTGGGCGATCGTGTCCCTACCATTTTCACCATGATCGGCGGGGTGGTAGCTGCTCTCCAGCGCCTCACCGGTGTTCCAGACGGCTCTCGGGCGGCTGCGCTCGATGCCCAACAGCACGAGATAGCGCGTTACTCCGCGGCTCTCGAGGAGTTGGCCAGACCCCGCCTTTCGGCATGGCTGTCAGAAGTGAACGCCCGGTCCGAGGATGACGTAGGCAGCAAGGCTGCCATGTTCGGCGAGATCCGCAACCGCCTTGGGTTGCCCGTGCCCGACGGATTCGTTCTCACCACCGAAGCGTACCGGCGGTACTGCGGCATCCCAATTTGGGCCGAGATCCGCGACGCTATCCGTAATCTGGACCTGAAGGACCTGGAGGCCGTGCAGCGGGTCTCCGAAGCTCTCACCCGAAAGGCAATGGACTGCCCTCTGCCTCGAGCCGCGGAGGTCGCCATCGCCGGACGCACCGAAACGTTGCTGAAGAATGGTGGTACTCTCGCGGTACGTTCCAGCGCCAAAGGCGAGGGTGGTGAAAGATCCTGCGCCGGCCAGTACATCAGCCTCTTGAACGTTCTGGTTCTCGATCTTGGAGGCGGCCTGGCGCCCGAGATAGCGGACAAACGAAGCGTCACGCCGCCCCAGATTGTGTCGCGTCCGTTCCAGGCATTGTGGAGCGGCATCACCCACCCGGGGGTCTCCTGGACTCGCCAAATGCCGTCGAGTTTCAGCGACCTGGCCTCGGTCCTGGGGAGCGCACTCGGTCCCCAGGAGGGCATGCGGCCCCTTGGCGAGAAAAGCTATCTCCTGGTGGCCGGCGAATACACATGAACCTGAACTCTCGCCTCGCCTACCACTATAGCCTGGTCGATACGTGCCTTTCCGATACCCCCGGGGGCGCCGATGTGAACTTCAAGAGCCGTCTGGGCGTGACCGCATTGATGTCTGCCGCAAGGAGTGGGGGCCTGGATACCATGGAAGCGCTGCTGAGCCGCCGCGTGGAAGTGGACGCACAGAATGCCAACGGTTCGACCGCTCTGATGCGCGCCGTGGAGAGAGGCAGGCAGGATCTTACGAAAGCCTTGCTGCAACGCGGTGCGAATGTGAACTTGAAAGACAACCTCGGCAGGACTGCGTTGATGCGGGCGGCCGTCCATGGTCATGCCCGGATCGAAGGACTCCTCCT
>JBEKYD010000105.1:0-22992 GCA_049511335.1 Bryobacteraceae bacterium | reverse complement strand
TGGGTCATGAAAGGCGCGCCGGCGATGTGCGTATAGGCTTCATCGATCATCACCACCGAACCCGCCGGCTTATTCGCCACCAGCCACTCGATGTCTTCCTTCGGCGTCAGCGTGCCGGTGGGATTATTCGGGTTGCAGATGTAAAACAGACCGGGGCTGGGGTCGGCCGCAACCATCGCCCGCACGTCGTGCGCGAATGTCTTGGTGAGCGGCACGCGGATCAGTTTGGCATTGATATAGTGCGCGGCGCGCTCGCCGGCCTCATAGCCGGGGTCCGCCGTCACGAAAGCGCGCGTAGGCGACGTGAAGGCCACCACGGATTGGTGCAGCGGGGCGCTGGAGCCGGCGAAGGGCATCACGTAGCTGGATTTCAGCCCTTCCTGCTC
Source organism: Bryobacteraceae bacterium (assembly GCA_049511335.1). Taxonomy (GTDB): domain Bacteria; phylum Acidobacteriota; class Terriglobia; order Bryobacterales; family Bryobacteraceae; genus JBEKYD01. The sequence continues at coordinate 22,606 of JBEKYD010000105.1, read as the reverse complement.
GGCCAGGGTGTCTTGGAACGCAAAGGTTTCCTGGTACAGGTAGCGGCCGCCTTTATCTACAATCGCTTTCACCGCTTCCCGCGCCTCCGGGCAGGGCCCCAGAGGGTTCTCGTTGGCGTTGATCATCACCGCGTCCGGCGGAATCGCCCCATGCAGCGCCGAAAGCTGGGCCATGGCGGGTTCGTTAAAGAATGGCAATGCGGCAGCTCCGCCGGAGACCAGGGCGGCAATGCGCCCGAAACTCCGTCGCGAAAATCCGCGCCGTAGAAACTCGTCTTTTTGTTTTTCACTCAAGCACGCGTTCATAATTCCCCTTCCTTGCGGGTGGAATTGTGGTTTGTGCTGAGCGGTTCAGAGAGCCAGGCGAGGATCGATACGAGGTAACCCCGCGCGCAACTCCCGGCCCAGGCACTTAGCCAGGCGCTCGCTTACGCAGGAGCTACGTACACGCCAAGCGCTGGCGTGATCCACCTGTTAAAAGAAGCCTACCAGCTTTTGGGAGACCGGTCGAATAAATATAATTTATACTTCGGATCATGGTTTCCGTAATCCTCGAATCGGGTCCGAAATCCAACCGAGGCGCGGCCGGAGGGAGCGGCTGGCGCGCCAGCCGCGTCGAGGCATTGAATAAAGGTATGAACCGGTATGATTGTCGAACCCTTTGAACAAAACGGCATCCGCGGCGTGCTGCATCGCCCGGCCGAAGCCTCGGGCGATGGGCTCGTCCTCACGCACGGCGCCGGGTCCGATCACCGCGCCCCGCTGCTGGCTGCAGTGGCGGCAGCGTTCCAGGCCGCCGGCTTTTCGGTTCTGCGCTTCGATCTGCCGTTCCGGCGCGAGCGGCCCAAGGGACCGCCCCACCCAGCCGGCGCGGCGCGCGACCGTGCCGGGGTGGCGGAGGCCGTGTCCTTGCTTCGCCAGCTCGGCTGCGCGCGCGTCTTCGCGGGTGGCCACTCTTATGGCGGCCGCCAAACCGCCATGGCCGCCGCCGAATTGCCGGACTTGGCCGAGTCGCTCCTGCTGCTTTCGTATCCGCTGCATCCCCCCGCAAAGCCGCAGCAAATGCGCACCGCATTCTTCCCGCGGTTGCGCACCCCGGCTCTATTCGTTCACGGCGGCGCCGATCCCTTTGCCAGCTTCGAGGAAATCGAAGATGCGCTGCGTCTGATTCCCGCCCGGACCGAGTTGCTCTCCATCCCCTCCGCGGGCCACGACCTGAAAGCCATCGTCCGCCAGCCGGAAATCGTAACCGGCGCCTTCCGCTCCTTTTTCGCGCCCCGCTCCGGAGGCGCCGTGTAGTACACTGAAAAAAAGTTCGATCCGGCGCCGCCGGGTTCAACTCAGTGCGCCCGTAGCTCAGTTGGATAGAGCGTCTGGCTACGAACCAGAAGGTCGGCAGTTCGAATCTGTCCGGGCGCACCATAAAATCAATGGTTTAGGACGGTCACCCAGCAAGACCTTTCACCAATTGGCCGAACGAGGCGGCCCTTCTAGCCTGCTCAAGTCTGCACGACCAGAGAGGTTAAGCTTCGCTCTGGATTATGTTGTGCTCTTGACGGACAATAATAACAATATATTGTGATCACGCTGGACACATTGCGAGTGGACAAGAGATCTGAGATTCTGCGCCTTGCAGAGCTGCATGGTTGCTTTAATGTTCGCGTGTTCGGCTCTGTTGCTTCGCACGAGAGCAAGCCCGGTAGTGATGTCGATTTTCTTGTGGATCTCGAGAAAGGCCGAGGACTGCTCGATATGGGTGCTTTGCTCTCGGATCTCGAGGACTTACTCGGCGTCGATGTGGACTTGGTGGAATCCGGCGGTATCCATCCCTACATCCGGGACCGTGTCCTTGCCGAGGCCACGCCTCTGTAGCCAGTTATGCCAGCCAAGGACTCGCGCGTCTATATTATGCACATCCGCGACTCCTGCCGTCGCATCGCGGAGTACACGATTACCGGCGGCGATACCTGGACTTCCAAGCCCCTGATTATGGACGCCGTCTGCCGCAACATCACAATCATTGGCGAAGCTGCTCGCAAATTGGATGACGCATTTCAGCGGGCGCACCCGGAGATTCCGTGGTCGGGCATCATCGGTGCTCGGAACATCGTTATGCACGCCTATGACTTCCTCAGGCCGGAGCTAATCAGGGAAATGGCTGAAAAGGACGTGCCGGCTTTGCTCGCCCATTGCCTTCGCCTGCTGGGCGAGGAATGACCCTTGCCGGCGGCGCGGTCAAGTCGGATCGTCAGGAGCGAGAATCGAGCTTTCATCAGCCGTTCCTCAATTGCCGTCATTGACCGCGTGTGGGGCCCTCCAAGACCATCCGAAGGGCGCTTCAGAATCGGCCTCGTCGGCTCCCTACGAACCAGAAGGTCGGCAGTTCGAATCTGTCCGGGCGCGCCACCTAAATAGCCAAGAACCGAAAAGTGTGGGCCGAGGATTGCGAAGCACGCGGCCTTGCGGCCACTCCTGCCGAGGGATAGAGTGGACGCTATGAATTCCAATCGCAGGACGTTTCTCGCGTCGGCTCTGACGGCGGCGCCGTTGTTTGTGCCACCGAGCGCATGGGGGGCTAACGATCGCCTCGCCTATGGCCTGATCGGCGCCGGCGGCCGGGGCCGGTATCTGAACGGGCATTTCGAAAAGCTGGGGGCCCGGTGCGCCGCCATCGCGGAGGTGTACGAGCCCAATCTGGAGGCGGCGCGGAAGGATTCCCCCGATGCCAAAGCGTATCGGGACTATCATGACCTGCTGGCGCAGCCGGGGCTGGACGCGGTGGTCGTCGCCACGCCCGACCATCAGCACGCGCCCATGCTCTATGCGGCGCTCGATGCGAAGAAAGACGTGTATCTGGAAAAGCCGATGTCGCACTCGCTCGAACAGAGCAAAGAAATGATCGCGGCGGTGCGCAAGACTTCGCAGATCGTGCAGGTGGGGATGCAGCGGCGCAGCGCGCCTTCGGTCATCGCGGCGAAGAAGATTGTCGACAGCGGCGTTCTGGGCCGGATCACGCTGGTAAAGCCGATGTGGAACTGGAATGTTTCGAAACCGCTGAACAACACGCCGCTGGCCGGCAGCCTCGATTGGAAACGGTTCCTCGGTCCGGCGCCGGACCGCGACCTGGAGCCGATGCGCTTCCGCTCCTGGCGTTACTTCTGGGATTATTCGGGCGGCAACATGACCGATCAAGGCACGCATTTGATGGACGTGGTGCAGTGGTTTACCAATGCGGGAATGGCGCGCTCGGCGGTGTGCTATGGGCAGCGGGCCAAGAACACGGGTTCGGAAGTGCCGGACGTGTTCTGCGCGGTCTTCGAATATGCGAATCTGATGGCGACCTGGACTCTGAATTACTGCAACTCGTACGAGAACGACTGGTCGATCCAGTTTCAGGGTGACGAGGGCACGATGATCCTGAATACCGCCGGTTACCGCATTTGGAAAGAGCCGGCGCCGAAGAATCCCGACCCGGTCGAGGCTATGGACGCTCCGATTCCGATCGAGACGCACATCCAGAATTTTCTGGACTGCGTGAAGTCGCGACAGGAGCCGAACGCGCCGGTGGAAGTGGGCGCGAGCGCGGTATCGGCGCCGCACCTGGCGAACGTGGCGTTTCATGCGGGACGGCAAGCGCGCTTGAGCGCGGATGGATTCAGCGCGGCGTAAGGAGGCCGGCCGTGAATTTCACTCGCAGGACCTTTATTTTAGGCGGTGGAGCGATTGCCTGTCTGCCTGGCAAGGCTGCCCCGAGCAATCGGATCGCGGTCGGCGTGATCGGGGTGGGACGGCAGACCGTTGGCGCGGGCCCGGTTGGTGGAACCGAGATTCGAGACGGCTTTCATCGCCCGGGCCGTCTGGAACGGGCACTCGCCGCGCGCAGCAATGTCCGCCAGCGTAACGATGCCCACTAACAATCCGTCCTCGTCGACAACCGGCAGTCTTCCGATTTGGCGCTGTCCCATGATTTCGAGCACGTCTTCCACGGCGTCGCCGGGCCGGCAAGTCACTGGCTCCAGGGTCATGATTTCCATCATCCGCGCGGTGGCCGCATCGCGACCCCTGGCTACCACGGTGAGAACGATATCCCGGTCGGTGACCACGCCCACCAGTAAGCGGCCGTTCAGGCTGTGGCAGATGGGTACGAAACCGATGTCCTCATCCTTCATGACCCTGGCGACCGCGGATGCGCTGTCCGCCGGCAAGCAGTGCACCGGGTGGGCCGTCATGATGTCTCTCACCCGCATGAGCCCCTCGCTCTACGTTCGGCATCGCACGCCGATGACCATCGCGCCTTCGGTGCTCCGTCTGGCGCCGAAGGGCGGTTTTGAGAGGGTCGGCGGTAATAGGAGTGCTTATTAACCTATCTGGGAAAATCCGTTCCCGTCAACCGCTCCCTTACGGTCGCGGCTCGGTTACGGGTGCAGTGTGTTTGCAGTCACTTACCGAGCCGCGACCGTAAGGGAGCGGTTGACGCACCTAAGCTGCGAGATCCCCGGATCGGTTAAGCGCCCGAGTCACACCCGCCGTATACTCGTAGGATTTACACGGAAGAAAAGTGACAGTGAGAAACTGTCAGCGATCAGCGGTCAGCTCTCAGCTAAACCGTGGCCTCCGCACACGGGGGAGAGCTGAAAGCTGACCGCTGAACGCTGACTGCTGCACTCACCTTATGACCGTCGTATACGGCAGGCTTGCGGCGCCATCTACCACGATGGCGATAGGCACCGGAGAGCCGGCGAAGGATTGATCCAGTACGAACTGAATCTGTCCGGCCGCGAGCGAGTACAGGGGCATGGCAACTCCGGAAACCGTCGCTTGCACGCGGCTGGGATTGCTCAGAACCGCGGGATTGAGACCCGCCACCTGCACTGTCATAATATCCCCGGGGCCGGGAGTCGAAGCGGGGTTGGTCACATCCGCGACGTTCAGAATCGTAGGCGGCTGGTTCGCGATGGCTACGCCATAGTTCACGCTCGCGGCGCCGTTAATCAGCGTCAGGGTTGCCTGACCGGTCGCCAGGCTGCCGGGAACTACGAAGTTGATTTGCCCGTTGCTCCAATAGAGAAGTTGGGTCGTCGCGCCGTTCAGCGCCACCAGTGGGGCGCCCACGAACGGCGTCAGGTTGGCGCCGTAAATGGTAGCGAACGATCCGGGCGCCAGCGGCTGCTCCAGCCCAGCGCCGTTCACCACTGCCCCAATTACGGGCAAGGAGGGGTTGGCTGGCAAGATTTGAAAATTTCCCGGCATCGTGATTACTTGATATCCGGAAATTACGCTGATTTCGGTCGATCCAAGCGCCGCGCCCGGCGCCACCGAGACATTCACCGCCAGCAGCGTGGGGCTCAGCACCCAGACATCGTTCACCGTGACGTCGCTCGATCCGAATCCTACAGTTACCTGTCCGCTGACGAAGTGCGTGGAGAACCCGATGATGTTGAACAATGCCGAACTGCCCGCGGCAAGCTGCGGAGCCGGATTCACGATTACTGTCGGCGTACCCGAGGCCGGAAGGTTGTAAGTGGGAGCATTCCCCCCGGATGGAACATAAAACGAAGAATTTTGCCCGTCGCTGTTATAAACCGCGACCGTGGAGACCTGCCCGTTGGAGCTTGGCGGCGGAGTCACGGCGATCGCTCCCGCCGCGGCGCTTGACGGGCTGCTCAAAGTTGCCACCGCCAGGAGCCCGTCGAAAAATACCCGGCTATCGGGACCGAAATTCCCGCCCGTCACCGTCACCGATCCATCCGCATTGCCGGCGACTGAATTGATGTACGGAGGGCCGTTATTCACCAGCACCACTGCATCCGGCAGCACGAACATGTCGTTGGCGTAGGTGTACACCAGATGGCGCGGCCCGGCGCCAGGCGATGCGGGCGGAACGAAATAGTTGAACGACCCTACCGTGTTTTGGTAGGGGATGAAGCATGGCGCAATGGCGCCGTCGGAGGCGCACGATACGGCTGGACTGAACCCTCCCAGAAGTGTGAGCGATTGCGGAACCGCCGAACTGCCGCCGCCCGATGGATCTCCTTGCGAATACACCAGCAACTCCGCTTGCGAAATGGTTTCGAATGCGGGCGAGAGCGAGATGGCATTCGCCGGCGGCTGGTAAGCGTATGTGTGTCCTACCGGGTCCAGGTAGCTGAGGGTTTCCAAATCGTATGCCGTGACCGCCGATCGCGGCTGCACCACGAAAGTCAGGCCGCTAACCGATCCGCTCCAGGAGGGCGAACCTTGCGGGCTGATCAGGCCGCCGAAGAAATTGGCGGTGAAAGGCGCGGAGGGGCTGAACGGCAGGCCGCTCAAATCGCTCGGCAGCAACAGGCCTTCGGTCGAAGCCAGCGCGTCGGGCGGCAGCGGGTGCACGTAGAACTGATACGAGTTGCCGGGCGGAAGCCCCTGGATAGTGAAATAGCCGTTCGGGTCGGTCAGCGTACTGACCGCCGGTCCTTCTTCCGGAATCGCCACCACCGACGCCAGGCTGACCCCGGCGCCATTGGACAACTGCACGCGCCCGCTCGCCGACCAGTAGTTCTGCTGCCAGTTCGCATTTCCATATAGCACCAGCAGCGAAGCAATGTCGTCGGCATCGATGGGCCGGGACCGGTCAGTGTTCCGAATGGTTGCTTGGGACATGGCCGACGCCGTCCAGGTATGCTGCAAGCCGAGCGCGTGGCCGATCTCATGCACAGCCGTGGTGAAATACTGCTCGGTCGAGCTCGGTCCCGAGCCCAGATTGGTATTGTTCGAAAGCATCACCACGCCGCGCTCGATCGCGACGAAGGTCTGGGCGCCGACCGTAGTCAAGGTGGGCGTGGCGGGAAGGTTGGGAGTGCCCAACCCCAGCAGCCCCGGAGGCAACTCGCTGAATTCGACTTCGACGCCCGGCGTATTGGCCGCCTGCCCGGCAGTCTCCAACCCGCCGAAAACCACCCGCAATGCCGAATTCGGCACCGCGTTCCAGGCCGCCGCGGCCGCTTTCACCTCTCCCAGCACCGAGCCGAAAGTGTCGTTCGGGTAAAACGTGGAGGGCCCGTTATCGTCCACGAAAATGTTGATTGTGTTGCTGTTGTTGGGAAGCGCCGCCAGGTTGAATTGGGCCGGAATGGGAGTGAAATTGCCGGTGCGGCTGGCGTAATAAATGTAGTGATAATATGCCTGCGCCGGCCCCGCGGCCACCAGCAACGCCACCGCCGCCATCGCCGCCCAAATTCGCCCCCTCATTGGTTCGCTCCGGAGGCGCCCAGAACCGACGCAATCTGAGCGCGCAACTGGGTGAGCGTCATGCTCACTGCCGGCGACGACACCGGCCGATGCGTTTTCGCGTCCAGGACGGCTTCCTGGCTGGCGGCGCGCGTCAGCACCGGGTTGGCCGCTCCCGGCGTTCCCACCGCGAACAAGCCCTGGGTCAGGCCGGTCAACTGCGTGCGCCCGCTCGGTCCCGTCCACAGGAAAAACACGTATTCATCGCCTGCCTGAAATTGCGGAACGCCCGAGAACCGCTGCACCACGCCGTTGGCCTTGCCGCCCGGCAGTACGAGCTCCACCGTCGCCGCCGCGCCGGCCGACGGCTTCAGTTGTTCCGATACCTGGATGGTGTAGTGGGTGTAGATTACCGGTCCGCTGACCGATACCGAAGAGCTCTGAACGGTGCCGCGCACAATCCCCGTGGATTTGCCGATGAGGTCCGCCAGCGACAACTGCTCGAGCGTCGCCGCCAAGGCGCCCGCCACCAGGCACAAGGCCAACAAACCGCCGCGAACTGCAGGTCGATTCCGCACGTCGACCCTTTATTATGCACGTGTTGCGCCAGGGAATCCGGTTGATTACAAATGTGTTAGTACTAGTCCGGGAGGACCGGTTGTATACTGGGGACACGCCCTTGAGACACCCTGTCCCAGTGGTTGCGGGGCGGACACCTTAGTACGCAGCCGACCCGCTGGCCGGCTCTCCGCTGGTGTTCGGGAGCCGATATTCGGGAGGGGATTCGCGGACGGCAACCGCTGCGCCGATCGGGTTAAAATCCGGCGCAACGGTTACTGTCCCCATTCCCCCATTCCCCCCATTCCCCGGCTCCCATTCCCCGCTATTCCTGGCGGCGGCGATTCTGGGGAAACGTTCCGTCTGTCGCCACCTCTCCAACCACGCTTCCACCTTTCCACGAACCCGCTCGTTCGAGGGGCTTCCTCTTTTTTACCCGATGGCCCTCTTCGTCCAGGATGCGCACCTTCTCCGAAGGCCCGACACCCGAAACGGCTTGATTGCTGTCAAGAAACGTATCTGCTATATTTTCGACAGCAGATGGTCGGCGGTCGCCGGGAACGGCGGCGCCAACAAGGGGGAGAGGAAGTAACGGACATGGCTCTTGACCTTGCCCACGAACGGCAGAAGGCCCACGCCTATCTGGATCACCTGCCACTGGAGCAACTCAGCGCCGTGCGCGGTCTGCTGGAGACCATGCTTGACCCCATGGCCCGCGCCCTTGCGAATGCGCCGGTCGAGGATGAAGCGATCGGCGAAGAGGAAGAGCGCGCGGTGGCCAGGGCTCGTGAGTGGTTGAAGCACAATGAACCTATTCCGCACGATGAAGTGCTGGCCGAGTTCGGCCTCACCGTGGACGACTTCGAGCGAATGGGGCTCACACCGCTTCCGCCGGAACCGGACGCCGACCGATAGCGATGGCCAAGAAGGTTGCTTGGACCGACCAGGCCAAGGCCGACGTTCGGGCCATCGATCGGCAAAGGGCGATGCACATTCTCCACGGCTTGGCGCGCTTCATCCGGACCGAGGAAGGCGATGTGAAGCGCCTTCAGGACATCGAACCACCCGAGTTTCGCTTGCGCGTCGGCGCTTACCGCATTCGCTTCCACGATCGCGGCGACACCATCGAGATTCTCGCAGTCAAACACCGCTCGGAGGCGTACCGCTGAAGGGCCAACAGGGCCCGCACCCAGGTGCAGCTTCGGTGGCCCACTTGGTCTTCTTCTCCCGCTGCTGGCGCGCTCTGGCTTACGTCGAGCGCTGCGCCGTCCGCGCCGCTGATTCTCAAACGGCGCCGGAGGGGGCGCCCATAGGCGTTTGGCCGCGGGTTACCAACCCGCTGCAGGTTACCAACCTGCCCCACAAGCTCCGGCGCTGCTTGCCGGTCGCTATACTTGCTTCTTGGCACGCGGCATGAACCGGCTGGCGCGGCGATTTCTATTTCTGGCGGCGGCGATTGTGGGGACCCTCGTCACGGGCACGGTGGGCTTCACCGCGATCGACCATTATCCGCCCTTCGACGCCTTTTACATGACGCTCATCACCATGACCACGGTGGGTTATGGCGAAGTGCATCCGCTCTCGCACGCGGGGCGGGTATTCAATTCGTTTCTGATCATGTTCGGCGTCACCACCATCTTCATCGCCATCGGGGCCATGACCCAGACCATCATCGAGCTCGAATTCGGAGACGTCTTCAACAAGCGGCGTAATAAACGTATGATCGAGAAGCTCAAGGACCATCACATCATTTGCGGCTTCGGGCGGGTCGGCCGGGGGGCGGCGGCCGAACTGCAGCACGCCGGCGCTCCGTTTGTGATCGTGGATAGCGACCCGGCCCGCGCCGAACGCGCCATGATGGCGGGTATGCTGGCGGTAGCGGCGGACGCCACCCACGATGACAGCCTACGGCAGGTGGGTGTGGAACGAGCCCACGGACTGGTTGCCGCGCTCGCCACCGATGCCGATAACCTGTTCGTCCTGCTCTCGGCCAAGGGCTTGAACCCCAATCTTTACGTGGCCGTGCGGGCGGCCGAAGAAGGCGCGGTGGAAAAGATGCGGCGGGCGGGGGCGAATTCGGTCATCGCGCCGTATGCGCTCACCGGCCACCGGTTGGCGCAGTCGCTGCTCCGCCCGCACGTGGTGCAATTCCTGGATTTCGCCGCCACCGACGCGGGCGAGGATACGGCGATCGAGCAGGTACTGGTGGCGGAGGGCAGCGAAATGGTGGGCAAGACCATCCGCGAAATGCAGCTTGGCCGCGATTTGGGGGTGATCGTGATGGCCATTCGCGATTGCCATGGAAAGATGCATTTCAACCCCCCGGCCGATGCGCCGATTCAGGTTGGCGATACGCTGATCGCCATGGGCGGCCAAGCGGGTCTAAGGTCGCTCGAAACGCTGCTGGCGTCGCCGCGCAGGTGAACAAAAGCCGCAAAAACCGAACAAAGAAATGGCCACGGATGAACACAGATAAACACAGATAGGTCCTTTGGTTTTATCCGTGTTTATCTGTGTTCATCTGTGGCTAAATTTCTTTGCCCCTTCCGGGGCCCCGGAATTTTGCGCGACCGGGGGTTCGCTCCCGGCATCTAAGGGGGTGTATTTGAAATAACAGGTCTCCGTCTGGCAAAATAGGGCTGATCGGAGCTTTCCGAATCTAAGGAGTGGATGCAAATGGTTCAACTGAGCGAAAAAGCGGTTGGCAAGGTAAAGGAGATTATGGCCTCGCAGCAGCCGGCACCGGCGGGGTTGCGCATCGCCGTCGTGGGGGGCGGTTGCTCCGGTTTCAGCTATTCGATGGCCTTCGAGAACCAGCCCAACATGCTGGACAAGACCTATAGTTACGATGGTCTGAAGGTTTTCATCGATCAGGCCAGCCTGCTCTACCTCGATGGCGCCGAGGTGGATTATGTCGAGAGTTTGGAAGGCGCCGGCTTCAAGTTCAACAATCCGCAGGTGAAATCTACCTGCGGTTGCGGCAGTTCCTTCCAGGTTTAACGGCTCCCTTTTAAAGCCCTCCCCCTGGCGGTCGCGGCCCGGTAGCGGAAGCTACCGGGCCGCCGGGCAGGCGTCCGCGACGACCGTGGCGCGGCTAACCCGTTCCGAGAGTCAGGTCTCTGGCACAGGCTCTACACGCCGGCGGCAGCCATGGCACGCCTCGGTTCGAAGGTGTAGCCGAAGCCGCGTATGGAATGGATCAGCACCGGGGCGGCGGGGTCCTCTTCAATCTTCTGCCGCAGGCGGAGCACATAGACGTCCACCGCGCGGTCGGTAATGGCGCGGTCTTGGCCCCACACCGAGTTCAGCAGTTGTTCGCGGCTGAAAACCACTCCCGGGCGTTGCATGAGGAACTCCAGCAGGCGGAACTCGGTAGCCGTCAGCGCCAGCGGCCGGCCATTCAGGCGTACTTGCCGGCTGGCCGTATCCACTTCCAGGCCGCCCGCTTCCAAGACGCGGGCCGGAACGGCCTGGGTACGGGTCGCGCCGCGAACCTGCAGCTTGATGCGGGCAATCAATTCGCGCACGAAAAACGGTTTCACCACGTAATCGTTGGCGCCCAGCTCCAGACCCACGATGCGGTCGGTCTCCGAGGCGCGCGCGGTCAGGAAAATTACCGGCGTGGCCGCCAGCTCCGGATCCCGGCGAATCCCCTTGCAGATATCCAGACCGTCCGAATCGGGCAGCATGATGTCGAGCAGGATCAGGTCGGGCCGCACTTGCCGGCAAAGCTCGATGGCGCCTTTACCGGTTTGCAGCCCGGTGAGTTGAAAGCCTTCCTTTTCCAAGTTGTACTTCAACAGGGAAAACAAATCCGAGTCGTCTTCGATTAAGAGAATCTTCTTCATAACCTGGTTACGGCTCCCGCAGAATTACGCTAACAGCGTTTTCGTTACGGGAGTGTTACGAGGCCGTAAATTCAGGATTAAGCTGCGGCGCGGGCAGGGCCGATTCCTCCGCCGGCAAAGTGAAGAAAAATGTAGACCCTTGATTAATATGGCTTTCCACCCGAACGATGCCATTATGCGAGGCCACTAGATGCTTGACGATGGATAGGCCAAGTCCGGTGCCGCCGAGTTCGCGCGAGCGTGCTTTGTCGACGCGGTAGAAACGCTCGAACAGGCGCGGCAGATCCTCGGCCGGTATGCCGGCGCCGGTATCGCTCACCCACGCTTCCACAAATTGGCCGGCGGGCTTTACCCCCACGGTGATGGTTCCGCCTTTGGGGGTGTACTTGATGGCGTTGTCGAGCAGGTTGCTGAGCACCTGCGACACGGCTTCGTCGTCGCACCAGGCTTCGGTGACCTGGGGATCGAGCTGGGATTCCAGTCGGATCTCGGCCTTTTCGGCGATGGGCCGTACCTGCTCGATGGCCTGGCTGATCAGGGCCTGAATGTTGCGGGGCTCGAATTCCAGCTTCTGGCGTTTCTGCTCGATGCGCGACAGGGTCAACAAGTCTTCGGTCAACCGCGCCAGCCGCTCGGCGTTGTGGCGGATGATGCCGAGGAAGCGCATGTTGTGGTCGGGATCGTGGAGCGCGCCATCCATCAAGGTTTCGGTGTAGCCCTGGATGGAGGCGAGCGGGGTACGCAGCTCGTGTGACACGTTGATGACGAAATCTTTGCGGATTCGCTCCAGCTTTTCGAGTTCCGAATGTTCCCGCTGCAATTGCTCGACGGTGCGCTGCAGGTTCTCGGCGGTCTCGTTGAGGGTGACCGCCAGTTGGCCGAACTCGCTGGCGCCGGTATCGGCCACGCGGGCGCGGAAATTGCCCCGAGCTAACTGTACGGCATGGGACATAATGGTGGCGAAACGGCGCGAAATCCAGCGCGCCACGAGCGCGGCCAGCAGAATGGCGGGCAGAAACGCCACCGCCGTGCTCTCCAGTATGCGGGTGCGCACTTGCGCTACCTGCCGGTCGATGCGCGCCAGCGGCTCGGCCAGGCGCACCGCGCCGCCCGGTATCGGCACAGCCACATAAAGGAACGGGACACGCAGCGTGGCGCTGGTGCGGATCTCGCGGCCGGCGCGCCCGGCGAAGGCCGCCATGAGCTCCTTCCGGTTGGCCGTGCGGTGGTTTTCCATGCTGGCCGGATTGGCTTCCGAATCGGCGGCCACCACGCCATCGGCGCGGATCACGGTGACACGCGCACCCGCGGCCAGCGCCAGCGCTTGGGCGCGCGCCTGATCCACGCCGCCGGGTCCAGTCATGTCCAGAGCCAGCACGCGGGCCTTGCCGGTCAATTGGTCCGCCAGGCTTTGAATGTAGGCGTCGCGGGCCACCTTGGTGGTGAAGTAATCCACGGTGACGAGCGCCAGCAGCAGCAGACAGAATACACCGGCAATCAACTTTAAGAAAATGCGGGCAGTCACGAAAACTCCTCGAAGCGATAGCCGAAGCCGCGAATGGTGGTGAGGTACTTGGGGGAATCGGGGTGGTCCTCGATGTGTTCCCGCAGGCGGCGCACATGCACGTCCACGGTGCGCGGGGTGACGTAGCGCTGTTCGCCCCAAACCGCGTCCAGCAACTGGTCGCGGCTGTAGGCGCGGCCGGGGTGGGTGAGGAAATATTCCAACAGGTTGAATTCGGTGGAGGTGAGAGTGAGCGTCCGCTCGCCCAAAAACACGCGCCGGCCGGTGCGGTCCAGGCGGAAGGGGCCGATCTCCATCACCGGAGAATCGGCGTCCATTTCGCCGCGCCGCAAGTGGGCCTTGACGCGGGCGATCAGCTCGCGCGGGCTGAAGGGCTTGGTCATGTAATCGTCGCCCCCGATTTCGAGCCCCAGCACGCGGTCCACTTCATCCGAGCGGGCGGTCAGAAAGAGCACGGGCGTCCGCCCCAGCGTGGGCGAATGGCGAATTTGGCGGCACAGTTCGAAACCGTCGACGTCGGGCAGCATGACGTCGAGCACGATCAGATCCGGGCGTCCGGATTCCAACGACTTAATGGTGCCTTTTGCCCCGTTGAGCACCTGCGTCTGGTAACCCTGGCGCCCCAGGTTGTACTCCAGTAACGAAGCCAGCTCGGCTTCGTCTTCCACGATGGCAATTCGTTTTGGCATTCAAAAAGAAGCGAGCCGATTAGCTTATTGTAACGTTCGCGCCGTCGCTGCGCCGATCGGCCAGCCACACTAGCACGAAGAGCACCAGTACCAGGGCGGCGGCGGCGCCGGTGAAGGTCCACAGATTTCGCTTGAGAAACCCCGCCGCGTCCTCGCCCAGGCTGACCCCTAGCCACGCCAGGCCAAAATAGCGAATCGTCCGCGCCACCACCACCACGGCGATGAAGCGGGCCAGGGTAGTGCGCAGCACGCCGGCTGTAATCACGAACACTTTCAAGGGCAGAGGAATCGGCAGCACGGCCGGCACGAATACGGTAATCAGGCCGTAGCGTTGAAACCACTGCTGAAACCGCCTGGGGGTATGGGGATCGGGCGCTTTGATGAAGCGGCTGCCGCCGAAGCGCGCCGCCTGAAAAAGGGCGATATTGCCGATCATGGATCCGGCTACCGCGAGCGCGGCCGCCGGGAAGGCGAGTACCGGGCTCTTCCACGCCAGCAAGGTGAGAGCGATATCCAGCATGGCCGGAATCGGCAGTCCGGACGATTCCAGAATGGCCAGCAGAAACACCCCGACGGGCCCGAAATGGATCAACACGTCCGCGAGATGTTTCACAAAAGGTCCGGGAGGGACTTCTTTAGTTTATAAAATCCGGCGTGGCCGAGCAGAAAAACCATCAGCGCCAGCACCCAGAATTTCCACAGAGGGCCCGCGGCGGGGGCGTGATTCTCTAGAAAAATGGCGCGATAGCCGCGCACCAGCACGTAGATGGGATTCTTCGAAAACAGGGGCGCGGCCCAGGCGGGCAGGGATTGCTCGGGGTAGCAGATCGGCGTCATGAAAAACCAGATGGTCAGCACGAACCCGATGATCTGCCCGAGGTCGCGAACCAGCGCACCCAGCGCGGCCAGGCACCAGCTCACACCGGCCGTAAATAACACCTGGGGCACCAGCAAGAGCGGCAGCCAGACCACCGTGAGCGGCAGGCGATGGCGGGCGACCAGCAGCAGAGCGCCATAGAGCAGCAAGGCGAAGCCCTCGCTCACCAGCCCGGAAACCACCAGGTTGACGGGCAGGGTCTCCACCGCGAAGACCAGCTTCTTGACAAAATTGCGATGCTCGATCATCAGGCTGGGGGCGCGCCCGGCGGCCTCGCTAAACGCCAGCCAGGGCAGCATGCCGGCCAGAAAATAGAGCGGGAAGCCGAGCGGGCTTGGGTCGCCGGGAAAGCGCGACCGCAGCACCACGCCGAAAACGAACGCATAGGTCAGAATCAGCAGCAGCGGATTGATGACGGTCCAGAAGACCCCGGCGAACGAGCCGCGGTACCGCCCCAAAATGTCGCGCCGAACCATCACGCGAATCAGCCCGCGATTGCGCCAAACGGTGAGCCACGGATACACCAGCCCGCGCCCCAGCGAGCGCGCCATGCGCCGCCGCGCCAGCGAGCCGCGGGTAGCCACCCGGCCCGCGTCCAAGCGGCAGGCGCCGTCCCGCACCGTCGCCTCCACCAGCACGAAAGGCCAGCCGCGCTCGTAATACCAGCATTCGCCTTCGCGCATGGGAGAAATCAGAACCTGGTAGCGCCCGTCTTCGGCCGGCAGCTCGAAGCCGATCGAAATCCGCGCCGAATCCCCCGGCTCGAGATCGTGCTCCAGCGCCACGCGCGCGCCATCCACGATCAGCGTGCCCGTCTCCGCATCGAACAGGTGATACCCGACGGCGAACCCTTCCGCCGCCCGCCACGCCGAACCGGACCGGTTGCGGATGGCGACCTCGGCATGAACGGATGCCCCGTCGAGCTCGATCCCGTCGAGCCACATCTCCGATTCCGCGCGCTCGAAGCCGATAAGGTTCACCAAGCCGGTAGGACAAGCCTCCCGGCCTGTCGCCATTGCAGGATAACACCTGGAGGATGGCAGGAGGGCGCAGCCGCGTGGGATTGGAACGCATCGCTAGACGAAAGGGCTGTTAGCGACAGGAATCGGTAAACGCTGCGCGACTGATCGCGGGTAATCCTTTCGCTCTTTCGCAGAGTGGTCGCATTCTGTGACACTGGCTGTAGAAGGAAATGCCTGATATGTTGCTCAGCGTCGTAATCCCGGCTTTCAATGAGGAGTTGTACCTGCAGGAAACGCTCTCCAGGCTCCACGACGCCATTTCTCTCTGCCCGTGCTGTGCGGAAATAATCGTTGTCGATAATGAGAGCGTCGATCGAACCGCGGAGGTCGCGCGGTCATTCGGCGCAGCGGTGGTGCGGGAGTCGGTCCACAATATCGCAAGGGTTCGAAACGCGGGGGCAAACGTCGCGCGTGGCGATGTCTTGGCCTTCGTCGACGCCGATACAAGCGTGCCACCTAACTTTCTTGAGAGGATCGCAGAGGTCATGGGGGACGCTGCTTGCATGGGCGGCAGCGCGGACATCGTTCACACGCCGGCATCCAGGTTTTTACGAGCCTATTTGGAGGCGTGGCGCTGGCTCGGAATTAGATTGGGAATGGCCCAAGGCGCTGCCCAGTTCTGTCGGAAGTCCGCTTTCACCCTCCTGAGCGGGTACGACGAATCGCAATTCATGGGAGA
The DNA here is from genome assembly GCA_049511335.1 of Bryobacteraceae bacterium. Taxonomy (GTDB): domain Bacteria; phylum Acidobacteriota; class Terriglobia; order Bryobacterales; family Bryobacteraceae; genus JBEKYD01. Next base: position 6,202 of record JBEKYD010000105.1, on the reverse strand, counting down.
GGACGTGGACTTCTACTGGCGCTTGCAGAGGCTATGCACAAGCATCGGCGGCTATTTGAAGTTCCTTGCCGATCTGAAGGTTGTCCCTTCACCTCGCCGTTTCGACCGGACCCCTATATGGCGCACGTTGATTTGGACAAATCCCTTGTTCATTGCGCTGTTTCGCAAAACCAGTTCCGCATGGACAGAGTGGTATCTTAGAACGCCGCGTTAGCGCGCATAGCTACTGCGTAACGGCGAAGGGTTTAACGAATCCAGTTCTGTCGCGAAATCCCCTTCCGACCACCACACTTCCAGAAGTCCCTCTTCTGAGACGTTGGATGCGGGACTGCCGGCGGGACCGTCGATCCAGCCGGACAAAATTGACGCCCCACCAACGAATTCCGTGTTTGGGTTAACGCCTTAGAGGGTCCGCCCCACAAGTCACGCCCTACCGCTGTTGCGAAGAGTATATGCTAATGCTGCCGGATCGGTCCCTGAGGTCTGGTATTCTAGGTTTAAGCTTCAGGCCAAATCCGATGCCGCCACAAAACTACACCACTCCCCACGGGATTGAAGTAGTGCGCCAGGTTTCGAAGGGCAGCTACCGCAAGGGCCTCCGGCACGTGCTGCGTGCGCTCGATCGCCATCGCGGCATCTACCTTTCTTCCGGATACGAATATCCGGGGCGGTACTCGCGCTGGGATATCGCTTCGGTGTGCCCGCCGCTCGAGATCGTGGCCTTCGACCGCCGGGTGGAATTCCGCCCGCTGAACGAACGGGGGAAAGTGCTGGCGCGGATGCTCGAAAGCGTGCTGGCGGGGCACCCGCATTGGGAAGAGTTCGGTTTCGCGGGCGACCGCCTGGTGGGGCGCCTGAAACCGTTGCCGCGCCTGTTCCCCGAGGAAGAGCGCAGCAAGCAGCCGTCGGTGTTCACCATTCTGCGCGCCTTGATCGAGGAGTTCCGCGGTGAAGAACACGGCCGGCTGGGTCTGGTGGGCGCATTTGGCTACGACCTGCTGTTCCAGTTCGAGCCCATCGAAAAGCGGTTGCCGCGCGGCGAACAAAAGGACCTGCACCTGTTCTTCTGCGACGACCTCTGGGTGATGGACCGCAAAAAAGAGCAGGTGGAGCGGTTCCGCTACGAGTTCATCCGCGGCGAAGAGAGCACCGCCGGGGTGGCGCGCGATGGCGAACGGCTGGCTGCCCCGCGCCAGGCGCCGCCCGGCGCGATCGCTTCCGACCATACCGCCGAAGAGTACATGGCCAAGGTGGAGCAGGTGCGCGAGGGCATGCGCCGCGGCGATTATTACGAAGTGGTCCTCCGCCGCACCTTCCGCACCGCCTATTCCGGCAAAGCCTCCGAGCTGTTCCAAAAAGTGCAGCACGCCAGCCCCAGCCCCTATGAGTTCCTGCTGCAGTTCGGCGATGAGCAACTGGTGGGCGCCTCGCCGGAAATGTTCGTGCGGGTGGAAGGACAGCGAGTGGAAACCTGCCCGATTTCGGGCACCGCCGCGCGCACCGGCGATCCGCTGCGCGACGCCGATAACATTCGCGAGCTGCTGAAATCGACCAAGGAAGAATCCGAACTGACGATGTGCACCGATGTGGACCGCAACGACAAGTCGCGGGTATCGGAGCCGGGCAGCGTGCGCATTATCGGGCGCCGGTTGATTGAAGCCTACGCCGGCGTGTTTCACACCGTCGACCACGTGGAAGGCATTCTCAAGGAAGGGTTTGATTCCCTGGACGCATTTTTGAGCCACATGTGGGCGGTGACGGTGATCGGCGCGCCGAAGAAGGCCGCCGCCGAAACCATCGAGAAGCTGGAAAAGGATGCGCGCGGCTGGTATGGCGGCGCGGTGGGCATGATCGCGCTCAATGGCGACATCAACACCGGCATTCTGATCCGCACCACGTACCTGCGCGGCGGCACGGCTTCGTACCCGGTGGGGGCGACTCTGCTCTACGATTCGGTACCGGCGATGGAGGAGCAGGAAACCCGGCTGAAGGCGACCGGGTTTTTCCGCACGCTAGGCCAAGCGGCGGGCGAAGCGGCCGAAAGCGCCACCGAAGCCGAAACGCCGCGCCAGACGGTAGGCGCGGGAACCAAGCTGCTGCTGGTGGATAACGACGATTGCTTCATCCACACCTTAGCCAATTATGCCCGCCAGACCGGCGCCGAGGTCGTGACCTATCGGGCCGGCTTCCCGCCGGAGCTGATCGAGGAACTGAGACCCGATCTGATCCTGATTTCTCCCGGACCCGGACGGCCGGGCGATTTCGGTGTGCCGGAGCTGGTGCACACCGCGGTGCGGCTGGGCGTGCCGGTGTTCGGCGTCTGCCTGGGGCTGCAGGGGGTGGTGGAGGCCTTCGGCGGCGAGCTGGGGGTACTGGATTACCCCATGCATGGCAAACCTTCCGGCGTGCATCACCGCGGCGTGGGCGTATTCGAAGGCTTGCCCGGGGAATTCCAGGTGGGGCGGTACCATTCCCTTTTCGCGCGCCGCGAAACTTTTCCGGCGTGCCTGGAGATAACCGCGGAAACTGCCGATGGAGTGATTATGGGCGTGCGTCACCGTGAGCTGCCCATCGAAGCGGTGCAGTTCCACCCCGAATCGCTGCTGACCGCCGAGGGCGGGCACGGGCTGAAGCTGATGGAGAACGCGATCCGGCTGGCCAAGGCGGCGCGCGAGGGAGTGCGGCTATGAAAAGCCTGGCCGCTCTGTGGCTGCTTCTGCCGGCTGTCGCGCCGGCGCAATTCGGATTGTTGCAGCCGGCGGGCTCGCTCGATCTGGGCCGGTCGCCGGTGACGCAACTGGTGGCGCGGGGCTCCAAAGTGTACGCGGTGGTATCGAACGCATCGGGTTCGGTGGTGATTGCGATCGACAGTTACCTTTTCGTGCGCGATGGCATTTCGCTGGGCAAGGACCCGGTTACGGCGCTGGACGTGGACGAGAGCGGCCAGGTGTACGTGGTCTTCGGCGGCACGCGCCTGGCGGTGTTCAGTCCCAAGTGGGCCCAGATCAAAACGGCCACGCTATCGCCTCCGGTGGCGGCTTTGGTGGTCTCGGGCGGCGTTCCGTTTACGGTCGGGACAGATGGCGGCGTGCGCGCTCTCGATTCTCCGGACAGCCGGTTTTCGGTGGCCAAGTATCCGGCTCCTTGGGTAATCTTTGGCGCGGGGAAGAACGAGCTGGGGCTGCTGGACACGGCGGCCGGCCTGGTGCATACGGTGGAAGTACACGGTCAGTACGTCGTCGATACCGGACTGGCCGGTTCCTTCAAATCGGGTTTCGTCTCCGCCACCGGCACCCCCGATGGCCGCGTCTATGTAATGGGAAAGGCGCAATCCGACGAGCTTTCCATGGTGCAGTGCCGGCCCGGCCCGCTGCACATCATCGACCTGGAAGTGCCCAGCGGCATGTCGCCGCGCTTCATGGCCGCCACCAACGACCGCCTCTATCTGGCCGATACCCGCGGCACGATCGCGTTCTACGACCTTCCCGCACAGGCAGCGACCGCCGTGGCGCGGTAGGGCGCCGTGGCGCGGGCTGTCGAGCCTAATGCCGCATACTTTTGTGTCCGTGACACACCCGCATAAGTTGTAGGGCGGACCCCCTGGTCCGCAGCCGGCCCCCCGGCCGGCTCTTCGCCGGTGCCGGAGACTTGGCGCCTAGAGAGCGGGACGAGGGCGTCCCGCGCGGACCAGGGGGTCCGCCCTACTAATGATGCCGTGCCGGCTCCTTGCGAAAAGTATGTGGTATTAAGCTGTCGCGCCTGCTGAGCCGAGACAGTGTCTGCGCCAGGTTCCTGCTGTATTAACCTCATAGAGATGGCTTCCATAAACGACGACAACCCGCTGCGCACGATTCCCTTTCGCATTCCTTTTGACCGCATCCGCGCCGAGCACGTACAACCGGCGGTGACGCGGCTGCTGGAGGAGGCACGGGCGCGCCGCGCCGCGGTGGGTTCCGGAAACGGCCAGCGGACTTACGCCAATACGATGGAGGCGCTCGATACGCTCACCGAACCGCTCGACCTGGCGATGGGCGTGGTGCGGCACCTGGAAGCGGTGGCCACCTACCCCGAGCTGCGCGCCGCGCATAACGCGGTGGAACCGGAGGTGAGCGCTTTCTATTCCGGCATTCCGCTGGATGCGGGGCTGTGGAGCGCGCTGAAAACCTACGCCGCCACGTCCGAAGCCGGGGCGCTTATCGGAGAGCGGCGGCGCTTCTTGACGAAGACCATGGATTCGTTCCGGCGGCACGGCGCCGATCTCGATGCCGAAGGCAAAAAGAAACTGGAAGCGATCGACGTGGAGCTTGCCAAGACGACCACCAAGTTCGCCGAAAACGTGCTGGATTCGACCAACGCCTTCGAGCTTTACATTGAAAACGAAGAAGGGCTGGCCGGTCTGCCGCCATCGGCGCGGGCGATGGCGCGAGCCAGTGCCGGGCGCAAGGGGCGCGAGGGTTGGCGCTTCACCCTGCAAGCGCCGGATTACATCGCGTTGACGACGTATCTCAACGACGCCGTCGTGCGCGAGAAAATGTATCGCGCGTTTGCGGTGCGCGCCACCGAAGCGGAGCGGGACAACCGTCCGCTGGTGGCTCGCGTTCTGGAACTGCGCGCGGAAAAAGCGCGGCTGCTGGGCTTCGCCAATTTCGCCGACCTGGTTCTGGAAGAGCGCATGGCGCATACCGGGGCGCGCGCGATGGAGTTTCTGGAAGATTTGAAGCGCAAGACGGAGGTTCGCTTCCGCCAGGAGAACGAGGAGTTGGGCCAGTACCGCAAGTCGCTGGAAGGGGCGGACGCACGGCCGGTCGAGCCCTGGGATGTGGCCTACTACGCCGAAAAGCAGCGCGCGGCTCTGTACGATTTCGACGAAGAAGCGCTGCGGCCTTACTTTCCGATGGACCGCGTGGTGGAGGGCCTGTTCGAGTTGGTCCATCGGCTCTACGGCATTCGCGTGACGGCTGAACCGGATGTTCCCGCCTGGGATCCGGCGGTGCGCTATTACAACGTGCACGATGCCGATGGGACGTTTCTGGGCGCGTTCTACGCCGATTGGTATCCGCGCGAGAACAAACGCGGCGGTGCATGGATGGACGCGTTCATCACCGGCGGCCCGGCCCGCGCGGGGTTTCGGCCCCACTTGGGTTTGATTTGCGGCAATCTGACGCCCCCCGTGGAGGACCGGCCGGCGCTGCTCACGCACCGCGAGGTGGAAACCATTTTCCACGAATTCGGGCACCTGCTGCACCATTTGTTGAGCAAGGTGGGAGTGAGGTCTCTGGCGGGGACCAACGTGGCGTGGGATTTCGTGGAACTGCCCTCGCAGATTATGGAGAACTGGTGCTGGGAGCGGAAGTCGCTCGACCTGTTCGCCCGTCACTACGAAACCGGCGAGCCGCTGCCGGAGGAACTGTTCGCCAATATGAAACGGGCGCGCACCTTCCGCGCGGCCAACGCGCAAATGCGGCAGCTCGGATTCGGTTTTATCGACCTGCTGCTGCACACCCGTTTCGACGCGGCGCGGGATGGCGACCCGGTGGCGTACGCGCGCGGCATCCTGGCCGAATTCAGCCCCGCGCCCTTGCCCCTGGACCACGCCATGGCCGCCAGCTTCACGCACTTATTCGCGAGCCCGGTGGGTTATGGCGCCGGCTATTACTCGTACAAGTGGGCCGAGGTGCTGGACGCCGACGCGTTCTCGCGCTTCCTGGCGGAAGGGATTTTCAGCCCGCGCGTGGGAGCCGAGTTTCGCGCCAACATTTTGTCCAAAGGCGACAGCGAAGACCCAGCCGAGCTGTACCGCAAATTCATGGGCCGGGATCCGGACCCGCGCGCGCTGCTGGTGCGATCGGGATTGGTCTGAGGGCGGCGTGGCGCGGCTTTGGGCCAGTGTCATTTAGAACGGATTGCGGACCAATCCGGCCTTAAGCGGATTCGTTTCGAGGTAAGTTCAAATCCTCGCAAACTCCGGAGGCGGGCGTCGAGACGAGTCTCCGAACTCCTGATGTCCCCGGCCATTTCCCAGACAGTGAAGAAAATGAGCTGACCCACTGGCGGGGAAGCCAGGTGGGACAGACGATCGTTTTTTGTCGTCTGTCGAGCGGTTGGCCTGGCGAGGGCCTGACAGACCACGAAAAACGATGGTCTGTCCCACCCCCGGATCACCGACCCTGGCTCAATCTGAATTCCGCGAGATCAGGAGTTC
>JBEKYD010000104.1:0-23096 GCA_049511335.1 Bryobacteraceae bacterium | reverse complement strand
CGGATCACCACGAGGTCTGGAATCGCGCGGAGACCTGCCAATTGCTCGATGGGCTCGTGGGTTGGGCCGTCCTCGCCTACGCCGATGCTGTCGTGCGTGAAGACGTAAATCGCGCGCAGCCGGCTAAGCGCTCCCAGGCGGATGGCGGGTTTCATGTAGTCGCTGAAGACCATGAACGTGGCTGAGAACGGCAACACCCCGCCGTGCGCCGCCATTCCGTTCACGGCCGCGCCCATGGCGTGTTCGCGCACGCCGAAGGCGACGTTTCGTCCGGTGTAGCCCCACCCGCCGCCGACGGCGCCCATGGCGATGGGGGGATCGCTGGGAGGCTGAAAATCGCCCTGTCCCTTGAGCGCCGTTTCGGTGGAAGGATTCAGATCGGCCGAACCGCCCATCAGCTCGGGAATGCGTTTGGCGAGCGCGTTGATTGCCATGCCGCCGGCCACGCGCGTGGCGATGGCTTTATCGGTAGGCTGCCATTTGGGTAGATCGGCCGCCCAATCGGCGGGCAGCCGGCCGGCCACCATGCGCTCGAATTCCGCGGCCTCGGCCGGAAATGCGCTCTGGTACGCCGCAAAGCTTTTCTTCCAATCGGCTTCGGCGGCCGCGCCACGGTCGATCGCCTTGCGGAAATACGCTACGGCGTCTTCGGGCAAATAGAACTTTTCGGTGGTTGGCCAACCCAGCGCTTTCTTGGTGGCCGCGAGTTCCTCTTCGCCCAGCGCGGCGCCGTGGGAGGAAAAATTGTCGTGCTTGTTCGGGCTGCCGAAGCCAATATGGGTGCGAACCAGAATCAGCGAAGGCGCCGAGGTTTCGGCCTGCGCCTCGCGAATGGCGGCGGCCACCTGGTCGGTGTTGTTGCCGTCGGTCACCTGCACCGTGTGCCAGCCGTAGGCATCGAAGCGCTGGCGAACGTCTTCGGTAAAGGTCAGCCCACTGGCGCCGGCCAGCGTAATCCCGTTCTGGTCGTAGAGGTACACCATCTTGCCGAGTTTCAGGTGGCCGGCGAACGAAGCCGCTTCCTGGGTGATGCCTTCCATCAGGTCGCCATCGCCGCAAACCACATACGTGTAGTGATCGACGATGTTGTGCCCAGGCCGATTGAAACGGGCCGACAACCACGCTTCGGCAATAGCCATGCCCACCCCGTTCGAGAAACCCTGCCCCAGCGGCCCGGTGGACACTTCCACGCCTGGCGTACTGCCGCGCTCGGGGTGGCCCGGCGTCTTGCTCTCCAATCTGCGGAAGCGCTTCAGCTCGTCCAGCGGCAGATCGTAGCCTGTCAGGTGCAGCAAGCTATAGAGCAGCATGGAGCCATGGCCGGCGGAAAGAATGAAACGGTCGCGATTGAACCACGACGGGTCCTTGGGATTGTGCTTCAAAAATTTATCCCACAGCGTAAAAGCCGCGGCAGCAAAGCCCATGGGCATGCCCGGATGCCCGGAATTGGCGTTTTGCACGGCGTCGGCCGAAAGAATGCGAATGGTGTTGATGCACAACTCTTCGATGGAGACGGTAGTCGGCACGGTATTCCTTTCCTGAAAACGATCGAGAAAATACCATGATGCCTGAAAATCGGCCTTGGTGCTGCGGCCGGGCGCACGCTCTCGAACGGTCGCGCCCGTCCGTTAGGGCCGATACAGAATCGCGTCGACGCCTCGCTCGGCGAGTGCGGCTTGGACGTCGCCCGCGAGAAAACGCCGCGCCCCCTCGTGTTGTCTCAAAGCGGTGTCGAGGTGACAAAGCGTGAGCCCGCGCACAAACAGGTGGGCCTGTTCGCCGGAACAGAGCTCGCCAATCGGTCTCATTTCCTTGGGAATCCAAGCCAGCTCGCCGCTGAACGGCATGGCCCGCACGGCCTCGTGCAGTTGCTCCACGTCGTCCATGAAGTGCAAGTGATCGGCCCGGCGCAGGACGATCATCCGCTTGGGCGCCGGCGTCCTTTCGAACAGCTCGCACATCCCGGCTAGCGGGAGAGAAATGTCGTCTTCCGCGGCCAGATACAATGTCGCAACATCGCGGCGCCAATCGAAGGTGAGCTTCACTTTAAGAATCCCCGGCTTTGGATTGGAACTGCCGCCCGGCGCCAGCGCCACCGCGGCCCGGATGCGCGTCTCCACTTCCGGCGCGGCAAGCGCTGTCCAACCGCCGAAGCTGTGTCCCACGATTCCGATCCGCGCGCCATCCACCTTCGCTTGCGAATCCCACCCCGCGCCGTCCAGAAGCTGGTCGAGCAGGAAGCGTATGTCGGGCACACGGTTCGCAATCCAGGCTTCGGCTCGCGCCGCCTTTTGTTCGCCGGTTTCGCCATCCCTACGACCCAGCTCAGGGGCGACGACCTCGGAGTGGTCCATGGCCGCTACCACGTGTCCGTGGCTGCTCAGGTGAGTACAAAGAAACGTCGATTGTCGCCTGCGGCCGCCGCTCGAATGCGAAAAAAGAATCAGCGGAAACGTGCCGGCCTGGGGCGCCGCATCGCGTACCGCCATTTGGGTGCGTGGCGTGCCGCCTGGGGGATCGGTGAAGGAGTCCTGGGTTGCCGGCGCAAGATCCTGACCCGCATGTTGGCCAGCCGCCGGATACCAAATCTCGCAAGGGAACATGCGATTCCGCGCTCTATCCCGCGTTTCGATGGTACGCACTCCAACCGGAAATTGGCCGCGCGCGAATGGATCGTACCCTGGCGTCTGGCCGGAATGCAGTTCGGCGCGCTCGATGTCTTCGCTGGTCATGGTGAATGCCCTCCTCGGTAGTGCTCTTATTTTCGCGCAAATCCACCGGGGAACCCATTCCACCCGCCCGCGCGTCCTGCGATTTGGAGCATGCAGACCGAAGGCCTACTCCACTATTGTGGAGCCGGCGTTTTCGCCTGCAATCGGCCCTGCGCTACGCCCTTTTGACCAGCCGAATCAGGAACAGCAGGATCACCGCGCCGATGGTGGCCGTGATCAGGCTCCCGATGAGCCCAAAGGTAAACATTCCAAGCCCGCCCAGAAGCCAGCCACCGATAAACGCTCCAATCACGCCGACGACCAGGTCTCCAACCAGGCCGTAGCCGCTGCCTTTCATCAACTGACCGGCAAGCCAGCCGGCAGCGATCCCAATAATGAGAAACATCAAAAGATGCATGTCGCCCGCTTTCCTTTCGAGCCGCTTGGGGAGCAATGTGTCGCGAGCTCGTCGAACAATCATGACCGAAACGGGTCGCGCGCGCAATATTTTTCCCCGGCTTCCGCCGCTCGATGGCCCTCGATGGCGCTTGTTATGATCGCAGTGGATGGACCCCGATTTTCTGGTGATTGGCGCGGGCGTGGCGGGGCTGCGCGCGGCGATCGAACTGGCTCCGGCCGGCCGCGTCCTGGTGGTCGCCAAGGAAAGCCTGCACGAATCGGCTTCGGAATACGCGCAAGGCGGCATAGCGGCGGCGCTCGCCGACGACGACGAAATCGGGCTGCACGAAAGCGACACGATCTACGCGGGCGACGGGAAGACTTGCCTGGAATACGGCGTGGACCTCGGGCGCCAGGCCGCTCCAGTCGCGCCCGCGGCGCATTATGCCATGGGCGGTGTGCGAACCGACCTGGACGGGAGGAGCACAATCGCGCGCTTGTTCGCCGCCGGGGAAGTGACGTCGACGGGCGTACACGGGGCCAATCGTCTGGCCAGCAATTCGCTGCTCGAAGGGGTGGTGTTCGGGGCGCGCGCGGGGAGGGCGATGCGGGAGGGCGTCTGCGGCGCGGCGCCGTCGTTCGGCCGCCCGCCCGAAAGCGCGATGCCTGCCGCGAGCGTGGAGGAGATCCGGCGGCTGGCATGGGAGAATTGCGGCATTGTACGCAACGGATCGGATTTGGGGGCGGCGTGCGCCAGGTTGGAGCGCGATGCCTCCGGGCGGGCGTCAGATCCCCGCACCCTGGCTGCGGGCAACCTCCGGGATGTGGTGCTGCTGATTGCGCGCGCGGCACCGGCTCGCCTAGAAAGCCGCGGCGCGCATTATCGCATCGACTATCCAGACAAAAGCGCCGAGTTTGCGAAGCATTCGATCACGCGGCGTGGCCGGGAAATCGAATTTCGCCGCGGAAACGTCGCCCGAGCCGAAGTGTGACGGGGTCCGGCAACCGCTGCCTCAGAAAGTGTGAAGAAATATAGCCACGGATAAACACAGATGAACACAGATGAAGAAAAGAAGAGGTTATCCGTGTTTATCCGTGTTCATCCGTGGCTCGAAATCAATTTTTCCGCGGCTCCTCACGGTCGCGGGCTTCAGGGGTTAGGTTCTGGGTGTAGCGCCCCAATTTTTTCGCACCTCTTCTATTTTTGTTGTATTCTTCTACAAGGTGAGTGCTATGATGGGGGCTGCTGAGATTCAGACTTAGGGGTATTTTACTCTTGAGAAACCTTCCATAAGGAGAAACTATGCGCGCATGGAAACTGGCGATTCCCTCCGCCATCCTGGGACTGGGCTTTTTGTTCTGCGGCACGGCAACGTACGGCAAGCCCGAGTATGCCAAGAAGGAAAGCAAGAAGTGCGTGGATTGTCACACGAAGATGGGGGCCAAGGACCTAAATGCCTACGGGCAGTGCTACAAGGACAACAATCACTCGCTGGCCAAGTGCAAGCAGTAGGGTTTAACCTCGGGCTTAACTACGGGGCGGGCCCGTCCTGGTCCGCTCCATCCCTTCATTGCGAATAATTCACGTTCCACTTTTGAATCTCACCGGCGAGGCTGGAGCGGACGGACACGTACTGGTCGTCGTCGGCTAGATTGTTGCGCTCGCCCGGGTCGCTGGCATAATCGTATAGCTCGTTAGGCCCTTTGCCCTGGTTGCGCTGGACGAGCTTGTAGCGCTCGATGCGAGCCATCTCGGTATCGCGCTCGCGCGCACATATGGCTTGACGCCAGGCTTGGTTTCGCGCCAGCAATTTGCCGGTGGCCAGCGTCACGTAGCTGCGCCCGCAGAGATTGCGTTTCGGCGGCTCAATGTCCGCGATGTCCGCCACCGACGGAACCAGGTCGTAGGTGCTCACCAACTCGACCTGAACGCCTTGGGTCGGTACTCTGCCGGGCCAACTCCAGATCAGCGGAATGCGAACGGACTCCTCGAACATGTTAGGCGGATCGGAGGCGTCGCCGGCGCCCCAAAGGCCGTGAGATCCGAATAGCGAGCCGCAAGTTGCCGTCAGGATTACCAGAACGTGGTCGACGGCCTTCTTCTCGGAAATCTTGCGGACCAGGCTGCCGACCGCGTCGTCGACACTGGAAATGCCGGCCGCCAGTTTGCGCCGGCTGAGCAGGCGGTTGGCAAGCATCTCTTTATTGCCGGCGGCGTTGGCCGCCATCGATTCGACGGAGTAGTTGGCGAATTGCTGACTGGCGTAGAGGTCCAGGAACTTTGCCGGGATGCCGTCATAAGGCGGCCGCAAATCGGTGTAGCGGACCATCCAGAAATCTTGCTTGCCATCGAATCGGTCGAGGAGTTTGACGGCCTCGGCGGTCACTTCCGCGGCCGATTGGCTTTGGGTGGCGTGGCAGGCGTAGCCGTTTCCACCGAGCATTTTTTCCAGAGTGACGTCGTCGGGCGCCAACGTTCCGGAAGGGCCGATTTGCATGGGCGTGCGGCCGGTGATCAGGGTGCGAAAGTTTGCTTCGGCTTCGGGAACGGCCACGAAGTGGTTCAGGAAGCGAGTGCCGGTGCGGGCCAACTGGTCGATGTTGGGCGTGAGAACCTCTTTATTGCCGTAACAGCCGATCAGCCAGGACGGCAGGCCGTCCACCACGATCAGCAAAATGCTGGGCTTTTCAGGCGCGATCTTCTTCTTAGCCGGCTTCTTGGCAGCCAGAGCCGGCAGCGCGAAGCTGCCCATCAAGAGTTCGCGGCGGGTGACGGACATAGATGAACTACAAGTATAAGCCGGGGCCGATGGCGGGGTTGGAACAGAAGTTGAAGGGGCAGCCGATGCAGGCGGAAACGGCGGCTCCACGTGACGGATGGAATTGGGCTTTAGTGCAAGGACCGCGTGTGTTACAGTGCAGGGTATTATGCGAAGCGTCAACAAAGTCATTCTTGTGGGGAATCTCGGCAAGGACGCGGAGACCAAGTTCACGCCGAGCGGAATTTCGGTTTCCAAGTTCTCGCTGGCCACCGGCCGGCGGACGAAGGATTCGCAGACAGGCGAATGGAAAGACCTTACCGATTGGCACAACATCGTTGTATGGAAGACTGAGAACATCGCCAACTACCTCTTGAAGGGCAAGCAGATCTACCTGGAAGGGCGCATCGAGACCCGTAGTTACGAGAAGGACGGACAGAAGCACTACATGACCGAGGTCATCTGCGAAGCCATGAACGTGATGCTGCTCGGCGGCGGCGCCGGCCGCGGCGATGCGCCCGCCGAATCCGGCGATTTCGACCGCCCGGTTTCGATGCCGCGTTCCGCGCAACCCCGTCCGCAGGCCGCCGCGGCTCCGGCCGAAGAGTTCCATCAAGGGATCACGGACGACGACGTACCATTTTGACGGCAAGGATTTAGGGCGATGGGCTTTGTACCGATCTCCCTTCGGGATTATGTCCGCCTCTACCTGAAGAGCAATCGGGGCTCAAAGGAAGCCGACATAACCGCGCGGCTCCGATCGACGTTCGAGGCCTACAAGGCCGGAGCACGCTGCTCTTGTGGCGAGCCGATCTGGGTCATCGGCTCCGCGGAAGTGGGACACATGTGCTTCACGTGCATTACCGGTGAGGCGTACCCGTCGGAAGATTACGAGATTGCCGAGGCATGCGGCAGGGGTTGGAACCGGCGCCGCGCGCGGGCTGCGAAATCGGTGGGCTGATGGGCAAGCCCAAAACACTCCTGGAAGGGCTCTCTGGGCATGCCCTGTCGCTCGGCGCCGACTCGATTGAGGTGGAGTACAAAGACGGCAGCGAATGGGTCTTCGCTCAGAAAGGCGGCGTAGGCTTTGGCATCGCGCATTACAAAAGTTCCAGCGCCGATGCGAAAGAGCTACGCCAGAACCTCTATGCCGCCGCCAAGAAATCGGTTCGCGCCGTGATCGGCGGGCAGCTTTTCGTCCTTAAGGTTCGCGTTTACGAAAGTTTTGGCGAAGACGCCTTCGCGGTCAGAATCGATCCCGCGCCCGGGCTGGATCCCTCGGCCGCACCGTCGTTCACGCCAAAACAAGGCCAATATTTGGCGTTCATCTACTATTACTCGAAAATCCAAGGTCAAGCTCCCGCCGAATCCGATCTCCAGCGCTATTTCCGGGTGTCCGCGCCCTCGGTTCACGAAATGATCAAGACGCTCGAGCGGAATGGCCTCATCCGGCGAACTCCGGGGCAAGCACGATCAATTCAGCTCCAAGTGCGGCCGGAGCATCTGCCGGCGCTGGAGTAACGCCGCCATGCCGTTCTAATCCGGAAATGGGGAGAAAGAAGCATCGCCACGACTGGCCGGAGGCGAAGAAGCTCTGCCGGCTCAATCAAAACGACATCGCCATGGCCAAAAGCCTGGGCTTCGGGCCGGACGCGCTCGTTCGAGCCAGGCCCGACCCCAAACAGAAGTGGAAGCTGCCAGTAAAATATTGGATCCACGAATTGCACTTCAAGCGCTTCGGCTACGTGCTGGGCGAGAAGCCGCTGTCCGCGCCGCAACCCACCTCGCCCGAAGACGACGAGGAAGCCAGGCGGCGCTTTGAGGAAGAGCTCTACTGGGAGGATTACCGGGAGCGAAATCAGGACGACCAACCTGCCAAACGCCGGCCAGTCAAGCCCGCCCCGCCGGCGCCTGCGGCCCCCGCCAGATCTGCGGAAGATTCCTGGATGGATGAAGTCTTTATAGACGACATCGGGGACGGGGACCGCCCGTTCTAGAACACAAGGTGGGAATACGCCCTCGTCCGCGCGACCCTGATTGGCAGACCACAAACAACGATGGTCTGCCCAGGTCTGCCCCACTGATACAATTCCCTCATGCAACGGCGGCAATTCCTTGGGGGACTTGGCGCGAGTGTGGCCGCGCCGGTTCTCTCCGCGTTTCAGGCGCCCGCCGGCAGTGCGGGCAACCTGAGAATTGCGGCGGTCGAAGTTTGGAAGGTGGAGGGCACGCGGCAGGCGGAAACAGGGGTCAATCGGCAGCATCAGGTGAACCCGCTCTATGTCTACGATGAGTTGCGCCCGAAACCGTACCACGATTCCGCACCGCCGGGCACGCGAACGGTCGCCACTTCCGCGCTTTATCTGAAGATCGAGACCGGCCAGGGGCTTGAAGGGCTGTACGGTCCCATCGATCGGGAAGTCGCCATGGTGGTGATTGAGGATCTGCGGCCGTTTCTCATCGGTAAAGACGCGTTGGCGGGCGAGGCGCTGTGGGACCAGATGTACCGCTCCAACCGCCATTCCCGCGCAGGATTCTTTTTGATGGCGATCAGCGCGGTGGACAACACGCTTTGGGACTTGCGCGGACGCTTCTTCAACGCACCGGTGTACCGTTTGCTCGGCGGTCCAACTCGGCCGGCGGTGGAGGCCTATGCGAGTTGCCTGGGCTATTCGCTCGAGCCGGAAGCCATGCACCAACGCGCGCAGCAGTTTAAGGCCGACGGCTTCCGCTATGAAAAATGGTTTATGGCGTACGGGCCGGGCGATGGCCCGGAGGGCATGCGCAAGAACGTGGAGATGGTGCGGATTCTGCGCGACGCCGTGGGCGAGGACGTGGAATTGATGTTCGACGCTTACAGCGGCTGGGACCTGAACTATGCCCTGGAGTGGGCCAAGCAGGTGGAGAAGTATCGCCCCCGCTGGATCGAAGAGGCGGTTCATCCGGAGAAGATCGAAAGCTTCACTGCGCTGCGCCGGGCCATCTCTTTTCCGGTGGCGTCGGGCGAGCATTTCTACGGACGCTGGGAAGTGGAGCGGTATCTTGCCGCGGGCGCGGTCAACGTGGTGCAGGCCGACCCGGAATGGTGCGGCGGCACGAGCGAACTGGTGAAGATTTGCGCCGTCAGCTCGCTGCACGACGCGGAGGTGATCCCGCACGGGCACAGCATTCACGCCGCGCTGCACGTGATTGCCAGCCAATCGCCCATGACCTGCCCGTTAGCCGAGTACCTGGTGCTGAAGATGCAGAGCTACTACCACTTCGAGAAGGACCCGCCTAGAGTGGAGCATGCCAAGCTGGCGCTGCCGTCGCGGCCGGGATTCGGCATCGAGCTCGATCCGGCAAAGGTCGAGCGGACGTCACAACTGAAGCTGGAGTAGGCGGCGGTTCGGTTGGTGCGGCGCGCTCTTGTACAATTCTTGTTCATGGCGCTTCTCGGCGGAGTGCAACTCGCGGTATCAACCATTTTTGGAGGCGCGAGCGGGTGCAGGCCGAAGGCCGACTCTACATCGTCGGAGCAGTCTTTTCGGCGCGAAAAAGCCGACCGGGGGGTCGGCTGCGGACCAGGGGGTCCGCCCTACGAAGGGCGGAGAGAAGCTCCGGGGGCCGGCCGATGACCATCCGTCCGGCCAGCGACCGCGCTTTGCTGGTGGAGTTCGATCGCGCGATTTCGCCCGAGGCTAATGCGCGAGTGCGCAGCCTGACGGCGGCGCTGGCGGGTCTGCGCGGCATTCTGAATCTCCACCCCGCCTTCGCCAGCGTGCTGGTGGAGTTCGATCCTCGACTGCTCGGTCACGACGCGGTAGAAGCTCTGGTGCGCGAGCGGGCCAGCGCGGCGCTGGAGACGAACGCGGAGGAGCGGCTAATCGAAATTCCGGTGCGCTATGGAGGCGACGACGGGCCGGACCTGGAGGACGTGGCGCGGCACGCAAGCCTTGCCGCCGAGGCTGTGATCAAGCTGCATTCCTCGGCCCTGTATACCGTCTATTTCGTCGGCTTCGCTACCTGCTTTCCTTACTTGGGCGGGTTGCCCGAAGCACTGGCTACACCGCGCCTCGCCTCGCCGCGGAAGCTCGTGCCGGCGGGCAGCGTGGCGATCGGCGGAAGCCAGGCGGGAATCTATCCACTGGCCTCGCCCGGCGGATGGCGGTTGATTGGGCGGACGCCGCTCGCGCTGTTCGACGTGCATGGCGAACCTCCGGGGTTGTTGCGCATGGGCGACCGCGTTCGTTTCGTGCCGATGGAAGGCTGGGCGCGATGAACCAGGTCCGGGTGATCGCGCCGGGGCTGGAATCGAGCATCCAGGACCTGGGCCGCTTCGGATGGGCGCACTTCGGCGTATCGGCAGCGGGTGCGGCCGACGCGTTGGCGCTGCGCGCCGGCAACCTGCTGGTGGGCAACGCCGAAAATGCCGCCGGGTTGGAAATGACGCTGATGGGCGTGGAGCTGGAATTCGAGTCGGCGGCGGTGATCGCGCTCACCGGGTCGGACTTCGGCTCAGGCCTGCCGCTCTGGACTCCGATCGAAGTTCCGGCAGGCGACCGCGTCCGTTGCGCTGCCACGCGTGGCGGAGCACGCTGCTACCTCTCGGTACGCGGCGGCATCGAAGCCCCAAAGATCATGGGCAGCGCCTCGGCTCACCTGACGACCGGGGTGGGCGGAGGTAGGCTGCGCAAGGGCGACGTGCTCGCCATCGGCGATGCCGCCATCCGCCGCCCGCGAAAGGCGGCGCGCGGATTTCCATACTGGAATCCGGCTACCACCTTGCGGGTCACGCCCGGGCCGCAAGCCGAATGGTTCGGCGAAGAGATTTATCGCAGTGCATACACCGTGTCCGAGGAATCCAGCCGAATGGGTCTGCGGCTGCGCGGGCAAACCCTCACCGGCGCCGGCGGGCACATGATCAGCGAAGGGGTATCGCTGGGCGCGGTTCAGGCGCCGCCCGATGGCCAGCCGATCATCCTGTTCGTCGACCATCAGACCACGGGCGGGTATCCCAAACCTGCCAACGTGATTTCCGCCGACTTCTGGCGGCTGGGGCAAATGCGCCCGCGCGACGAAATTCGGTTCGAATGCGTCACGATCGACCAGGCTTTGCGGTTTCTGCAGGAGCAGGAGGAGTGGTTGTACTCGCTGTGAAGCGGAAGAGATTTTGCTATCGCCGGATTAATATAGAACCAATACAATGCCAGTTGATTTGAATTGCGACATGGGGGAACTGGAAGATGCCGCCCATGAAGCGGCGTTGATGGAATTCATCACCTCCGCCAATATCGCCTGCGGCGCACATGCCGGGGACGAAACCATGATGGAGCGGACGGCACGCTTGGCCATTGAGCGCGGCGTGCGCATCGGCGCGCATCCCGGCTATCCCGACCGCGCCAATTTTGGGCGTCTGGAAATGCCGATGACGCCGCCAGAAATCGAAGCAACGGTGCTGGAACAGATCGCCCGGCTGGAGGCGGTCGTGACGCGGGTGGGCGGCGCCATCGTTCACGTCAAAGCGCATGGGGCGCTTTACAACGTGGCCGTGCGCAACCGCGAAGTGGCCGAAGCCATCGGCCGGGCCGTGGCTAAATGGAATCCGCAAGCGCGGCTGTTCGGACTGGCGGGTTCGCCCATGCTGGAAGTCTGGCGCGGAATGGGTTTGACAGTCGCGGCCGAGGCATTCGCCGACCGCCGCTACGAGGCGGATGGCTCGCTGCGCAATCGCAAGTTCTCCGACGCGCTGATAACGGATCCCGCAGCGGCCGCAAGCCAAGCGGTCGCGCTAGCGCGCGGCGCCGACACGATTTGCGTGCACGGCGATACGCCCGGCGCGGTCCAAATTCTGAAGGCCTGCCGGGCGGCATTGGGGCTATAGGGGTAAATGGCCTTGGCCCGCGAGTTCTAGGACGCCGAAGCGGAACGCAACTTCCGCTGCCCGGTAATTCACTGGAAATTCAACGCTCGGGATTACAATCGCAGTGTGAACCGGGTCTGGAGCGTATTGGTAACCGGAGCGGGAAGAGGGATTGGGAAGCGGCTGGCAATCGGTTTCGCCGACGCGGGGGCGCGAGTGGGCTTGCTGGCACGGAGCCGGGCGGAATTGGACCTGGCGAAGATCGAGATCGAACAGGCCAAAGGGAACGCACTTCGCCTGGAGGCGGACGTTCGCGACCGCGAGCAAGTAGCCGCGGCGGTGGATCGGATGCGAGTGCTGTTCGGCCGGGTAGACGTGCTGGTGGCGGCGGCCGGCGTGCTGGGGCCGATCGGGCCGTTAGTGGATACCGATCCGAAACGCTGGCAGGAAGCCATCGAGATCAATCTGATCGGGGCGGTGAACTGCTGCCGGGCGGTATTGCCTCACATGATCCAGCAGCGGTCGGGAAAAATCATCCTGCTGGCCGGGGGCGGCTCCAACTCGCCGCGCCGGAATTTCAGCGCGCACGCAGCCTCCAAGGCCGGTCTGGCGCGATTCGCCGAAACTCTGGCGGAGGAAGTGAGCGACCACAACGTGCAGGTCAATTGCCTGATTCCCGGCGCCGCATATACACACATGACGGACGAGATCCTGAATGCGGGCGAAGAACGGGCCGGAGAGAAGGAATACGCCGAAGCGCGCGAGTTGCGCGTGAGTGGCGGGGTGACACCCGAAAAGCAGATTCAGCTTGCGCTGTTTCTGGCCTCGGCCAAATCCAACCACATCAGCGGTAAGCTGATCCACGCCAACGACGATTGGAAAAAGCTGGAGCAGACCAGCATGAAGCCGGAACAGTATACGTTGCGCCGGGTGCAGAAGATCTGAGTGGCAATGTGAATTGGCCACGGATGGACACGGATGCACACGGATAAAGCAAAATAAGTTCCTTCTTATCCGTGTTCATCTGTGTTCATCTGTGGCTCATCTTTCCTTACCTTCGCTATAGCGTTTCAACTGGCCGCAGGCGGCGTAGATATCGAGGCCGCGGGGCTTGCGGACGAAACACGGGAGCGAGCGGCGCACGATGCGCTGAAAGCTTTCCACACGCTCGGGATCGGGTGTTTTATAGGGGATTTCCGGACCGGGGTTGAGGGCGATCAGGTTAACCTTGGCGTTGAGATTGGCCAGCAGCTTCGCCACGCGGCGCGCGTCGGCATCGCTATCGTTGACATCTTTGAGCAGCACGTATTCGAAAGTCAGCTTCTCCCAGGGGCGCAGCGGGTAGGCGCGGCAAGCGGCGATGAGGTCGCGCAGATGATACTTGCGGGTAATCGGCATGAGCTCCTGGCGCGATTCCTCGGTGGAGGCGTTGAGCGAGACGGCCAGTTTGGGGCGAACGGGCTCGCGTCCCAATTCTTCGATTTTTGGAACGATGCCGGCGGTGGAAACGGTGATGCGGCGGGGGGAAAGGCCGAAGCCGGCGGGGTCGAGCAAAATGCGCGTGGCCTTGATCACGTTGGGCAAATTCAGAAGCGGCTCGCCCTGGCCCATCATTACGATGTTGAGGCGGCCGCCATCCCGCCGCAGGCCGTTTTCGCGCGCCACCAGCAGCACCTGGCCCACGATTTCACCGGCAGTGAGGCTGCGCTCGAGGCCGAGCAGCGCGGTCATGCAGAACTTGCAATCCACCGGGCACCCCACCTGGCTCGAAATGCAGACGGTGTCGCGTTCCCCCTCCGGCATCAGCACGGTTTCCACCGTGCGGCCGTCGTCGAGCCGCAGCAGGTAGCGGCGGGTGCCATCGGCGGAATGGTAGCAATGCGCAACTTCCGGCAGCCCTAAGTGGTGCCGGGTGCTCAAGTTATGACGTATTTGGACCGGCAGGGTAGAGATCTGGACCAAGTCGGCGGTTGGTTCGCGATAGATCGCCTGGTAAAGTTGTTTTGCGCGGTATGGCGGTTGATCGGGCCCGACGGCCTCACCGAGATCGGCAAGGTCCATGCCCACCAGCGGGAGGGACATCCTAGTCTCAGTGTAACCGATAGGGGTGGAGAGACCGGCAGGCGTAGAGCGTTCCGGCAACTGATACCATGGAATGAGAGTTCTATCCTGTAGCGAGGAGGCCCGACTATGGCGACTCTCGATTGGTCACAATGCCCCGCCGTGGAAAGCATCCCCGGCAAAGTCAGTGGTGCATGGGTGTTCAAGGACACGCGGATGCCGGTTTCCATCGTGTTTGAAAACCTCGAATCCGGGGCTACCATTGACGAAATCGTGGAGTGGTTTCATGTAACCCGGGAACAAGTGATAGCGGTGCTCGAATTCGCCGCGCGGAGCCTCGATGCGCCCCCACACCCGCAGCATGACGCGGCATCAACAGTAAATGCTTATCCTGCTTGACCACAGCTCGCCAGCCCCGCTGCGATACGCTCTGAGAGGTCATGAAGTCGTCGAAGCTGTTGAACGGGGATGGGAGAGGCTTGTGGATGGTGTTCTGCTCGATGCGGCCGAGGCCGCGGGTTTCGAACTGTTCGTGACAGCCGACAAAAACATCCGGTATCAACAGAATTTAACGGGCAGGAAAATTGCGATCGTGGTTCTCGGGAACGCGCAGTGGCCCATCCTGCGACGGCACGTTGAAAGGGTCGTCGCCGCGGTGAACGCCGCAACGCCCGGCAGTTACGCCGAGGTGGACGTCCCTTCCAGGTAATGGCCCCCGGGGCGCCCTCGCCCAGCCCTCGGTAAAATAGTGTTACAAAGGTAGCAGGCAGGCCAACGTTCCTTCCTCCAAAATCATGAGTTCCGGTCATAGTCCTCTGCGCGATATCGAAACTACCGTGCTGGCTAACGGAGTGCGGGTCATCACGGAGCCGATGCCGCACGTGCGGTCGGTTTCGGTAGGCGTGTGGATCGCTTCCGGTTCGCGGCGGGAAACGCCGGATCGCAACGGGATCTCGCATTTTATCGAGCACATGCTGTTCAAGGGGACCAGTTCCCGGTCGGCCGAGGACATCGCGCGGTCGGTGGATTCGATCGGCGGCAACTTGGACGCGTTCACGGCGAAGGAATTGGTGTGCTTTAACACGAAAGTGCTCGACCAGCATCTTTCGCAGGCGTTCGACGTGCTGGCCGACCTGGTGCTTCACCCGTCGTTTCGCGAGGAGGACATCGAAAAAGAGAAGGGCGTGATTCTGGAAGAGATCAAGATGGAGGCGGACAGCCCGGATTACCTGGTGCACGAGATCTTTTCCTCGAATTTCTGGAAGGATCATCCGCTGGGCAAGCCGATTCTGGGCACGCGCGAGACGGTGAAGCGCTTCGATCGGGACTCGATTCTGGAATATTACTCGGCGGTATACGTACCTTCGAACCTGATCGTCACGGCGGCGGGGAACCTGACTCACGAGCGGCTGGTTGGGCTGGTGCGAGAGCATTTCGAAAATACCGCGCCGGGCGCGCCGCTGGGGCCGGATTCGGCGCCGAGCACGCACGCGCGCATCGCTCTACGCAATAAAAAGGCGCTGGAGCAGGTGCATGTTTGCCTGGGCGTGCCGTCTTATCCGCTGCCACACGCCGAGCGTTTCCCGTGTTACGTGCTCAACACGCTGCTGGGCGGCGGGATGAGTTCGCGGCTGTTCCAAAACATCAGGGAGCGGCAGGGGTTGGCTTACGCAGTGTTCAGCGAGCTGAGCCCGTACCGCGATACGGGGTGCCTTTCGATTTACGCGGGCACGTCGATCGAGTCGGCGCGCCGGGTGGTGGAATCGATTCTGCGCGAGTTCCGGGAACTGAAGCAGGAGCCGGTGAGCGCGGAGGAACTGCGGCGGGCCAAGGATCATCTGAAAGGCTCCCTCATGCTGAGCCTGGAATCGACCTCCAGCCGAATGTCGAACCTGGCGCGCCAAGAGATGTATTTCGGGAAGTTCTTCACCCTGGACGAGCTGGTGGAGTCGATCGAATCCGTCACCGCCGACGATGTGCAACGGATCGCCCAGAGATTCTTCGATCCGCGGCAGATTGCGGTGACTGTGCTGGGCAACCTGAATGGTTTCCGGCTAGGACGCGAAGATCTGGCGTGCTGAAGTGAGTTGTCAGTAATCAGTTTTCAGTTTTCAGTAGCGCATGTTGCGTGAAGCTTGGGCGACGCTGTAGCGGAGGACACACAGGGATCCGCGGCGCATCGGCGTGTTAACATCCCGTTCAGAGGACCTTCGTGAAACTGTTTCTTCCCCTTTCATCGATGCTTGCGGCGGTGGTGTGTAGTTGGGGGCAGGCCCCAGCCAACTCGGCGCCCAAGGTGGCCCTGGTGAATATGCAGGACGCCATTGTGGGCACCGCCGATGGCCAGGCGGCGGCGAAACGGCTGGAAGCGGAATTCGGCCCTCGAAAGACCAAGCTCGACCAGGAAAAAGAAGTCATCGACGCAATGCAAAAGCGGTTGGACGAGGACAAGTCCCTCACAGAGGAAGACCGCAAGAAGCTGACCAAGGAGCTGAACGACCAAACCGTGCTGTTCAACGTGGAAACCGATCAAGACGACAGCGATCTGGAGCAGGCTCAAAAGCAGGTGCTGGCGGTGATCGGCAAGAAGATGGTTGCGGTGATCGCGGAAGTGGCCAGCGCCAGCGGATACGCGGTTGTCTTCGACGTGAGCACGTCGCGGGCGCCATTGCTGTACGCCGAAAACGCTACCGATATTACCAGCGACGTGATCCGGGTATACAACAATAAGACTGCGCGATAGGGTGTGGGATTTCCAGCGAGTTAGGGCTTCTGTCCCATGAGCTCGTAGACTTTACCGGTCAAGAGCTTGATGTCGCTGCGGATTTCGCGGATATCCTCACGGATCTCGCGGATGTCCTCACGGATTGACTGCATATTGACGCGAGCGTCCTCACGAACCGCCTGCATGTTCGAACGCAGCTCCTCCCGTATGGCGCTGATCTGGACCAGGCTCACGGTAAGAGACGCCAACACCGCGATAGTCGGCAGTCCGATTGCGATATAGAGCTGCAGATCCGTCATCTCCATACTCATTATCACCGGAAAGGGCTTACGGTAGCAATCCATCCTGAAGCTTGATGATGGCGCTTGACTCAGGCTCAGGCATCAAAACGGGGACCAAGGTGCCCCGCCAAAACCGTCGATGTAATTTGGATTTTCGGCCAGATCCCTGGGCAACCCTTTCACGGTGCCAGCAAGGTCGCGGGCCGCGTCGTAACACGAGATGGCGCCGGCCGGCGCTTGCTTACCCAGCGCCAGTTTCAGACTTGCCCGCACGAGCCAGGACTTCGTCACGCGCCTGGCCTTGGCCGCGCCTTCGAGTTCGGCCAAGAGATCGTCGGGTAATCTCAGCGCAATGGTCTCCATGAAAGCAGGGCAATGCGAGCTTTTCTGTCGCGCAAAACCGCCCGGAGCCTTCGGGACAGATTGTCTTTCCGCGCGAGGTCATTACCCTCTTTGCTATAAGCCCTTGGGTGGTGTTGGAACCCCACTCGGGTGAGGTCCAGCATAAAAGATCACAGCTTTTCGGTCCGTCTCATCCGGTTTGTAATAGACCCTGTTGGCCGAGCCGATCTCATATCCCCAACAGCCCGCGAACTGTTTCCCTTTGAGGGCATAGCACCTCCGCGGTTTTGGCAGGGTCGCGTGCTGGGAGAGCCACGCGTAGCAGCGCTGGGCATCCACTGGAGTATTGCGGCAGAGCCATTCCCACCCCTTCAGTACGTTTCGGTTGTGCGCAACCAGAATCCAGCGGGCTGCGCCCGGCTCCGCGTTCGGCGGGCTGATGCCGAGATCCTCCGGCGGGCCGCCAGCTTCAGTGCCCGGTACCTCGTCCATCGGACTTCAAAGCTCGCAAGACGGCTCTGGCACGGTTGAAATCGCGCTCGGGTGAGGTAGCGGCTGCTCATCGGATTCAGCATCCATGGCTTGACGCAGTATTCCGCTCTCCGCCACAGATGCGCTCTCACGCCATTGATGGATGAGGGCAGTCACAGCGTCCCAATCGTCCGCCGCCGATGCCTGGACGCAAGACGTGAATATCTCGTCCAGCATCGACTGACGGTCTTCTTCATCGAACGCCCGCATCCACGCCACGCTAGGGGCGACTTGATCCGGCCGATTCTTGCGAAGCGCGACCGCGCTCTGCGCTAACTGAACAACCTCCACGAGCTGCGTTAGACCTTTGACAAGCGAGGCTGCCTGATCCCGCCTGAGCAGAGCGAATCGCTCGTTATTCCGAGCAATGGTGACCGGCGTTCTCCTCGCCCGGTTGAGCACTTCCCCGGACCGTCTGTTGAGGTCGGTCGAGGTGAAAACCTCGTCACTGAACAGTCCAAAGTCTCGAACTGCCGATCGGTTTCTTTCCATTCGTCCGTCTCTTTCACACGACGATTCTGCGTATGATTATACGTTTAATTGTACGTAACAATTGAGCAGAAAATCAAGTTGTGGTGGGGTAGCCTCAATGTTCTCTCCGGGTTCTCCGGCCCCTGCGGCCGATTGGGCTCTCGCGAAGCTCTTGGGAACTTTCGCTGGAACGGAGGCATTCCCGACCGCACGATTGCGCTGCACATCGCGTCGGACCTACGGCCCGGAGCATTGCGCGACGGCGCCGCTGGGTCTTTCGTGGGGCTCTCCGTTCACCCTGTGTTACTCTTAGCTTTCCACGTGTGCCGGCGCGTGTCAGCGAAGCTTTCGTTTTGCGAACTTACCCGCTTAAGGAAGCGGACCTGGTGGTCAGTTTTTTTACCCGTGACCAGGGCAAGCTGCGGGGTGTGGCGAAGCGGGCGCGGCGTCCGAAGAATGCTTTCGGCGCGGGGCTGGAGCGTCTTTCCCAAGTTCGGATGGCGTATTTCCAGCGCGAGACCAGGGAGCTGGTGAACCTGGATTCCTGCGAGCTGATCCGCTCCCAGTTCGGGTTAGTTTCCGATTACCGGACGGGAGTGGCGCTCGATTATGTAGCCGAAGTCAGCGATCAGTTGCTGCCGTCGGCTGAGCCTAGCGAGAAGTTTTACCGGCTGCTGGCGGCGGTTCTGGACGATCTGCGCGCGGGGCCGTGGCGCGCGGTGACGTACTTTTCCCTTTGGGCGGTGCGGCTCTCGGGCTGGCTACCGGAGCTTCATGTCTGCCTGGGTTGCGGAAGCCTGCTGGACGACCCGGAGGCGCCGGAACGGGCTTTTTTCAGCCGCGGGCGGGAAGGGCTGCTGTGCGGTCACTGCCGGCGCACTTTGGCAGTGGGCGGAGTTGGGGAGTTGAGCGTGGAATCGCGGGCGATGGCGGCGGAAATGTTGCGCACACCGGTGGCGCAGCTTCAGCCGCGCGAGTGGAAGCGGGAAACCGCGGCCGATTTGCGGCGCTTTTTGGTGGAGCAGATCGAGTCGCACATCGAGCGGCGGCTGGTGACCGCGCCTCTGCTCGAGGATAACTCTTAAAGGCATGCAAACGTTTCAAGAGATCGTACTCAAGGTGAAGCAATACTGGGCCGAACGAGGCTGCATCATCCAGGAGCCTTACGACGTGGAAGTGGGCGCCGGCACGATGTGCCCGGAGACTTTTCTGCGCGTGCTGGGGCCAAGGCCCTACCGGGTGGCGTACGTGCAGCCGAGCCGGCGGCCGGCCGACGGGCGGTACGGCGATAATCCCAACCGCCTTTTCAAGCACCAGCAACTCCAGGTGATTCTGAAGCCATCGCCGGAAGATGTCATCGAACAGTACCTGGGCAGCCTGGAAGCGATCGGCATCGACCTGACCAAGCACGATATCAAGCTCGAAGAGGATAACTGGGAGGCGCCCACGCTTGGCGCCTGGGGTGTGGGCTGGCAGGTGATGCTGGACGGGCTCGAGATCACCCAGTTCACCTATTTCCAGCAGTGCGGCGGCATCGACCTGGACCTGGTTCCGGCGGAGCTGACCTACGGGTTGGAGCGGCTCACGGCATTCCTGCAGGTCAAAGACAGCGTATTCGACATTGACTGGACCAAGGATTTCCAATACCGCGACGTGCGCTATCTGGACGAGCTGCAGTATTCGGTCTACAACTTCGAAATGGCCGATGTGGCGACCCTCTGGAAACTGTTCGATCTGCACGAAGGCGAAGCCGCGCGGCTGCTGGCGGCGTACGATCCGAAGGCAGGCGACAAATTGCGCTTCCCGCTGCTGGCAGCCTACGACCAGGTACTGAAGTGCTCCAACCTTTTTAATACGCTCGACGCGCGCGGCGCCATCAGCGTGACTGAGCGCGTGGGCGTGATCCAGCGGGTGCGGAAGCTGGCGGTGCAGGTCGCACACGACTGGATCGATCAACAGAGCCCCACCCACGAAGGCGAGACGGTGGCCCAATGAGTCTGACTCCGTGGGGCAGACCATCGTCTTCTGTGGTCTGCCACCCAGATGTTCTCAAGCTCTGCATCCACCGAAGACCAGTTGTAGGGCAGACCACGAAAGACGATGCTCTGCCCCACGTCCCCGCTCGGCTGTGCTCCAGGAGGTCAGCCGCACAATGAGCCTTCCCTTCCTTCTCGAAATCGGCGCCGAAGAGATCCCCGATTGGATGATTCCGGGCGCTCTGGAAAATCTGCGCCTGCTGTTTGAGAAGCTCGAGATACCGCACGAATCGGTGGCGCTCGATGCCACGCCGCGGCGGCTGGTGCTGCGGGCCGAAGGATTGCCGGCACGTATGGCCGACACGGAAGAACGCGTTACCGGGCCGGCCAAATCGGCGCCGTCGAAGGCAGTGGCCGGCTTCGCGCGCAAACAGGGCGTGAAGGCCGAGGATCTCTCGATCGAGACTACCGCCAAGGGCGAATATTACAGCTTTCTCAAGAAAGTGCCGGGCAGGGCGGTGAAAGACATTCTGGCGGAAGCGCTGCCGGGAGTCATTCTGGGAATTTATTTTCCCAAAACCATGTACTGGACGGCCAAGAACGGGCCGCGCTTTATCCGGCCGATTCGATGGCTGCTGGCGCTGCTGGGCGATGAGATCGTACCGTTCGAGATTGCCGGCGTGAGAAGCGGCGCGTTGACGAGCGGGCATCGCCGGCTGGGCGCGCGGGAGATCGTGGTGACGACGGCCGACTACGCGGAGCGGCTGCGCGACCATCACGTGACTCTTTCGGCCGCGGAACGGCGCGAAAAAATCCGCAGCGAACTGGCGGGCGTGCGGGTGAAGCCGGACGCGGCGCTGCTCGAAACGCTGGTGTACCTGACCGAGTATCCGGCCACCATCCGGGGCAGCTTCGATCGGGATTTCCTGACACTGCCCGAAGAAGTGCTCATCACGGTGATGCGCCACCATCAGAAGTACTTCTCGGTGGAGGACGCGGCGGGAAATCTGGCGCCGGAATTTGTGGCCGTCATGAACATTCCCACCGATAGCGAGGGGTTCGTGAAGCGCGGCAACGAGCGCGTACTGAGGGCCCGCTTCAACGATGCGCGGTTCTTCTGGGAGACCGACCGGAAAAAGAGCCTGGAGGAGCGGAAAGCCGACCTGGCTCACGTGACGTTCCAGGCCAAGCTCGGCTCGTACCTGGAAAAGACCGAACGCACGGTGGCGCTGGCGCGGGAACTGGGCGGGGACGCCGACGCGCTGCGGGCCGCGGAACTGGCGAAATGCGACCTGACCACCGAGCTGGTAAAGGAGTTCACCGAGCTGCAGGGCGTGGTAGGCGGATTGTACGCCCGCGCGGAGGGCGAACCCGAACCAGTGTGGCAGGCGATCTACGACCATTACAAGCCGGTCAGCATGGAGGATTCGATTCCGCGCAGCCAGGCCGGCCGAGTGGTTGCCCTGGCGGACAAGCTCGACACCTTGCGCGGATGCTTTGGGGTCGGTCTGATTCCCACCGGCTCGCGCGACCCGTTCGCGCTTCGGCGAGCGGCGCAGGGCGTGGTGAAGATCCTGGTGGAAGGCCGGATTGAGATTCCGCTGCTCGACGTAATCGGCGGCGACGAAGCCCTGCGCGCCTTTTTCGAAGACCGGGTGAAGTTCTATTTCAAAGATGCGCGCGGCTTCCGCTACGACGAAGTGAATGCGGCCATGGCCAGGGGCTGGAGCAACCTGGTGGACCTGGAATCGCGGCTGGAGCGGCTCGCGGCGCTGCGCACCACGCCGGATTTCGAGCCGCTGGCGGCAGGGTTCAAACGCATCCGCAATATCCTGGAGCAGGCCAAGTTTTCCGGTGACGGCGCGGTGGACGAATCGCTGCTGGAACCGGGGCCGGAGAGAGAGCTTTACGACGAATACCGGCGCATCGCCGGGCAGCCGATCGAATCGGTGATTTCGCGGCTGAGGCCTAAGGTCGATCTGTTCTTCGACAAGGTACTGGTGAATGCGCCGGATGCTAAAATCCGGTTGAACCGCTTGATGCTCGTCAGCGCATTATTTCGTGAATTTTCCACGATGGCGGATCTTTCGGAAATTGTTACCAATTCATAGGAGCTACGCATGAGCAAGTATGTCTACTCGTTCGGCAACGGAACCGCCGACGGTGACGGACAGATGAAGGACGTTCTGGGCGGCAAGGGCGCGGGCCTGGCCGAGATGTCGCGGGCCGGCGCGCCTGTACCCCCAGGATTCACCATTTCGACGGAGGTGTGCAACATCTACTTCCAAAACAAAAACACCGTGCCGGACGAAGTGGAAGCCGAGGTGGACGAGGCGCTGGCGATGCTGGAATCGCGCCTGGGCAAAAAGCTGGGCGATGCCGCCGATCCGCTACTGTTGAGCGTGCGCTCCGGCGCGAAGTTTTCCATGCCGGGCATGATGAACACCATTCTCAACCTGGGTTTGAACGATAAGACCACCGAAGGCCTGGTAGCCAAGACCGGCAACGCCCGCTTCGCCTACGACTGCTATCGCCGGTTCATTCAGATGTTCGGTGAAGTGGCGCTGGATATCGATATGGGAAAGTTCGACGAGGCCTTCGACGCGCGCAAACACAAAGCCAAGGTAAAGCTGGACACGGACCTGACGGCGGAAGATCTGAAAGCCATCATTGCCGAGTACCTCAAAATCGTAAAGAAAGAAACCAAGAAGGACTTTCCGCAGGACGCCAAGGAACAGCTCAAGCTGGCGCGCAATGCGGTGTTCGGCTCCTGGTGGAACCCCAAAGCCAACTACTACCGGAAGATGGAAAAGATTCCGGACGATATCGGCACCGCTGCCAACGTGCAGGCTATGGTGTTCGGCAATATGGGCGACGACTGCTGCACCGGCGTCGGCTTCACACGCGATCCGGGCAGTGGCGAGAAGGTGTTCTACGGCGAATTCCTGGTGAACGCGCAGGGTGAAGACGTGGTGTCCGGAATCCGCACGCCACAGCC
>JBEKYD010000103.1:0-23110 GCA_049511335.1 Bryobacteraceae bacterium | reverse complement strand
GGTTCTTCGCCTCCGAGAGTCGCCACTGCTCCAGGATCTGGCCAACGGCATCCTGCGCAAGGTTAACCGACTGAAGCCGATTTAGGTTTGAAATCGCATTCTTCACGCCGGATTCAGGTACCAGCTTGTGCTCTTCCTCAGCCTGACTCCCATATACGCCCTCTATTTGTACCCGCTCTTGTCGCCGACTTTCGGCGGGGGCAAGGAGTTGGATATCTGCATGGTCATCAGGTCGGAACAGGTAGGGGTAATCCGTGCGCTTGGGTTCAACGTCATTGACGAGCGCGTGACGACACCAGTCAAGTTGATCCTCGAGACGCCGGACTTCCTATTGGTGCTGCCGCCGACACAGAAGGGTAGCGGACGCAAGTTCAGGGCGATAAGGATTCGTCGGGATTTGGTCGACTCTGTCCTATACGTTGAACCGCCGGGCCGCTAACCTGATACAGTAGGTGCGCCGTGAGTCCATGCTGGGCAATTGGCGCAACCACGCCGAGACCACCAAATAGCGCGCCGGGGGCAGAGTACCAGGGTGGTCCAGTTGACCGAAAAACGCCCGAAGTTCTTCTTGACTGAACTTACCCCTTTCCTTTCATCGGCTCCCAGCCATACCGCCCATCCCGCGCACCCCGTCTCCGCCCGCTCGCCTGGTATCGTGTTGTCCGGATGAGGTTCTCATGACCGAAATCGCACTCACTCCGCAACAGCAAGAGGTCACCGACGTGATCCGCTCCGGTGGCACCATCCACGGCGCCATCGCCATAGCCAAAGTTCTCCGCAAGGATGTTCTCGCCTGGCGCCGCGAGATCCCCCACTTTGCCGCCGCCCTGGAGCAAGCTTTCTCCGAACGCGACCTGATGCACCGCGAAAGAGTCATGGCTCTGGTCGACCAGGCCTACCAAACGTCATGCAGGCTTGCCTTAGGAACGCGATGCCGGGACGCGCCTAAATTGGTTCGAAGTGCGAGAACATATTCTTGAATTCCGCGAGGTTGGACGGTGTTTCATACCAACACACGGCCTCGAAGCGTTTCCATAAGTCGAGGACCGCGGGATTGTGGTGAGCGCCGGCGATGGCCTCTTGGGAAACCCACTCGAAGACCTCGACGATGGTTCCATCCGCGGCGCGCATCACGATCGGAGTGCGCTGGGTAACCAGGCCCTCCGCGCGCAGCGGTGGGAGATGGTTGCGAACCAACTCGAGCAGAGCTTCCTCGCAACCGGGACGCGGCTTGTAGCAAGCGACTGAGATCGATCCCATCATGCCCTCCGTAACCGTTAGTCGCCGCACTATATCACGGTCAATTCCCATACGGCTTCATCGCCTGTCCCAGCGGTTCGGCCGGAACGCCAAAGCGATCCGGCGGGTCGGGATGCGCGGGGTCGAACGGCGGCGTGTCGATCAGGTATTTGGCGATGGGCAGCTTGTCGTCGCGAATCCCTTCGACAATGCATTTGGCCAGTTCGTAGCTGCCGTAGTCGGAATGGTGGGTGGTGTCTTTACCGGCGAAGGCCAGCGGTGCGTGGGCGGGCGTCAGCGCCTCGTAAAACTGTTTGCTCATGGCGTTGAGGTCGATCAATGGGGCGTCTTCCTCCCGTGCCGTCTGGCGCACGGCTTCAGGATAATCGCCAAGGGTGTTGACGATCTTGCCCCCCGCGTCGAAGTGGAGGCGATGCATGGAGGTCACCAATACCGGCGTGGCGCCATGTTGGCGCGCCATGGCGATGAAGCGCTTCAGATCGGCCGCATAGGTGGTAAACGCGCCTACGCCTACGCCTTCGCCTTTTTCCTTCTGGTCGTTGTGGCCCATCTGAATCAGCACCCAGTCGCCGGGCTTGAGGACGCTGTCCAATTTGGCCAGACGGTTCTCGCCGATGTAAGAGCGCAACGATTCGCCGGATTCGCCGAAGTTGGCAACCGCGATCTCGGGCTTGAAGAACGCCGTCAGCATCTGGCCCCAACTGTTGTAGGGTTCCAGTGGTTGGTCGGTGGAAGTGGAATCGCCCACGATATAGAGGGTCGGAACGGTGTCGTCTTTCTCGATGTCGACCGCAGTGACCGCCGGGTGGGAACCGGTGAATTCCAATGTGATGCGATTGTCCCAGGCCCAGGCTTCGGTAGTTCTTTCGCGCTCCTTCAGCCGCACCTCGCCGCCGCCGGCGATCTGGGGCCGGCGCACGTTCACCAGGAAAGTGCGCATGGCGAATTTGCCGGCCGGCAAGCGTTCGCGGTCCACCATCAGACGGCGCAGCTCGGCTTTTACCGTGGTATCGCTAGCCGCTTTGGCATCGCCCAGGCGAACGGTAACCTTGTAATTTCCCTCCTCGGGAACCCTGGCCGAAAAGTAAAAAGGCGGCTTCGACGTGGGCGACGTTCCTGGTTCGAAACCGTAGCCGGCCTCATCGGTATAGGGCCCGGCCGTTTCGAGATGGAAGCGCATCGCGCGCGTGGCTGGTTCCAGTTGAAACCAGTCGAAGTCGGCCGATCCGTACTCGTAGACCATGCCGGCGCGGGTAGCAAACAGGCCGATCTTGGCCCCGATCCAGCGGCCGGGCCGGGCGCGAAATACCTCGCCCACGCTTTCGAAATCGCGGCCATCGAGGCTGTAGCTGAATCGCACCGTTGCATCGGGGGAAACTTTGGCGCGCAGGTAGACCCACTCGGAGGCCGCGGCCACCGATCGCCCCAGCCTCTCCATGCCTCCCTTGTCCGCGCCAATCGCCACACCGGGTAGGATGCGCAGCCCATCCACGGTTTGTTCCACCGCGAGAGTAGCGTAGTCGGCGCCCATGACGACGATGCCCGCGCGGTCGCCTTCGCCGCGCCCGGTGAACCTCAGTTTGGCCGTGGCTTCAAACGAGGGCGCGGGGAATTTCTGCAACAGCAAATTGGGCACGTCCCAGAGGCTGCGCGCTCCACCCGGCTCGGGAACGCAGAACAGCCGCAGCGTGCCCAGAGCCGGCGAAGGGGCGTACCAGCCGGGTTGCGGATTGGCCTGCCATTGCCATTGCGGGCCGAGCGTGGCGCTGTTGAAGTCGTCGGAATCGGCCGGCGTAGCGATGGGATATGCGCGGCCGGCGTTGGGTTTCCTGTAGGTGAGCACGGGTGCGCCGTCCTTGCCCATCACCGGCCAGTCGTCCACCCAATGGACGGGTTCGAGGTGCAGCACGCGGCCCCACACGCCGCGATCCTGAAAATGCAAAAACCAGGATTCGCCCGCCGGCGTCTCCACCAATCCGCCCTGGTGCGGTCCGTTGATCGCCGTCGCGCCTTGCGCCAGCACCACTTTGCGTTCATACGGACCGTAGATATTCTTCGCGCGCAGCGCCACCTGCCAGCCGGCCGGAACGCCGCCGGCCGGCGCCAGAATGTAGTAATAGCCGTGGCGCTTGTACAGCTTGGGGCCTTCGATGGTGGGGTCCTGCGCGTGGCCGTCGTAGACCACGACGCCGTCGTCCAACAGCCTAGCGCCGTCGGGGCTCATCGCGCTGACCAACAGAATGCTTTTCATCGCCGCACGGCTGGCGGCCAGCGCGTTGACCAGATAGGCGCGGCCATCGTCATCCCACAGCGGACAGGGGTCGATCCAGCCCTTGGCCGCCTTGACCAGTAGCGGCGCGGTCCACGGCCCGGCCGGGTTTTTAGCCTTCGCCATGTAGATGCCGGCATCGGGATCGGGCCAGAAAACGTAGAACTCGCCGTTGTGGTACCGGATGGCGGGCGCCCAGGCGCCGTTGCCGTGATGCGTGTTGCGAAAGACTTCGGCAGGCGGCTGCTCGGCGAAAACGTGGCCGGCGATGCGCCAGTTCACCAGGTCGCGGGAGTGCAGAATGGGCAGGCCTGGAACGGCGTCGAAGCTCGAGGCCACCAGGTAGTAATCCTCGCCCACGCGCACCACGTCGGGATCGGAATAATCGGCGAACAGAATGGGGTTCTTATAAGTTCCATCGCCCTGGTCGGCAACCCACACGTGGGACACGAACGGTTCTTTCTGCGCCGTGCACAGAAATGCACAACCGCAAAGAAGCAGGAAGCGTTTCATCGGGTTCTTCTGCCATTCTGACACCGGCGGCGGCGACGCGAGCGGTTCTCTACTCGGCAGCCTCTAGTCTTCGAGCGTTCCAAGAACATCGCGAATGACAACGCAGCTTCTGAAGAATTCCCGATTGGCTTCCATAGTCAACTTGTT
This sequence comes from Bryobacteraceae bacterium, assembly GCA_049511335.1. Classification (GTDB taxonomy): domain Bacteria; phylum Acidobacteriota; class Terriglobia; order Bryobacterales; family Bryobacteraceae; genus JBEKYD01. The sequence continues at coordinate 18,921 of JBEKYD010000103.1, read as the reverse complement.
GCGTGCGTGCTCGGAGATGGCCAACTCGAGCGCGCGCTCCACGGTTTCGGTTTCGGTCGTCGCTTCGAGCACCTTCTGCGCGCGCTTGAGCTGGATGGAATCTAGCCGGAAGTGTTTGTCGACGATGCGGCTCTTGGCGGTGGCCATTGCGTTGCCCTAGAAATTAGCTTAGCCGAATCGGGGTGGCTAGCTGTTACCGAGGATTCGCATCAGATTGCCGCCAAGAATTGCCGCCGCGTCGTCAGCACTCACTTCGAGCGTTTCGAGCGCGGCGGTCTGGGCTTCGAATACCGGACGGTTCCAGCCGCGGGGGAAGAAGGACGAATCGGTGCCGAACAGCAAGCGGCGCGGGCCAGCGATCGCTAAGCTGCGGCGAAGGACGGTGGCGAGATCGAGGCCCTCGTAGCGCATCCAGGAGTTGCTGCTGGAAGTATCCAGGAAGACATTGGGGCAAAGATCGGCCAACATCAGCGCCTCGCGGAAATAGCCGGCGCCGAAATGGGGCACGATGAAGGGCAAGGCTGGGTAGCGCAGCGCCACCGGGTGCAGGTCGATCGGGTTGGAAAAACGCATGTCGAACAGCGACGCCAGGCCGAGATTCTTGCGGACCCCCACGGTCAGCACACCGGAGTGCACGAACACGGCACGGCCGCGGGCCTCGGCTGCCGCTTCGAGCACCGGCGCCACGCGGGGATCGGCCACCGAGTAACCGTGCATGGCGGGGAACAAGCAGAGCACGCGCACACCGCTCGTGAAGGCCGCGCGGGCGCGCTCCACCGCGCCGGCTTCGAGGGGATGAAACATGGCAAAGCCGTAAAAACGGCCGGGAAACGCCGTGAGGGCGGAGGCGACGGAAGATTCATCGCCGGGCATACTGGCAATGAGGGCGGCGCGCGCTACGCCGTGGCGATCCAGCTCCGCGACCCAGGCGCGGGCCAGTTCGACGGGATCGGCGGAGGGGGCGGTCCAGTTCAGCATGGAAGCGACCGCGGCGGCATCGCGAGCTTGTGCGGAGCCCAGCGCGCTCAGAAAACGGTGCGAAAAGAAATGGACATGCGCATCCGCGACCGCGAGATCACCCCACCTGGTCAACATCCGGTTTGTTCCATTGGGTGATCCCGGTGGCGAGAGCAAGCTGGGTGAGACCGGCGACATTGTTTACGCCCAGCTTCTTCATCATGGTCTTGCGATAGCTGCGCACGGTTTGCAGGCCGAGATCGAGCATGACGGCGATATCCTTGCTGGTCTTGCCTTCGGCCACCAGGCGGAGCACTTGCAGCTCGCGCGGCGAGAGGGATTCGAGCGGGCTGCGGTCGTGCGTCTCCAGGTCGCCGCGCTGAATGCGCAGCAGCAGGCGGTCCGACACCGAGGAGCTCAAGTAGGAACCGCCGCGCGCCACGGTACGCAGCGCGTCCAGGAGCTCGGCGGAGGAAGCGGTCTTCAGAACGAACGCCCGGGCTCCGCCGCGAATCGCGCTCACCACCGAATTCTCATCGTCGTACATGGAAAGAATCACGATCTTGATGCCCGGGCAGTGGCGCAACAACTCGGTGGTGGCTTCAATCCCGTTCATTCCGGGCAGCCCGATGTCCATCAACACCATGTGGGGCTGGGCTTTGCGGCAAAGCTGCACCGCGTCGGAACCGTTTTCGGCCTCGCCCACCACGCGAAACTCCGCGCCGCGTTCCAGGATGGTCTTGATTCCGTCGCGAACCAGCTTGTGATCATCGACAAGAACAATGTCGAATGTCATTTCCTCCTCCCGCGGTCTTTGCTGCAGAAAGCGTTTACGGTCGTTCCGGTGGCGCGGCTACTCTGGACTTCCAATTCCAGCCCGGCTTCGGCGGCATGATGTTCCATGCTCAGGAGCCCCAACCCGCGGCTGCCATTCAGCAAGTCTGAAGGATCGAATCCCCTGCCGTTGTCGCGAACCTCCAGAGTAGCCCCGTTACGTGTGGACTTTACCGCGATTTCGATCGCGGAGCAACCCGCGTGCTGCACGGCATTGTCCAGGGCTTCCTCGGCAATGTGGTAGAGCGCCGATGCGGTGTGGGGGTCGATTTTGAGCGACGGATCGACGTTGATGCGCAAGGTGCCGGTGATACGGTCGCGCAGCCGCGCGGCCAGGCGGTCCAGGGCGGCGCGCAGGCCGGCGCGTTCCACGGCCGAAGGGTTCAGCTCGTAGCTGTAATCGCGCACGTGCGCCATGATCTGCTCGAGCAGCTTCTGCACTTCCTTCAGACGCTCCAGGGGCTCGACGCTCAAATCGGGAACGTCCATGCGAATCAGGTCGAGCTGCAGGCCCAGGGCAGTCAGGTTCTGCCCCACCACGTCGTGGAGAAAACGGGAAATGGAGCCGCGCTCGAACTGCTGCTGGCGCAGGGCGCCGAGAACCGTGTTCCGCAACTCCTGTTCGGCGGTCGAAAGGACGGTGACCTCGCGGCCGGACGCTCCGGCATAGCGGATCTCGCCCTCCACGCGGATGGGATAACAGACTACGTACCAGAGCCTGTCGCCGCGGCGTTCGCGCAGTTGCAGGCACTCGCCGCCCAGGACTTTGGCCAGGCGCTCGCGCCAGATCGCGGAGGCTTCCGCATCGAGCGCTTCTTCCATTTCCCGCCCAGCCAGGTCCGCCGCCGGCTTGCCGAACAACGCCGCCGAATCGCCGTAGACAAATTGGAAGACCCCGCCCGCGTCCAGAAGCCAATGGCATGCCGGGGCCTGCTCGAGGAAGCTTGCCAGCAAGTCATGGGAGGCGGGCATGGTAGTCGGTTCAGCCTAGCAGCCTGGCCGCGGGTTTGGCAAAGTAAGTCAGAATAATGGAGGCGCCGGCGCGGGTAATCGCGGTGAGGCTTTCCATCATGGCGCGATCGTGATCGAGCCAGCCGTTGCGGGCCGCGGCCACGATCATGGCGTATTCGCCGCTCACCTGGTAGGCGGCGAGGGGCACGTCCCAGCGGCGGCGGGCTTCGGCGATCAAATCGAGGTAGGGCATGGCCGGCTTCACCATAATAATGTCGGCGCCTTCTTCGAGATCGAGCGAGATTTCGTGCATGGCCTCGCGGCCATTGGCCGGGTCCATTTGATAGCTGCGCCGGTCGCCAAACTGGGGCGTGGATTCGGCGGCTTCGCGGAAGGGGCCGTAGAATACCGAGGCGAACTTGGCGGCATAGCTCATGATGGGAATTTGCGGAAAGCCGGCGGCATCGAGCGCGCGGCGAATGGCGGCAACCCGCCCATCCATCATGTCGGAAGGAGCTACCATGTCGGCGCCGGCGCGGGCGTGCGAGACCGAGGTTTTGGCCAGCCAATCGAGGGTAACGTCGTTATCCACGTCGCCATGCTTGTCGTCCGGCCGGATATAGCCGCAATGGCCGTGGCTGGTGTACTCGCAGTTGCAAACGTCGGTCACCACCAGCAGGCCGCGCACCTCGCGGCGGATGGCGCGGATGGCGCGTTGCACGATGCCATCGTCGGCGTAGGCGCCAGAGGCCTGCTCGTCTTTCGATTCCGGCAAGCCGAACAGAATCGTGCCGCCGATGCCGAGCGCTTTCAGCTCGGCGCACTCTTTGACGATTTCATCCACCGACAACTGGTAATTGCCGGGCATGGCGCCGATCTCGCGCCGCACGCCCTCGCCTGGACAGGCAAATAAAGGGAGGATGAATTGGGCCGGATTGATTTGGGTTTCCCGCACCAGGCTGCGCAGGCGCTCGTTGGCCCGCAGCCGGCGAGGACGGTGAATCGGAAATGGCATCTTTAAGGAGATTGTAACGCGTGGGGAAGGTGGCACCGGCTTTAGCCGGTGGGCGATAGCTCTTGCCTGTGCTTCACCGGCTAAAGCCGGTGCCACCTTGCCTGCCACCTTCCCCTACCGGTTCGGGCAGGCACTCCCCTGGCCGAATTGCCGATGTGCCGCGCGTGGCCCCATCCGCATACTGAAGGTACGCGGTTCTCATGGCAAACGAATTGACGGCTCTTTCGAGCGAGCTCGCGGCGGTGGTGGCGAAGGCGGGGCAATCGGTGGCGGCGGTGCATGCGCGGCCGCGGTTTTCTTCGAGCGGCGTGTTTTGGCGGCCGGGCGTGCTGGTGACTGCCGAGCACAGCATTCGGCGCGAGGACGATATCACGGTCACTTTGCCGGACGGCTCTACCGTGCCGGCTACCCTGGCTGGCAGCGATGGCGGCACGGATCTGGCCGTGTTGAAGGTGGATTCCCAGGCGCCGGCCGTTACCGTGGCGCAGTCCGCAGCCGTTCCGGGCAACCTGGCCCTGGCTATCGGCCGGGCTGAGGATTCCGGGGTCAACGCCACGCTGGGAATTATCAGCGCGGTGAGCGGACCGTGGCGTACTTGGCGCGGCGGACGATTGGACGGCTACATCCGGCTGGACCTGACCCTCTATCCCGGCTCGTCGGGCGCGCTCGTGCTCAACGTACAGGGGGAGGCGTTGGGCATCGCCACTCCGGCGCTTTCGCGCATTGCCGGCGTGGCCATTCCGGCCGCGACGATCGATAGCGTGGTGGATGCGATTCTCTCCCGCGGCCGCGTGGCGCGCGGCTTCCTGGGGGTGGGCTTGCAACCGGTCGAGTTACCCGATCATCAAAAAGGCCTGATTGTTTTGTCGCTGGAGCCGCATGGCCCGGCAGCCACGGCCGGCGTATTGGTGGGGGACGTGCTGGTTTCTCTCGGCGGCAAACCCGTGGCCGATACCGAGGATGTCCAGGCGCTGCTCGAAGGCTACGGCGTGGGGCAGAGCGTTGCGGTTGGCCTGGTGCGGGGCGGTGAAGCGCGCCAGATTGCCGTTGCGGTCGGCGAAAAACCCCGGAGGAGCTGACCATGTGGGGATTCGGTGCGATTGCGGAACGCTTGCGGCGCTCCACCGTGGAAATCTATCCGGGACAACGTGGCCGAACACAAGGCCACGGCTCCGGCATTGTCTGGAATAGCGGCGGCTCCATCGTCACCAATTCTCACGTGGCGCGGAGCGACCGCGTGGACGTGGTTCTCTGGGACGGACGGCGCGTCTCCGGGCGCGTGACCAGGCGCGACCCGTTCCGGGATCTGGCGGCGATTGCGATCGCGGCCGATTCGCTCGAACCGGCAGGCGCGGCGGATTCCGCGGCGCTGCGCCCGGGCGAGCTGGCGATGGCGATCGGCAGCCCGCTCGGTTTCGCCGGAGCGCTCTCGACCGGCGTGATTCACTCGCTCGGCCCGGTGGCGGGGATGGGCCCGCACCATTGGGTTCGCGCCGACGTGCGCCTGGCGCCAGGCAACTCCGGAGGCCCTCTGGCCAACGCCGAAGGCCTGGTGATCGGCGTGAATACGGCCGTCTACAACGGGCTCGGTTTGGCGGTGCCGTCGAACGACGTTGCCGATTTCCTCGGCCGCGGCACGCGCCCGATGCTGGGAGTGACGCTGAACCCGGCGCCGCTCGGCCTGCTGATCCTCGAAATCGACGGCGATGGCCCGGCCGCTCTGGCCGGCTTGAAACAGGGCGACGTGCTGCTCATGACTTACCAGGAACTGAGCGCCGCGCTCGATTCGGGAGCAGGGGTGGTGGCACTGCGTTTTCTGCGCGGCGGCAGCGCTAGCGGCCGATTGCCGATTCGCGAGACTCACGTGCGGTTAGCGGTGCGCGCGGAGGCGGCTTGACGCGCGTGTTGATTGCCGCGCCGTCGCCGGTGGTGCGGGCTGGGCTCGAAACGCTGGTGGGCAACCATCCGGAGTTCGAGATCGCCGGCGCGTTCCCCGATCTTGGCGGCGCCGAAGCGGTGCGCGCCGACGTGGTGCTGCTAGCCGCCGCCGGATTCGACGCCCTGATTGGATCGGGCCTGGAGGCGCCGGTGGTGCTGCTCGCGAGTGGGGAACCGGCGCCGCCGCTCACGCACGAAGCTTTCGCTGCCGGAGTGCGAGCCGTGCTTGGCCCGGGCGCCTCCGCACAGGAAATCGTGGCCTCGATGGAAGCCGTAGCCGCCGGCCTGGCGGTGATGGATCCGCGCGAGCTCGAGCCCTTGCTCGCGGTATCCGCCGCCCCGCCCGCTCCGTCTGGAAACCATGCCGAAGTCCTCGCTCTGACCGCCCGCGAACGGGAAGTGCTCCGCATGATGGCCGATGGCGACGCCAATAAGGAGATCGCCTGGAAGCTGGCCATTTCCGAAAACACGGTGAAGTTCCACGTGGCGTCGATCCTGGCCAAATTGGGCGCCACTTCGCGCGCCGAAGCTGTCGGCATCGGACTGCGCAGGGGGTTGGTGCCGTTGTGAGGGAGGAGTCAGAAGTCAGGAGATACAAGTTCCTGGCGTATGATGAACGTGACGAGGGAAGACGGAATGCATGATGGCGAGACTAGCGAATGGAGAGAACTGCTGACGATTCTTCTTGCCCAGCGGCTTGAGATCAATGCCGTGGAGAGCGCTTTGAGGGCCGCGGGCATTCTGACGGACGGGCAAATTAAGGAGATTCGCACACAAGCGTCGGATACCGCCAAAGCTTGGAGTTCAAAAGAGGGCGACGACGCGCTGGAACTCCTTCGCATTCATTCATCGCCTTTCGCCACTATGCTGGCGCCGCCGAAGCGGGAGAACGAAATCTAAGAGCGCCGCCGTCACCGCACGGCGTATTGTTTGCTGCACTGTTCGGAGCAGAAATGCACGGTCTGGCCGGCGATCATGCGTTGGACGCTGGCCGCGGGTGAAACATAGGTGCCGCAAACCGGGTCGCGTTTGAGCTCCCCTCCCGATTGAATCGGAGGCGGGCCCATGGGCGTTTGCCGGCGCGCATTGGCGCGCACGCTGGCGAACAGATTTCGGAAGATCGACCTGACGAAAAGAAACAACAGGCAGGGAAAAACGAACTCGATGAAAAATTCGCGGATCATGCTACGGGACAAACAGGGGCGGGAAACTCCGTCTCCCGCCCCCGGAAACTGCCGCTACTTCTTTTTCTTCGGCGCGCTGGGGTTCTGATAGCCGGTTGAGATGCTCGACCCCAGAGTGGCCAGCATATCTTTCGCCGACTGAGCCCACTGGCCGGTGGGGGCCAACTCCAGGTACTTCTGAAACGCTTCCGCCGTGCCGGGTACCGGCGTAATTTTGCCATCGACAATTTTGGCTTGGGCTACCAGAAGCACACCGTATTGATAGTACGCATCCAGGTATGGCGGAGTGCACTCGATGGCTTTCTTGAAAGCTTCCAGCGCGGCGTCGCTCTGCCCGCCGTTCACTTCCAAAGCGCCCAAGTTGTAGTAATATTTACCGGCTTGGGGCGGGTCGAGCTTGGCGGCGTTTTCCAGTTCCGCCTGGGCTTCGGGGAACTTCTTTGCCTTGGCCAAAGCCAGCGCGTAGTTGTTGTGGATGCCCGCATCGTCCGGCTTAACGGCAAGGGCTTTGGCATAGGCATCCAGGCACTTCTGCATGGCGGCATCGGCGTCCGGACCCGTCTTGGTTGAGGCCAGGCCTTTATAAGCCTCGGCCAGGTTGCTCCACACGGCCAACTGGTTGGGGTCGATTTCCGATGCCTTGGTCAGGTTGTCGACCGCCACGTCGTATTGCTTATTGTCGAGAGCGGTCTTGCCGTCGCCGAAGGCTTGGTTCAGGGCGGCGTTCTTCTTCATCGCCGCTTCCTGCTTCTTCATCGACTCCTCGAGCTGCTTTTTCTGCTCCGCTGTCAACCCGCGCTCCAGATCCTTGGATATCTGGCCCGATGCCACGGCCTGCTGCATCGCGGCCTGCTTGGCCGAGGCGGCCGCCGCCGCCTGCCTGAGGTCGAAGTTGACCGGCTGCGGATCGCCGGGCGACGTGCGCACGCCCTTAACCTGATCCGCTTGTTTGCCGTCGATCAGGCAGGCAATGTCGTACGTTCCCATGGGCAGGCCGTTATAGATGTAGTGCCCTTTCTTGTCGGTCTTAACCTTGTAATGACCCTTAATGTCGGTGCGGTCGATCTGAATGAGCGCGTCCTTCACGGGAGCGCCGTCGGCACCTTTTACCACTCCTTCGATCGCCGTAATCTGGGCGAATGCCGCCGCACTGAGATATAGAAGCCCGGCCGTAGCCATCGCCAGGTTTCGGATTTTCATGCAACCTCCAAACTTGAGACTGATTTGTATGAAATGCCAGTATACCGCTATGAAGGGGCGAAGCTTGGTCCTTAACGGTTACGCAGTTTATCTCACACCCCCCATACTAACAGCCCGTGGCAAAAGTGGGGACAGCCCCCGATTTCTCACTACGGGCTGTTAACTCTCGCCGGGCCGGCCGTCGTCGAACAGGCCGATCTGCTCGGCGGGCGCCGGCTTCGCCTTGCGCTTTTGGACGGAACTGCCCACCACGCCTAGCACCTCGACTTTCTTTAGGGCCAGGCGCGGGACGAACAAGCGCTGCCGGTGCCCGAACGGATCCGGCGGAATAATGGTAAATCCTTGCGATTCAATTTGGAGGAGGTTGTTTGGAAGAACTCCTTCGAGCCGATCGCCGTCCCGCAACTCCAGGCTCACCCACAGGCCTTCCATTTTCGGCCGATTGCGGAAAACGGGGCGCCATGGCTCCGATGGCGGGTGAAAATCGCGCACGAAAGCCACCATCCGCACTTCCGAATAGGGAATCATCATCGCCAGACCTTGTTCGGTGAGCAACTCCACCCCGGCCGGCTGTTGAAAGGTAAGCGGGTTGATGTACCCCGGGAGGCTCTCCCGGTCAAACCGTTCCACGATGGCTCGCTTGGTGGTAGAAGCCGGCAACACTATCCTCTTTTGACACAACTATGTTTCAAACATTTCGGCGCTTATTGTATCATTGGCACGATGCCCGAAGTGGTGAAGACGGGTGGAATCACGGATTTGGGTAGGCAAGCAGCCGCATTTCTCACCTACTGCCGCGTGGAACGCGGGCTTGCGGACAATTCTATTAGCGCTTATACTACTGATCTTAAGAGATTTACTGAATTCTTTGGGGAATCCGCGGGAATCCCCCTGGAAGACGGCCTAAGGAGCTATCTGGACCATCTGCATCGATCCGGGCTGAGTACGCGTTCCATTGCCCGGCACGTCACTACGCTTCGAAACTGCTACGGCTTCCTGCTGCGGGAGGGCATTTTAAGCCACGACCCGACCGAACACTTGGGCAGTCCCAAGACCTGGCATCATATACCTAAATTCTTAAATTTGAGCGATATAGAGCGTTTGCTGGAGGCGCCCTCCGAAGCCCGGCCCACCGGCCTGCGGGACCGCGCCATGCTCCAGGTGCTATACGCCACCGGTTTGCGGGTTTCCGAGCTTTGCCGGCTGCGGGTGAGCGACCTGGATACCAGCCTGGGATATTTGCGAACCACGGGCAAGGGGAACAAGCAGCGGCTGGTCCCGATCGGCGACTGCGCCATTCAGGCGGTGGATCGCTATCTGGCCACGGCGCGCGGGGCGCTGCTCAAGGGGCGATCGAGCCGTTATTTGTTCGTCACCGCGCGGGGAGGGCCGATGACCCGCCAGGCATTCTGGATCCTGCTGGCGAGGTACGGAAAGCAGGCCGGCATTTTTCACGGTCTCAGCCCCCACGTTCTGCGCCATAGTTTTGCCACGCATTTATTGGAAGGGGGTGCGGATCTGCGCAGCGTGCAGGTCATGCTGGGCCATGCCGACATCTCGACCACCCAAATTTATACCCACGTCATGCGGTCGAGACTGCGGGAAACGGTGGACCGGCATCATCCCCGGGCCTGATGCCCCTGGCGGGGCGGCCGGCGCTCGGGAAGCGCAATAGCCCCGCTCCATTGGTCCAGCGAAGCGGGCGATGGGGAATCGGAGAAGACGCTTGCGATGAGCGACTACACATACATGCTGGAAAGCCACCTGAGTCCGGAACAGAACCGGGTGGTAGCGGAAGTCCAGACAGCGGCCAGCCAGGCTAACGTCAGCCTGTTCCTGAGCGGTGGCGCGATGCGCGACATGCTGGCCGGCTTTCGCATCCGCGACTTGGATTTTGTCGTGGAAGGAAACGGGTTGAAACTAGCCCGGGCGATCGCGGAGGAGAAAGGCGCGACGCTGGTCGCCGCCGACGAGCTCCGCAAGTCCGCCGAGCTGGTATTTGCGGGCGGTGTAACCGCTCAAGTGGCCAGCGCAAAGGTGGAGCGGGCGGCCCGGCCCGGAGCCCGCCCGCAGGTATCGGCGGCTACCATTCAGGAGGATCTGCGCGGCCGCGATTTCACCTGCAATGCCATCGCGCTGTCGCTCAACCGCGCTTCGCGGGGCTTGCTGCTGGACCCTTTGAACGGCTTGGCCGACCTGGGGCACCGCGAATTGCGCGCCGCCAGCACCTATGGCTTTTACGACGACCCGTCGCGCCTGCTGCGCCTGATGCGTTTCAAGGTGCGGTTGGGCTTTACGATTGAAGAGCGCACCAAAATGCAGATCGCCAACGCGCGCGACGCCGAGGTGGAAAAGTCGATTCCGCCGCGCGCTCTGGGTGACGAACTGCGGCGCATTGCAACCGAAGACAGCCCGTCGGAAATCCTGCGCGAGTTGGAAGCCGCCGGCCTGAGTACGCTGTTCTGCCCCGCTCTGGCCGGGCCCAAGCTGAACCTGGATGGACTGGCGCGCTGGGAAAAGTGCGCCAGCCTTCTGCCCGAAGATATACCCTCGGAGACGATACCTTCCCGCGCTTACCGCTTCGGGCCCTTCTTGTGCGTCTTGGGCGAAGAGCTTTCGCCCAAAGAACGGCAGAGCCTGACTAAATGCTGCGCGCTCACGAAATCCGAAGTGGAGGTCTGGAGCAAGCTGGACGCCCGCGTCAAGAAGCTCGAAGCCGCGTTACGTTCCGCCGGCGTTCGTAAGCCGTCCCAGGTATATCGCATCGTAAGCCCGGCGCCCGCCGACGCGATTCTGCACCTGCTCTACCGCTCCAACTTGAAGCCGGTGCAGGAGCGCTTACGCGCATATTTGGAAAAGAGTCTGCCCGCCATTCAGGAAATCACGCCGGAAGAGTGGGCGGAAGTGGAAGGAAAGCCCGGAACGCCGAAATACCGGAAAGCCCGAGAGGAGTTCATCGCTCGCCGGTTGGACCGGCGTCCACCCAAACCGCCGGAGACCCCCGAGGCCGGCGAGACCGCCGAGGTTACCCCCGCCCAGCCCGTTGTGCCTGTGGAAACCGCAGGCCGGCGGGTGCGCTGACCGCGGCGCACCGGCGCTTACGGCGTCTCACTGGATTTTAGCCAGGCGCGTAGTGCGATCGAAGCCGGGAACCAAGCGCAGCGGCGATCCGGTCGCGGTCCGCGAGCGCGGTTCGGCGGCCTGACCGGCGGTCCGAAATTCGTGCTGCAGGATGCGGACTGCCGTGCGGCCGTCTTCGGAGCGCACGATCTTCGCCTTTACGACCAACTGGAGGGGCGAGACACTGTGCAGCATGATGGGCCACGAAATCGAAATCTCGAGATGGAAGCCGACCGGCAATTGCCGTCCGGCTTCAAACAAGATGCCGCCGCTGGACAGATCGACCGTGTGTCCGGAACCCGTTTCGAGGACGCGCCGCCGCCGGACCAGCTTCCACCGGAGATCCAGGTGGATCTCATAGCGTTTGTCAGCGCGGCGGTCTCCCCCGATTAGATCAGGCCTCGTTGCTTGCATCCGTTCCATAGTTGATACCGTTGTCTTCTTTCGTGGGCGAATGTGTTTACCGCTCCACGATTCTCAATTATGGGGAACGGCGATTTGCGGGCACAGTAATGCCGGTACGTAAGGGGTACTCAGCGTTCTGTAAGCACTAAAGGTTTCGGGGGGAAGAAGTTACCGACCATGACGGATCTTAGAACGCTTTCGTAACATTGGTACTGACGGTGAAGAGAGTGCCTTCGTGAGAGAGCTCATTCTGCTGCCAGGCTTCACCCATTTGCGTAATTCGAGCGAAGCCGGCCCAGCCAGTTACCGCCGGCTCTACTCGTCGCGCAAAACTTCCAGCGGTTTTCGGCCTAGTACGCGGAAGCTGGCGATCCAGCCGGCGGCTACGGCGACAGTCGCTGCGGCGGCGGTTGCGACGAGGGTGGCTCTCCAGTCGAAGTGGAATTCGATATCGAGCATGCGCCGCAGGGCAAAGGCGGCGAACGCGGCGGCCAGCAGGCTGCCCATCAGGCCGGCCACCGCGCCCAGGGTGAAGAACTCCACCGAAAAGATTTGCGCGATGCGGCCGCGGGTTGCGCCCAGGGTTTTCAAGACCACCACTTCGCGCATGCGCCGGAAGCGCGTGCCGGCGACGCTCGATGCCACCATGGCGATTCCGGCCAGTACGGTGAAAGCGGAGATGAAACGAATCGCCAGGGCGATTCGATTCACCACGTCTTCCACGATTTGCATCACGTCGGCAACATTGACCACGGTCACCGTGGGGAAGCGGCGGAACATGACGCGCTGCAGGGCGGGAACGTCGGCAGGCCGCACGCGGGCCGAGCCGTAGAGCACGGCGGGCATTCCGGCCAGGGTTCCGGGGCTGAAAAGAAACTCGAAGCGCGCGATCATGCGCAGCGACTCGGTGCGCTCGACGCAGGCCACGGTAGTGCGCACGGCGTGGCGCCAGATATCCCAATCCACGACTGAGCCGGGATGGAGATGGAGAATGCGCGCGGTCTCCTCGCTGGCGCAGACCTGAGGCGAAGGAGACCCATTCGAATTCCACCATCCGCCTTCCAGCACGTCCGTGTCCGGTGGCTTCTGGGCGGCCTCGGTAACGGAGCGGGTGCGCAGGAATCGCCGGTCGAAATTGCGCAAAGGACGCTTTTCGATAGGCACGCCATCGATGGCGACGATGTGGGCTGCCACCGAAGAAGCGATCTCGGGGAGGGCGGCGACGCCGGATTGCGCGGCGACCAGGTCGGCGACAGCCTGGCGCCGATCTTGCGGGATGTCTAGCAGAAAAACATTGGCGGCGCCAGGAGGGGCAGAGCTATGAATCTGGCGCACCAGGGCATCCTCGATCAGCCACACGGCCAAGGTGAACATGACGCCCACGCCCAGAGCCATGACGGCGGTTCTCGCCTGGTTGCCGGGCCGGTACAGATTGGCCACGCCGTGACGCACAGTGGAAGGCAAAACGGAGGCGAGGCCGCGTTCGAGGCGCTTGAGGCCGCGCAGCAGCAACCATGCCGCGGCTGCCAGAACCGCCAAAGCCAGCGCCAGGGCAATCGAGAAAAACCCGGCAGTGCGCACGACGTCCCGCCAGCCGCCTTGGGCGAGCGTGCCGGCTACCGCACCAGTGCCGAGCAGAATGAGGACGCGGGCAATCCAGACGGCGCGGCCACGGGAGGGCGGACGCGCGGTCACGTTCCTGCGGAAGACCAGAGCCGGGCGGATATCGCGAATGCTGAGCAGCGGTGGGACGGTGAACAGCAGCGTCATCAGGCAAGCGATGGCGATGCCTTGCGCTGCAGGCCAAGGGTTCCAGGAGGCAGTCAGGCCGATGTGGAAATAGCGGGCCAGCATGCCCGGGAATGCGGCCGCCACGCCGATGCCTTCGAGCGCGCCCAGAACGCCACCGGCCAGCCCCAGCAGCAGGGTTTGGGTGGCATAGATGCGAATGACCTGGGAGGAGCGCGCGCCGATGGATTTCATGATGGCGATGGAATCGAGCTCCTGCTCGATGTGGCCGTCGATGGCGCTGGCGACGCCCATGGCGCCGAGGATAAGAGCGATCAGGCCGATCAGGCTGAGGAAAGTTGTGGCGCGGTCGAGACCGCGAGTGATGATGGGGTGGGTCTCGCGGTAATCGGCGATGGTAGTTTCGGGAAAATTACGTTTGAGGATGGCGCGCACCTGGGTCACGTCGGGCGAGCCGGTGGAAGGGAGGCGCAAAAGATAGCGCTCGGAAGCGCGGCTGCCGAGGCTGATCAGGCCGGTGCGGTCGAGACCCTGGCGGGTCATCATGAGGCGCGGGCCGACGTTGAGAGTGCCGGTCATGCGGTCGGGTTCGGAAACCAGCGTGGCGGCGATGAGGAAGTCCTGTCCGCCGACGCGCACGAGGTCGCCGCGATGAGCGCCCAGGCGCAGCAGCAGATCGTCGGAGACGGCCACGGTGTCGCGGGTGAGAGCGCGCGAAAGAGGCTGCGGCGGATCGAGCACGACGTCGCCGTAGAAGGGATAGACGGCGGGGTCGACGGCTTTGAGCGAGACCAGGACCGGATCGGCGGCCGCGCCGGTGGAAGCCATGGTAACGGTCTCGGTGATGAGGGTGCGCTTCACGCCGCGGAAATCGAGCGAGCGGAGAACGGCGTCCTGTTCGGGCGAGGGCAAACCGAAAACGCGTAAGGTCATGTCGCCGGCCATCAGAGTGCGGGCTTGGCCGAGCAGCATGTGGCGGAAAGCCAGGCTGAAGCCGCGAACGCCGGTGAGGGCGCCTACGCCGATGGAAACGGCCAGCACCACGAACAGGAAGCGGCCGCGGGCGGCGCGGAGCTCGGCCAGAGCGATGCGGAGGGCGGCGGAGAAGCTCAGGCCCATGTCAGCTCACTATGTTTGGCTGTTGGACGGCTCAGGGCAGACCACACACAACGATGGTCTGCCCCACGGGGCAGCGGATCCGCAACCCAAAACGAGCGTGAGCACCGCCTGAAGCTGGCCGCCTAAAAGGCGGCTGCAGCCAGAATTGGCTGCCCCACTCACCTTGGAGAATCGTCGCAGCCAAAGACCAAATAGACGCGCTTCGACACGAGTTCTCATACAATGCGGCCGTCGCGCAGGGTGACGATGCGGCCCATACTAGCGGCCAGAGGCTGTTCGTGGGTGACCAGCACCATGGTGGCGCCCTCTTCGCGATTCAGACGGCAGAGCAGATCGAGCACAACCTGCCCGGTAGCCGAATCGAGATTGCCGGTGGGTTCATCGGCCAGCAGGATGGGCGGCCTCAGGGCGAAGGCGCGCGCCAAGGCCACGCGTTGCTGCTCACCGCCGGAAAGCTGCACGGGATAGTGGTCGAAGCGACCGGCCAGGCCCACACGGTCGAGCAGTTCACGGGCGCGAGCGCGAGCGCCGGCAACGCCGCCGGCCAGGTCCATGGGCAACCGCACGTTCTCTTCCGCGGTCAAGGTGGGAATCAAGTGGTACGACTGAAACACGAAGCCGATCTTTCGCCCGCGCAGAACGGCCATGCGGTCCTCGTCGAGTTCGGTAATGTCTTCCCCATCGAGCACGATGCGGCCGGCGGTGGGCGAATCGAGACCCGCGAGCAATCCTAGGAGCGTGCTTTTGCTGCTGCCGGAGGGCCCCATGACGGCTACCGATTCGCCGCGCGCAATGTCCAGATCGATACCCTTGAGGATTTCGACGCGATGGCTGCCGGTGTCGATGGACTTCGAGAGCGCGGTAACCTGGATCAAACCTTTATTATGGCATTGCGGAGAAGGACAGCTTCCGAGGCAGCCGGCAGTATTCCCTGTGCCGGATTGTCCCTCACGATGGCCCTGCTGCTGCTCCTCGCGAGTGGTTGCGGGCAGAAGAGCGCTTCACCGCCGGCGGCTAAGCAAGCCTTCGAGCCGCGGCCCGCGGCTGCCACATCCGCGGCGCCGGACAACCGCCCTGCCATCGTTTGTTTCGGCGATAGTCTTACCGCCGGTTTCGGGCTCGACCCCGGCCAGAGCTATCCGGACCTGTTACAGCGGGAGTTGGACCGGGAGGGCTATGCCTATCGAGTGGTAAACCTGGGGGTGAGCGGCGATACTACGCAGGATGGGCTGGCACGCGCCGGCCAGGCGCTGGCGGAGAAGCCGCGCCTCGTGGTGCTAGAGTTCGGCGCCAACGACGGGTTGCGCGGCCAGCCGGTGGGTATCACCGAACGCAACCTGGCGCATACGATCGAAGCGCTCCAGAGCGCCGGCGCGCGCGTGGTGCTGGCCGGCATCACGCTGCCGCCCAATTACGGACAGGTGTATTTGGACAAGTTCGACGCTGTCTTCCCTCGCCTTGCCGCAAAATATAAGACGCCACTGATTCCGTTCCTGCTCGAAGGAGTAGCCGGGCATAGCGACCTGATGCAGCCGGACGGCTTGCATCCCAACGCGCTTGGAGCGCGGCTGGTGGCGAAAACCGTGCGAAAGACTGTGACGCCTTTGTTGGAGAAGAGACCATGAGCGGCGCGGTAACGATCCAGATGGACCGGGACCCGCGCTTCGCAACCTTGCCGGTCGCCGCACTGGCGTTGCTCAAACTGGCTATCCACTTATATACCGGCCGCTACTACGGATATTTCGTGGACGAGCTGTACTACCTGGCGTGCAGCCGTCATTTGGCTTGGGGCTACGTGGATCAGCCGCCGCTGATTGCGGCGGTAGCGTGGCTGGTGCGGCACGTGCTCGGCGATTCGCTGCCGGCCATTCGTCTGCTTCCCGCGCTGGCCGGAGCCGCGCTGGTGGTGCTCACGGCGATGCTGGCACGGGACTTGGGCGGTGGGGCTTTCGCGCAGTTTCTGGCGGCTCTGGCGGTGGTGGTGGCCCCGGGCTTTCTCGCCATGAACAATCTGTTCACCATGAATGCCTTCGAACCGCTGTTCTGGATGGGGTGCGCCTGGTGCGCGGTGCGCATGCTGAAGAGCGGCCGGCCCACGCTGTGGATCTGGTTCGGCGTGCTGGCCGGGATCGGGCTCGAAAACAAGCACTCGATGGCGATGTTCGGCGCGGGCATAGTGCTGGGGTTGCTGGTAACTGGGGAGCGGCGGATATTGGCTACGCGGTGGTTGTGGGTGGGCGGCGCGATTGCGGCGTTGATTTTTCTGCCGAACCTGGTCTGGAATATCGGCCACCATTTTCCGTTTTTGGAGATCGAGGCCAATATCCGGCGCGGCGGGCGCGACGTGGCGCTGGGACCGCCGGTTTTCTTCGCCCAGGAAGCGCTTATGATGCTGCCGCTTTCGCTGCCGGTGTGGCTGGCGGGGCTGTGGTTTTATTTCTTCGCGAAGCCTGGCAGGCGATTTCGGGCGCTGGGTTGGGCCTGGTTGTTCACGGCGGTCGTGATTGTGGCGCTGAGCCCGCGGGTCTATTATCTGTGGCCGGCTTTCCCGCTGCTGTTCGCGGCGGGTGGAGTGGCTTGGGAGACGTGGCTGGCGCGGCCAGGCTGGGCGTGGGTCAGGACGGCGTATCCGGCGCTGCTGCTGGCCGCGGGAGGGCTGCTGGCGCCGCTGGCGATTCCGGTTTTGCCGCCGGAAACGTATATTCGCTATACGCGAGCGGTTGGCATCGGGCAGCCGAGGATTGAAAACCACAAGCTAGGACCGCTGCCGCAAATCTTCGCCGATCAATTCGGGTGGCCGGAGATGGTGGCGACGGTGGTCCGCGTCTACAACGCTCTGCCGGCGGACGTCAGGCATAGGACGGCTATTTTCGCGCAGACCTATGGACAGGCCGGCGCCATCGATCTGTTCGGACCGCGCTACGGCCTGCCTCCGGCTATTAGCGGCCATCAGAGTTATTTTCTGTGGGGTCCTCGCGGATATTCCGGCGATAGCATGATTGTGATGGGCGACCGGCGCGCGCGGCTGGAGCAGCTTTTCACCAGCGTCGAGAAAGTAGCCCGCGTGGAGCATCCGTATTCCATGCCGTACAATCATTTCGACGTTTATTACTGCCAGGGCATTAAGCGGCCGCTCGCGGACTTGTGGCCGAAGTCGAAGACGTGGGACTAATGATGATTCAGGCAGAAAGGAGCCACTTATGTGTAAGATCGCAGTTCCGCTAATTCTGGCAACCGTGTCGTCGCTCTTGGCGCAGCCGTCCTCGCCTTATCGCGTGACCCACACGTACACGCTGGGCGGCGATGGGCGATGGGACTACGTCGTGCCGGATCCGCCCAACCACCGCTTATTCATCGCAAGGCAGAATCGTCTGATGGTCGTCGATGAAGACACGGGGAAAGTGCTGGGCGAAGTCACGGGCATCAACGGCGCGCACGGAACGGCCGTGGCGGCGGACACGGGACATGGATTCGCGACTTCGGGGAACGACCAGTCCGTAGTGATGTTCGACCTGAAGACCTTCAAAGCGCTCGGCCGGATACCGGCCGCCGAGGATGCCGACGCCATCCTGTACGACAGCGCGTCGAAACGGGTCTTCACCTTGAATGGCGATGCGCATTCCTCGACGGTGATCGACCCGCGGCAGGGGACCTCGATCGCGAATATCGCGCTCGGCGGCAAACCCGAATACGGAGTGTCTGCGGGAGATGGCAAGGTGTATGCAAATCTCACCGACATTGGCGAGGTAGTGGAGATCGACGCAAACCATGCCACGGTGGCCCGGCGCTGGTCCACCGCTCCATGCAAGCAGCCGGTCTCCATGGCGATCGACATTGCCCACCACCGGCTGTTCAGCGGATGCCGTAGCGGCGTGATGGCGGTTTCCGATTATCAAGCGGGCAAGGTGGTCGCCACGCTCCCAATTGGCGCCGGCGTCGACGGCGCGGGGTTCGATCCGGCCGCGGCCGATGCGTTTGCCTCAAACGCGGACGGCGCGCTCACCGTGATTCATGAGGACGATCCGGATCACTACCGCGTCATCGAGAATGTTCAGACGCCGCAGGGGTCCCGGAATATGGGGCTCGACCCCACCAATCATCGCGTTTTCATTGTTTCCGCGAAGTTTGCGCCGGTGCCGGCGGGCGCGCCCCCCAGGACCAGACCGGAGGTGCTGCCTGGAACCTTCACTTTGATGACGATTGAACGCGTTCCCGACGCGCGCTGAGTATTCGAACTCCTGATCTCGTGGAGTTTAGGTTGAGCCGTCAGAAGTGGGACAGACCATCGTTTCCCGTGGTATGTCAGGCGCTCGCCAGGCCAACCGCACGACAGACGACAAAAAACGATCGTCTGTCCCACACCTGTCCCGTTAAATTTTTCTCAGCTTCGAGAACCAGCTAGTTTTCATATACTTGCAAGGAAAGCAGCTCAAAACGATTTCATTCGTG
>JBEKYD010000102.1:0-23297 GCA_049511335.1 Bryobacteraceae bacterium | reverse complement strand
CCCTGAGTGTACGACGTTTGCCAGCGCGCCGGAGCCGGGTTCGGCATCGATCAGGTGCTGGGCCGGCTGGAATCCAGCGCGCTTCGAGTAAAACTCGGCGGTAAGGTGCTCGCGCAGGCGGGGCCGGTCGGCGCGCCGGCTCAGGACGACCGCGCAACCACCGAAACCGGCGCCCGTCAGGCGCGCTCCCAGCGCACCGCCGGCCATAGCGGTATCCACCAGGTCATCGAGCGCCGCCGTACTCACGTGCAGCCGGTCGCGTAGGCTCAAGTGCGAAGCCGCCAGCAATTGCCCGAAGCACGAGGCGTCTCCCCGCCGCATGGCTTCCACGCCGTCGTCGACGCGCGCAGCTTCGCTGGTTACGTGATCGTAGGCGGCGCGTTCTTCGGCCGAGAGGTTGCCGCCGTGTTTGGCCAGAGCGGCTTCACCGGCGCTACGGATTCGGTTGTAGGCTTCGCGCGCGGCCCCGGATTTCTCGGCTCTTTGCAGGCTATGGGCGACCAGAAACGCCCAATCGCCGGGCACGGCGACATAGCTAACCTCCGCCGGTTGAAAGCGAACCAGGGAGGCGAACCCGGCGCGCGAGGCCAGCGAGGCCGCGTGGTCCATGCCACCGCCGCGGGTTCCCACGAAGTGTTCCCCTTCCGGTAGAACCTCCATCAATTCCGCGAAGGACACTTTGAGACCGCGCGCGCCGAGCAGGCAAAGGGTGAAAGCCACGATCAGCGCGGAAGAAGAGGAGAGCCCCGCGGCGGGCGGCAAATCGGCCTCTATTTCCGCATCCAGTCCCGCCCCGGCGCCCCATCGGTCCGCCACCGCCTGCGCCGCCGCGCGCAGGTAGTTCTCCCAATCGCCGGGAGCAGCGCGCTCGAGCCGCCCGGTCCACTCGAATTCCCGCGCGCCAAAACCCGCGCTGACGGCGCGAATCGAGCGGTCCCGCCGCGGCCGGTAGGTCACCCGGATTCCCTGCCGCAGCGCCATCGGCAGCACCGGCAGATTGTGATAGTCGATATGTTCCCCGATCAGGTTGACCCGGCCCGGAGCCCGCACCGTTTCGCCTTGCATTTCCGCGCGCACTCGATCACGATACCACTATGAGGTTCGCCGCCAGCCCAAGCGGTATCGGGAAAGGATCGTTCTTGCCATAGTTGACTTTGGCAAATAATTTTTCTCGCCCTTCGCCGGCCCCGAAACCGTTGGGATACAAGGACAAATGAACGCCTTGCGGATACCGATGGATTCGCGCCGCCGCCGCGCCCGTAACCTTTCGAACTTCCGGGCGTCTTATAGGCGTAGGCCAACACCCCCGTCGTGTGGTTTGGCACGTATCCTAAACGTTTGAGGAGCAGGTATTTTCTATGAAGAAGCTGTTACTGACGTCCGCTCTCGCCTTTTCTTTCCTTTCCCTCGCCAGCGCCGCGAAGGTCTATGAGATCACATTGTCGAGCCCGACCAAAGTCGGCAACGTGCAATTGAAGGCCGGCTCATATCGCCTCAAGGTTAACAATGGGAATGCGGTGTTCACCGAGGTCGATACCGCTAAGTCGTTCACCACCCCGGTTAAGGTCGAAAACACCGACCAGAAATTCGATGAAACACTTGTCGATACGTCCGTGACCAATGGCACGGCGACGGTGAAGGATATTCAGTTGGGCGGTTCCAAGACCAAGCTCTCTTTCGACGAGTAATTCGCAACTATCCCATTTTTGAACGGCCGCGCGCCAGGCATGCATTCGTGTATGCCTGGCGTTTCTGTTTGGTGGCCACGTCCGCGGTCAGTGCTTGGCGACCGCTCCCTAACGGTCGCGGCTCTGACCCGCAGTTCTTTCACAAACTCGAGCCTGTTGGCGCCAGGGTCGAATGTTCGGGTCAGAGCCGCGACTGTCAAGGAGCGGTTGCCGAATACGTGACCGTAATTGCGAAACCGAAAACTAAGTGACATTTGGCTAAAGCCTGTGCCACCTACTTAGCGCAGCACCACTTTAGCCACGCCGATGTTATTGGCGCTGTCGGCGGCGCGAAGCACCAGCAGATGCTCGCCGGGGGTGAGATTGGTCAGATCCACGGCAAATTTTTCGCGCCGCGAATCGATCACACCGTCCACGGCTTCCATGGGTACCCAGCTCGCCGCATCAAGCGAGTACTCGGCGCGCCGCAGCGAGGAAGCGGCATCTTCCGCGCTCCATTCGACGTGAGCGGTGCTGCCGCTGCGCGTAACGGCGGTCACCTGGAGCGATGGCGGCGTGTTATCGATTAGTATGGGAGCACTTACTAACTGCGCCTCGCGCGCGGTTGCAGGCGGATTCGACTCACGGTCCGAGGCCAGCACGCGGAAGTAATATTTGCCGTCGGCCAAAGCGTTGGCGTCGAAGGTGAGCGACGATTCATGCATGTCGCCCTTCAGCAGCTTCCATTGAGTTTCGTCCTCGCCGCGAAAATAAAGGTTATAGACCAGGCGGTCGCCATCCGGATCTTCGGCTTGCCAGGCCACTGTGATTTGCTGCTCGGCGGCGCGCGATAGGGTCTGAGTAGGTGTTCCCGCCGCCGTCGAAGAGGTATCGCCTGAGTCGCTCACGGTAACCGTGTATGGCGCCGAAGCAGACGAGGAACCGCCGGCGGCGCCCCGGCCGGCCGTCGTGAGCGAGGCCTGGCTCACGACATTGACGCTCTTGATTACGGGCGGCGAATTCTGCGGAAGGTACGCCACGGTGACGCTGTCGAGCACGGGTGTCGCGCCGTTCGAGCCGGTCAATTCGGCTTTCCACTGGATGAAGCGCGCGTTGGGGCTGGGAATGCGCGAGCCGGCCGGATCGGTAAGCGGTTCGGACCAATCGCTCCAGGTGCGGTCGGGCTTCACCGAGTTGCCGGAACGCGTACGGAAGCGCAGGGCACAGCCAGGCGGCAGATCGGCGCGCCAGCTCACGCTGCCCCAGAGGGAAGCGGTGCCGGAATCGTGCACCGGCGCCTCATACAAACCGCTGGCGCCGGGCGAGTCGCCCAGGCGGAAGATGCGGCCCAGATTGCCGGTCGCGGCCAGAATCGAATGCTCGGACGGCAGCAGGCGCACCGCCTGGCCCTGGTTGGTCTGGGCGATCAGGGTGACGCGCCGGTCCGGAGACAGACCGTAGATGCGTCCTTCCTGATCGGTGGAAAACACCAGTTGCCGCTCCAGCGCCAGCAGCCCAAAAGCGTTTTCGTCCTTCGAGCTCCACAAGGTCTCGACCGTATTGTCGGGATTGATCCGGTACACCGCCGATTTTTCCACCCCGCTCACATCCACCACCGGGTTGAACTGGGTGCTCACTTGAGGTGTGGCGGCTGGCTGAGGCGATTGGGCGGGAGCGGGTGGCTTAATTTCCGTGCCTGGACCGGCTTGCGCTTCCACCGTGATCGTCGTGTTCGCGCTGGGCAGGGCGCCAGGGTTAGCCGACGTCTGGGCGGCCTGCGCGGCGGCTTGCGCCTGTTTGGCAACGGCTCCGCCCAACGCGGCCGCGTAAACGGTGCCATCGGGCATAGGTATGATGGAGCGGATTTCCGGCAGCGACGAATCGTACAGCACGAAGGCTTTATCCTTGGCGGAAATGCGATACAGAATGCCGTTGGGCTCGGTTCCCGCCAGCACCCGGCCTTGCCCATCCACCGCCAGGCCGGTGATGTGCGACTGGCCGGTATCGTAATACAGTTCGCCTTGGCCCGCGCGGTCCACCCGGAACAGCTTTCCCTGGTCGCCGGTGCCCACGTAGAGAACCCCATCCGGGCCAAAAGCCAGCGTCCAGATATAGCGCGTCTTGGGCGCGAAGAACTCGGTGGCCTTGCCCGCTTCGATGCGATAGACCTTCCCGTCCGGCGAGGTGCCGGCGTAGACGGCCCCGGAGCGGTCCACGGCGATGGCGAATACCTCCGGCTCATCGGCTGACCAAAACACGCTGGCGTGGCCGCTCGGGTCGATGCGATACACGCGGCCGCGATGGCCGGTGGCGGCGTACAACGTGCCGTCCGGCGCTTCGGCGACGCCCCAGATCACCGGCTGATCGGACGAAAACACCGTCTCCATTTTGGGAGCGAGCGAAAGCCGCCCTTCCCGGCTGAGCGAGATGCCGTCGAACTGGCCGCGGATGAAATCGGCATACGTGTTCATCTCCCACACGGTGGTGCCACTGGAGTAAAGCACCGCTGCCAGTGCCGCCAGCAGTAGGAGGGCTCTTATAACTGTGGGGCAGGATGGCATCCTGCCGCCGATTGTCAATCGGCGCCCCGCGGGCCGCTCAAAAGACTCCGGCGGCGGGTTACCAACCCGCAGCAGGTTACCAACCTGCCCCACATAAGATCCAGAGAATCTAGCTGCGCGCGGTCTCATTATTCCTTGATTTCCACTTGAATAGTTTTGGCGCCGGAGAT
Organism: Bryobacteraceae bacterium; assembly: GCA_049511335.1. Taxonomy (GTDB): domain Bacteria; phylum Acidobacteriota; class Terriglobia; order Bryobacterales; family Bryobacteraceae; genus JBEKYD01. The sequence goes on along the minus strand of JBEKYD010000102.1, from coordinate 18,899 downwards.
CACCATGTCTCCGCCGTCGATTTCGATTTCCGCGATTTTCGAATTGCGGGATTGCGTCACCCCGGATTGGCTCGATTGCGCCGGGTCGAGCACCAGCGCCACCGAAGCGGGCACCGCGTCCAGATCGGCCCCCTCCACTTGAAACCCGGCGTCGGTGCGCCACACTCGCACATAGGCCTTGTTGTTAGGATGCAGATTGTTTACCACCGCAAGCAACTGTGTCTCGGTGCGAGGCGTGGCGGTCAACACCTGGCGAAAATCCGAGAGATTCGCCGTGATGGCGTCGGAAACCGTAAAATACAGCGGGCCCGGCGTGGCGCCGATCGGAACCTCATATTCCACCGTGCGCGCGCTTTCCGCGCCGCCATCGCCGGTCAGCAGCACGTGCAGGGTCACCCTCTCCCCGGCGCGCACCTGGCGGCGTGCGACGGTCACCGAATCGATGTTGAGCTCTCTCTTGCGGTCGGAAACTTCTATATCGAGATCCACGCTTTTCAGTCGCAAGCCGGCAAAGCCGCTCTGCATCAGGTAGGCGAGCGGGATGGCGGCGCCCAGAGAAGCCTGCTGGGCCGCGCCATTATCCGCCGCGAAGACATTGGCGATGCGCCAGGGAGCGGGGGCGTTTTCGAAATCCACCTTGCCGGTGAGGCGCAGGCTTTCCGCTCCCACCGAGCGCTCCGTGAAGTCCACCGCCGAATACAGCGCCATCTGCAGCAGCAGCGGCGACAACAGCGCGTCTTCCACCATTTGCATATGGTAGCTGTCCACGGCGCGGCCGCCCCGCGAAACCGAAATATTCACCGGCGCCATGGGCGGCCGCCTGCCCAGCTCGCCCGAGATCGCGGCGCTGCGGTCCTCGAGGATGGAGCCCATCCATTCGTGCGCGGCGGAAAGCTTGAACGATGTATTCAAGTCGGGAATCAGGGTGATCACTTCCGCGCGGGCGAAGGGAAGCGCGGTCGCGCCCACGGAAAGAAAGCGGTGTCCGAAAGCGTACAGCCGGTTGCCGTCGATGTAGGTTACGGTGCCCTGCGCGTCCACCGTGAAATCGCCCGCCAATAACTGCACGCTGATCATAGAACCCGGCTTCACATCCGCGGGGTTGCCCATGACGGGATGCGAACTGCCGCCGCTAATGCCCTGGCGCGGCTCGAGGCCCAGCGCGCGCAAACGCGGAGCGAAAGTGTCCAGCGTGGCCTGGCTGAATCCGCCGAAGCTGATCGGCGTGGCGATATCGGCCAGACGGACGCCGCCGGCCAGCGCGGGCCGCGGACCGGGAATGCGGCGGGTCAAATCGGCATCGGCATCCATCGGGGGAACCGCCCGGCGTGGATCGCCGCGCCGCGCCAATTCCGCCGGGGCGGCGATGCGCAGCATGTCTTCGATCGGCCGGATGGCGGCAATCGGCTCCTTGGAAAACGGAAACGCCATCGCCACCGCGCCCAACAGCTTGCCATCGATATAGACCGGGCTGCCGCTCATGCCTTCCATCACCCCGGTCTGTTCCAGCGGGCCGCCGGAAAGTTTGGCTAAAATCAGCGACTCCTTGGGGCCGATATTCTCCAGCACGCCCAGAATCTCAACTTGAAACTCGTCGATACGGCTACCGGAAAAAACCGTCCGCCCGGTACCATGCATACCGGGACGAATATCCTTCACGGACAGGAATCGTGTTTGAGCGGCGAGCGAAAACACCAGCGCCGCCAGCACCAAGAGCACAGAGCGAGGCACGTTCTCATTGTAACCGCCGCGTTACGTTGAAAAACCGGACAGGTGGGACAGACGATCGTTTTTTGTCGTCTGTCGGGTGGTTGGCCTGGCGAGGGCCTGACGCGGCCACGGGTGGACCAGGACACCGTAACCTGGGTCAACCCAAATTCCACTCCATCGGGAGTCCCGAGTCGCGTGCCCGGCCGTCTTCAAATCAATCCAGCATCCGGCGCGGGAATCGTTTCGGACTCGGCCTTTGGCCCTCCGTTCAACGGTACGGCTGGGTCATAGCGCACCGGCATCAGCGGGTCGATCAACTGGTCCGCCCAATCGGACGCCACCGGCGTGCCGGTTCCGTATCTCGCCGGCCACTGTGCCTTCGGCATGTGATAAGTCCGGAAAAGCCGGTCCACCCAAGGCAGCATTGGGGAGTAGTTCTTGTTGAGTGGCTCTTCGTAAGTATGATGCCAATGGTGGAAGGCCGGGGTGGAGACCAGCCATTCCAGCGGCCCCAAGCGCCAGTTCAGATTCGAGTGAATAAAAAAGCCCCAGACGGTGCCGGTCAGGATCACCAGCAATGTCACCATATCCAACGTGTGTCCCGTCGGCTGCGCCAGACCTACCACGTAGATGGGAACGAACCCGCAAAGACGGGTGAAAACCATGTCCACCGGGTGGGCGCGTGTATTCACCAGCCAATCCATTTCCTCCGCACTGTGATGGATTGAATGAAAGCGCCAGAGAAACGGAATTTCGTGGGACCAGCGATGCCCCCAATAGAACCCGAATTCCGCCACGACCATGGATGCCGCAAAGCGCACACCCAGCGGCATAGCCGCCACCCATGCGGCCAGCGCGCGGGGCAGCAGAAAATGCAGCCCCCAGACGACCGCCGCCATCGGCAGAATCAGGAGCAGCTTGGTCGAGAAGCCGTTAAGGAAATAATAGGCAAGGTCGGGGAGAAACGCCTTGCGGAAAACCTTCTGCGCGTGCAGAGCAAAGATTTTCTCCAACGGGACGAAAATAGCCGTGAGCAGCAGCAGCCAAATAAACAGGCGCAGAAAATCTAACGCCAAGGGCAGTGAATGCTGTTGCAACTGACGGAAAGCTTCCATGCAGGTTCCATGCTACACCCGGAAAAAGGGCTGGGCAAGAATTCGCTCTGCCGCCCGGCAGAAACGGTCACCGAGGACCGAGGAACGAGCCCGTACGCTTTCTCCGGCGCCTCCGCAGGGCAATTATCCCCAGCACTCCGCTCCCTAGGAGCGCGATACCGGAAGGTTCCGGCGCAGTCTGCGCAAGGGAAACACCATCCAAAAGGCCGATTGGCGGCGCTCCGCTGGGGGTGCCGACAGACAGGAAAGTAAGCACCTCACTGGGTGACGCCGCCACGAAAATCAAATCCTGTTGGTTCCAGGCCGTAAAACCTTCGCTGGGATTATCCATCACAGTCGAATTTATAGTCTCGGTGCCGAGAGTAACCTGAAAATACTCTGTCGTCGCTCCGCTTAAGCCGACTTGCTGCCCGGCTGCCTGATAGAACGTCAATAGGTACGATTGACCCGGAGTGAGTCCGTTTATGGTTTGGGAGAAGGGGGCGCTATAGCTGGGATCGCCGTCTGCCGCCACGAAATTGCCGCCATCGGGGCTTGTAGCAGACATGGGACCGTACAGCGCATTGCCGTTGTAGCCATCGTCGATCGTGCCCTCGCCAGGAAAGACCAGCGTAAGGTAAGGGTCGCCAGTACTGCAGGCGTGGTTAGCCGTAGCAGCGCAATCTACAGTCCAGTCGGCCACGGAAGAGTCGACGGCCGTGCCCGTGCCAGAGGTGACGAACGGTCCCGAGGTCATTAAGGTGGTTGATTCGAACGAGCCATTTAGAATCATGTCCGCTTCAGCCGAAGGCCCAATCGACAGAAAGACTAATGCTGGGAGGCCGATCGCAAGTGCTCGGCGCAACAACGCACACGATTCCACCCTGCCGGTTGCATTCCGAAAACTCATGTAGGCTGACACAAGAGCGGCAATGGCACAGCCCAAGCCGCTCCCCTCCTACTGTTGAATATACACTATCTGCCAGCCAATACGCGAAATTTAGTACGTTTATTTTCGCTGGAGCCTTCGGAGTGCAATTATCCCCGCTCCGATTCCGATCAATGCCAAGCCGGAAGGTTCCGGTGTGCTGGCCGGCGGCGGGGATGGTGGATTGAGGGAAACGCCATCCAAAAGACCGAGGGGCGGCGCTCCGCCCGGCGCACCTAGAGACAGAAACGTCAGTACTTCGCTTGCCGATGTCGCCGTGAAAGTCATCGTCTGCTGATTCCAGGGCGTAAAACCCTCGCTCGGATTGGTCATCAAAGTTGAGTACTGGATTTGACTGCCGAGAGTAACCTCGAACTGCTCCGTGGTGGCGCCGCTCAGACCAACTTGCTGCGCGGCCGCCTGGTAGAACGTCAGGGTATATGTTTGCCCGGCAGTGAGCCCGCTTATCGTTTGGAAAAACGGGGCACTATAATTTGGATCGCCGTCTGCCGCAACAAAGTTCCCGCCATCCGGGCTCGTCGCCGGCATCGTGTTCGGCGGCGTGCCCATGTACAGCGCGTCGTTGTTGTAGCCATAGTTAGTTGTGCCGGTGCCGGGAAAAACCAGAGTAAGGTCGGGGTCGGCAGTACTGCAGGCGTGCGCCGCTGCGGCGGCGCAATCTACATACCAGTCGGCCACAGCGGACAGAACAGCCGCGCCAGTGCCAGACGCGACGAAGGGGCCCGAATTGCTTAGTGAGGTACTTTCGAAAGAGCCATTTTGGATTAAGTTCGCTTTAGCCAAAGGTCCAAATGCCACAAGAGCGATGGCTGAAAAGCCGGCCACAAGTGATCGGCGCAACGCAGGGCACATTGCCACCGCGCGGATTCCATTCGTAAGTCGCATTATGAGTATAAGTCGGAAGCGGCCATGACAAGCTGCCGCCGCTCCCCTCCTCCTGTTGCATCGTTTGTACCCTGTTTGTTCCGGCACTGTCAATGTCTATTTCGCTTGTTTTCATGCCCTTAGGTGCGAATTTAAACTCGGGGGTTACGTGGGCTTGCTAGGATTTCCACTTAGTCGTTCTGGTGAATATCCGCACTTACAGATTCCCGTCGATCGGAGTCAGCCAGCCGCACTCCCCACCGGGTACACTGTAAGTTGACACCAACCACGTCCGGACGGCTCAAGGTTTGCGCCGTCAGTTTCCTCAATACATCTCCACTGGTGTGGGGGATGCTTCACGGGGCCCAGCGCGGGCTTTTCGACCTGGAGTTTCGCATTCCAGCGGAGTGCGCCGACCGGATGGCCTCGGGCCGGGCGGACATCGGGATTGTTCCTTCCTTCGAATTGACCCGCCAGAACCTGCACATCGTTCCGGGTGCCGGCATTGCATCTCATGGGCCCGTTCGCAGCATTTTGCTAATCTCCAAAGTTCCGGCCGGCGAAATACGCAACTTGGCGACGGACGCGAGTTCGCGGACGTCGGTGCAGCTCGCCCGCGTCATTCTGAAACGGAAGTTCGGCGCCGAGCCGGCGATGGCGCCGCATCCTCCGCAACTGAAGGCGATGCTGGAACACGCGGATGCGGCGCTGGTGATCGGCGATCCGGCTTTGCGCCTCGACCCCGCCACGCTGCCGTACCGCGTTTACGACCTGGGCGCCGAGTGGACCGAACTAACCGGACTGCCCATGGTGTTTGCGGTTTGGGCCGGGCAGGAGGCGGCTACCGGGCCCGCAGTCGCCGGCGCGTTCCTGGACTCCTGCCGATACGGCCGCGAGCATTTGGAGGAGATTGTCCGGGAGGAAGCTCCGCGGCGCGGCCTTGCCCAGGATCTGGCGCGCGAATATCTGACTCGCCACATCGTCCACGAGTTGGGGGAACGCGAATATCGGGGTCTGCGGCGGTTTCTCGAGCTGGCGGCAGGCGAAGGCGCGGCCGCACTCCACTTCTGAGGTTAGCCAGCCGACCGCCAAGCCCCGAAAGCTGTTACGCTGAAAATTCCCTATGAGTCAAATCGAGATCACCCTGCCCGACGGCAGCCGCCAGGCGGTTGAAGCTGGTTCGCGCCCCATCGACGTGGCGCGCTCCATCAGCCCGCGTCTGGCCGACGCCGCCTTAGTAGCCAAACTGGACGGCGCCCTGGCCGGCCTGGACCAGCCGATCGAGAAAAATGCCAGCCTGGAGATTCTGACCGCCAAGAATCCCGAAGCCTTGTACGTCTACCGGCATTCCACCGCGCATCTGCTGGCCGCAGCCGTGCTCGAGTTGTATCCCGAGACCAAGCTCGGCATCGGGCCACCCATCGAAAACGGCTTCTATTACGATTTCGACCGGCCCACCGCCTTCACCCCCGAAGATCTCGAAAAAATCGAAAAGAAAATGTGGGAGATCCAGAAACGTCATCTCCCTTACGAGCGCGTCTATACCCGCAAGGAAGATGGGCTGAAGAAATACTCGGACGCCTGGATGAAGTGCGAGCTGATTTCCGAGCGCGCCGGCGACGTCTTCACCGAATATACCCTGGGCCCCCAGTTCATCGATTTCTGCCGCGGGCCTCACCTGCCCGATACCTCAAAGATCAAAGCTTTCAAGCTGCTCTCCATCGCCGGAGCTTATTGGAAAGGCAACGAGCACAACAAGCAGTTGCAGCGCATCTATGGCGCCGCCTTCTTCACCCAGAAGGAGCTGGACGATTACCTCAACCGGCTGGAGGAAGCCAAAAAGCGCGACCACCGCAAACTGGGCAAGGAGCTAGAATTATTCACCGTCAATGAGGCTGTGGGCGCGGGACTGCCGCTTTGGCTGCCCAAAGGCGCCACCATCCGCCGGCTGCTGGAAGAATACATCCTCGAAAAGGAACGCGCCACCGGCTACCAGCACGTGTATACGCCCGACCTGGCCAAGGTGGACCTGTATAAGCGCTCCGGCCACTGGGAGCATTACAAGGACGACATGTTCCCGCCCATGGATCTCGAAACCGAGCAGATGGTCCTGCGGCCGATGAATTGCCCCCACCACATCCTGGTCTACGAATCCAAGCAGCACAGCTATCGCGATTTGCCGCTGAGAATCGCCGAGCTAGGCACCATGTACCGCTATGAACGCTCGGGCGCATTGAGCGGCCTCAGCCGGGTGCGCGCCATGACGCTAAACGATGCGCACATTTTCTGCCGCCCGGACCAGATCAAGGAAGAGTTCACCAAAGTGATGCAGTTGGTCGAGCAGGCCTACAAGGATCTCGGCATCGCCAAATACACCTACCGGTTGTCGCTGCACGACGACGTGAAGAAGGAAAAATACGTCGACAATCCCGAAATGTGGGCGCTCGGCGAGCGCGTGCTGCGCGAGGCCATGGATTCTCTCGGCCTGCCGTACGTGGAAGCTCCGGGCGAGGCGGCGTTCTACGGACCCAAGCTCGATATCCAGCTCGCCGACGTCATGGGGCACGAAGAGACGTATTCCACCATCCAGGTGGATTTCCACCTGCCCGCCCAGTTTGGATTGAAATATACCGCCGCCGACGGCAAGGAGCACCGTCCGGTGATGATCCATCGCGCCGTCGTGAGCACCATGGAGCGCATGATCTCTTACCTGATCGAGGCGTACGCCGGAGCGTTTCCGCTGTGGCTCTCCCCGGTGCAGGCGATCGTTCTGCCCATCACCGACCGCCAGACCGAATACGCCCGCGGCATCCTGAACCAGCTCGAAACCGCCGGCATTCGCGCCGCCCTCGATGAGCGCAGCGAAAAGGTGAACCTGAAAATTCGCGAAGCCCAGTTGCAGAAGATCCCTTACATGCTGGTGGTGGGCGATCGGGAACAGGAAAATGGCAAGGTCGCCGTGCGCAACCGCAAACACGGCGACCAGGGAGCCAAAACTCTAGAGGAGTTCCTCGCCGCCGTTCGGGACCTGATCGCGAGCAAAGCCGTAACGGAGTAGCAAATGATCGTGGCGCGGGCTGTCAAGCCTGCAGAGCCGAGATTCGTCTCGGCTTTTCTTTGGGCCCGCCAATTCGGATCATCCACAATGGAGTCAGCCGGAGCTAACCCGTGACCGGCGCCATCGACATCGCCGATCTGGCCGCTCTGGACGCCGCGCTCGCCGCTCTGCCCAATATCCCCGCCGTCTTCCTCATCTGGCCGTCCGAAGGCGCGCCGTATCTTTCCAAAACCGGCGTGCTGCGCCGGCGCCTGCTGCGCCTCCTGAAAGAGCGCGAGCACCCGTCCCGCCTGCTCAACCTGCGCCATACGGCGCGGCGCATCGAATATTGGTTCACCGCGTCGGCGCTCGAATCGAGCCTACTTTTTTACCGGCTGGCCCGCCAGCACTTTCCCGAGACATATCGGGAGCTGATGAAGCTGCGCCTGCCGCCGTATGTCAAGCTGGTGCTCTCGAACCCGTTCCCGCGCAGCCAGATCACCACCCACCTTTCGCGCTCCGGCGCGCTCTTCTTCGGCCCCTTCCGTTCGCGCGCTTCGGCGGAGCGTTTCGAATCGCAGTTCCTCGACCTCTTCCAGATGCGCCGCTGCCAGGAGGATCTGGCGCCTTCGCCCGGCCACCCCGGTTGCATGTACGGCGAAATGGGAATGTGCCTCCGGCCCTGCCAGCAGGTAGTGGGACCCGCTGAATACGGCCACGAAGTCGCGCGCGTCACCGAGTTTCTGCACTCGGGCGGCCATTCTCTGCTCGATTCCATCGCGCATGCACGCGACCGCCTGAGCGAAGAGATGCAGTTCGAAGAAGCCGCGCGTCTGCACAAGCGCTACGAAAAAGTGCGCGACGTGCTCAAGCTGCGCGATGAGCTGGCCTGCGACCTGGAGCGGCTGCACGGCGTGGCCGTGACGAGATCCTCCCAGCCAGGCGCGGTGGAATTGTGGTTCGTGGTAGAGGGACACCTCAAGCCGCCTGTGCGCCTGACCTTCGAGGTGAAGGAGGGCAAGCCGGCTCCCCTCGATTCCAAGCTGCACGAACTGTACGACTCCCTCGGGCCTGAGCGTCTCCCGCTGCGCGAGCGGGAGGAGACGCTGGCGCTAGTGGCGCGCTGGTTCTATTCGAGCTGGCGCGACGGCGAATGGCTCGATTGGGAACCCACCGCGGGAGTCCCCTACCGCAAGCTGGTGCACGCCATTTCGCGCGTGGCAAGCGCCAAGCCGGAGTAAACGAAGACCGCCCATTCGGCGGACCCAAACCTGCCATAATGTCCTTTATCATGCGCATCAACAGGAACACAGGGAAATGTTTTGGCGGTAGACTGAAATATGCCCGCCGATCCGCTTAAGGACCTTGATCTCCAAAGCCTGATACCAAAGTTTCCCGATCTCCAAAGCCTGGCTCCGAAGCTCCCCGACTTGCGCAACCTACCGGAGCTCAGAAATCCGGTGATCGAGTCCCTGGAGCACAACTACGCCAGTGCATTTCACGAGCGCCTCGTGAAGATGATCAGCCGCTTTGACGCCAAGCTTGACCAAGAGCACGAGGTCGGCGCCCGTTTGGTGAATTTTGGCGAGAGCGTCGTTTTTCATCTTGCGAACATAGGCTTCTGGAATCCATCCCTTATCATCTTCAGCGGCGAAACCGACGACGGCAAACCTGTGGAGCTCATACAGCATGTAAGCCAGATCAGCGTATTGCTCGTAAAGCTCCCGCGCAAAGACCCTTCGAAACCGAAACAGCCGCTCGGCTTTGTGTCAGATTTTCCCGATTCCCCAAGGCCCTGAAGGGGCGCCGCTGGCCTCCGGCGCGCCCCGGAAGCCGCAAAACATTCTCTGATAAAATGGTCTCATGCGGGTGACAGACGCAACAACCAGAATCGAAGAATTAGAACTGTTCTTGGAGCGGGCGGATGAACTAGAAAAGTTCCGCTTTTATCCGAAGCGGAACGATTGGAAAGTGATATGTGACGCCCCCGAGGAGTCGTCCTTCCCAGACGAGGAGGACTTCAGGGCCTTCCTGACGTGCTTCCGCCAGTTCCTTCTCAAGCGCGACCCAGTGTACCTGGAAAGCATCTGGGACTGCGCGCTCGACAAGTTTCATGATGACGAGCTCCTACCCATAGCCCTCGAAAATAGGAGGCGGTGCCGCGTGTGTCGGGAGCGACTCTTTCGGTTCACCAGCGGTGGGAAAAGCTTCGGCCCGTCCGAGGTGTTTGACATTTACATCAACGCGCGCATATTTCACAATGCTCGCGAAAAGCGGGAATTCTTGGCGGGACTGCACCCTACCGTAGCAGCGACATGGAAAGCGTCGGCGCTTCTGTTCGTCAACTCCGCCGTGCGCGAGATCGATTATCTCAAGGCTTTGGTTCACGTCGTCCTGGGGCATTCTGAATAACCTGCAGGGACCTGGCGTAACTGTGTTAGGTTTCCGATAATGCGGCGCTATGTTAACTCGGGCCGGGGCCGGGTCAGCTCCGGCTCTCGCGGACGGAGAGCGACCGAGCTACTCTTGCTCAAGCTGCTGATTTGGAGACCTTTACGTTCAGTCAGGCGGATATACCCTGGTAGGCCAAGCTCACGTCAAGCGAACCGGAAACGCCCAACTCGCCGGGCTGCACACTCGGGCAGAAGTGCCGATCCAGCCGGGCAAAATTAGCGGCCCCAGCCGACGAATTCGGCGTCAGGTTGACGCCCTAGGGGTCAGCCCTACTAATGGATGCGGCGTCAATCGACAGCCAGCGCCACGAAGCGAAGCTCCTATAATGAAAGCGATGGCTGGCGAAACGGTTTGTCCGAAATGCGGCGGCGCCGGTTGGATCGTGACGGAACGCGGCGGCGTATCGGGCGCGGAGCGTTGCGCGTGCTTCTCCGAGGGCCGAGCGGGAAAACTGGAGGATCGCGCGCAAATTCCACCGCTGTACCGCGGCGTTTCGTTCGATACCTTCGTTTTGCCCGGACCCGACAACCCGATCGCCAGGCGCGAGCTGCAGACCTCGCTGCTGGCGGCTTCCAATTTCGTACGGGAGTTTCCCAACGAAGCGCGTCCGGGGCTGCTGTTCATCGGCGAGCCAGGCACGGGCAAGACGCACCTGGCGGTATCGGTGCTGCGCAAGATCCTGGAGAAAGGCCACGAAGGCCTGTTCTCGGATTACCAGGGGCTGCTGGACCAGATCCGCTCCGGGTACGACGCCAGCTCCAACTCGGCGGACAAGGAAGCCTATCGCACGGCGCTCGACGCGGAAGTGCTGCTGCTGGACGACCTGGGAGCGCATCGCGTGACGGATTGGGTGGAGGATACCATCACGGCGATCATCACTAATCGCTGCAATCACCGCAAACCGCTGATCGCTACCACCAACCTGCCGGATCCGCAGGCGGGAGCGAGCGCCATGCAGAAGACCGCGTTGGGAACCGAGTACCGGACGACCTTGGGCGACCGTATCGGTTCGCGCGCGCGCTCGCGTCTATTCGAAATGTGCACGGTGATCCGGATGCCGCTGGTAGAAGATTACCGGCTGCGAAAGGCGCGGACGTTCTGATGCGGCGGCTGCTGCTGGGGGCGGTATTGGCGGCGCTGGCGTTGCCCGCGGGGAATCCGCCGGCCGCGCAATGTGCCCTGGCGGTGGAATTTCCTTATTATCTATGCCCGCGGGCGAACTGGGAGCGCGAGTTGGTATGGATGAAAAACCTGGGCGTGCGCACGGTGGAATTTGCGGTTCCCTGGAACTGGCACGAAGTGGGTGTGGGCGATTACGATTTTACGGGGCGCACCAGCCCGCGCCGGGATTTGGCGGGCCTGCTGAAGCTGCTGCATCGTTTGGGCCTGGAAGCGTGGATTCGGCCGCTCGAGCCGGTGCCGGACTGGCCGCGCGGCGGCGCGCCGGAGAACGCTTCGACGGCGGCGCGGCGGGAGTGGATCGAGCAATTGAAAGCCCTGCTCGAGCCGGAGATGGCGGCACATGGCGGCCCCATCGTGTTTCTGGAGGGTAGCGAATTAGGACTGGGCGGGGCAGATCCTCCAGCGCCGGTCACGACCGTGTCGGCGATGGATGGGAAAGCTTTCGCTTTATCGCGGGAGGCTATGGCCACGGCGCGCGGCGTGGTGCGGTGGCGTGACGTGGAGGAAGGCTTGTATCCGGCGGGCTGGGGACCGGCTCCGGGAACGGTATTACGCCCTGGCGCAGTGAGCCTGGATGGCGATGAGACGCCGGCGGTCCACGCGCTCGAGCGGGATGCGGCGCTGCTGCGCAACTGGGCACGGTTGCTGGCACAGCTCGACCCAGCGGCGCCGCCACGGCTGGGGACCGGGAAACCGCCGGACGCTCTGGCCGCCGCGCAGTTGTCGTCGTTGTGGGCTTCGGCGGTGGTGGTGACCAATACCGGGCCGGACGTGTTTCACGACGATTTGCGGGCGTGGGACCCGGCGGCGAAACACGCGCTGATCGTTCCCCAGGTGACCGTGCCGCCGGGCGAGTCTCTTTGGCTGCCGGTGAGCGTTTCGCTGGCCGGCAATGGTTTATGCCCGGAGTGCTCCAATTTTTCGCCCACCGCACGGATCGTCTACGCCACCGCGGAGTTGGTTTCGGTGGAATACGAAAACGGGATTCTGGCGATGGAGTTCGCGGCGCCGGCGCCGGGAGAGGCGATGCTGCAATTGGACCGGGAACCGGTGGGCCCTTATCTGGCGGCGGGTAATCCGAGCGACTTCGATTGGGACGAGAAGACCGGGCGAGTGCGGCTGCAAATACCGGCCGGGAAAGGGCCGCAGAACCGGGTGCGGGTGGGTTTGGCGATCGAGGAGCCGGAGATGTCGGCGTTTTTCGACGATGCGCGCCGTTTGGTGATCGGGCAGTCGAATCCGGTGGCGACCAGCTACAGCTCGATCGAACTGGCGCAGCGCTCGCGGTTGCGTCTTCCCGAGGGATACCAGGCCACCAAGGCGCCGCCGCCGGCGGGCGCGACCGAGTCGCCGGAGATCCACTATCGCGTGTCGGTGCCGGCCGGCGCGGCGCACGGGGATTTCGCCAATCTTGGCCTGGAAGCCGACGGATTGCTGCTCGGCCGGGCGCGTTTGCAACTATTCCTGCCGGTTTCCCTGCGCGCGGCCCAGGCCATCGATCTGCATTTGGGGCCAACCAGCCGTTTGCGGGTCGAGCCGCCGGTGGTGCCGATGGAACCGCGGGGCGGCTCGGACCTGGACATCGTGGTGCGCAACAACTGGCCGGCCATGCAGACGTTTCGGGTGACGGCGGCGGGCGAGGGGCTGGAATTTCTGCCGGCATCGAACGAAATCAGCATCGGCGCTGCCGCCGAGCGGCATTTTTCGTTGCGGGTGTTCGGGCAAGAGGGCGGCGCCGGGTTGCGGGAGTGGCGGCTGAGCGCCTCCGGCGCGGGAACGGCGGAGCTGCCGGTGCGGGCATTGCTGATTCCGCGCGGCCATACGGTCGCCTGGAGCGCCGATCTGGATGGCGATGGGAGCCCCGAGTGGGTAGTGGAATCGCAAAAGGCGCGCGCGATTTTCTCCAGTGCCGATGGCGGCCGTTGGATGGAGTTCACCAGCAAAGACAACGATCGGAATTTTCTGCCCTTGGCAGGCGCTTTCGCCGCCTCGGGCCGGGTGGAAGTCAAAATCGACGGCGAGGGATTGGAGTTCAACGGCAAGGGCTGGCGCCGAACCGTGCGCCTGAACGGAACGCGTCTCGAAATCGTACAGAATACGCCGCTTCCGGCCGACGGCCTGACCGGGGGGAAGCGCAGCAATGTTACGCTGGTGATCGAGCATCCCTCACCCGGCAGTGCGATTTATACGCTGCAGTGAGGAGGGCGGTAGGAGCACGTACTGGAGCAAATTGCAATAGCCCTTCCGAGCCTTTAATGGATGGCTCGAAATGTTTCTGAACTGCAAAGTAACGGCAGCGCTCGCGCCATCGCCCAATTCGTTAGAATGAACCTCATCGCAGGCTTCTGGCTACCGGTGTGCGTCTTGCGCGTCAATTGGGCTGGATTAGTCGGGAATCATAGCAGGAATAATTGAAAGAAACCATGAGCGAGTATTCTCCTCCGTCCACGCAGGAAACTATCGCGCGGCCGGCATCCCCCTCCGCACTGGAGGCTCACCGCCCGGCCAAGGCCAAAAAGAGTTCGGTGTGGGTATGGCTGATTGTTTTGTTGGCAGTCGGGGTAGTGGCCTATTACTTTTGGCCGAGGGGTACGGGCACGGCGACCGGGCAGCCCGTGCCGTCGAGCGCCAAGAAGGGCGGGAAAGGCGGCATTCCGCCGGTGGTGGCGATCCACGCGACGCGGGGCAATATCGGCGTCTACCTTACCGGCCTGGGTTCGGTGACACCGATCTACACCGTAACAGTGAAAAGCCGGGTCGACGGTGAGTTGATGAGCGTGAACTATAAAGAGGGCGATATCGTCAAGCAGGGCGCCCCGCTCATCGAGATCGATCCCCGGCCTTACCAAGCTACTCTAGACCAGGCGGAAGGCAACCTGCTCCGCGACCAGGCGTTACTGGCGAACGCCAAGGTGGATCAGGCGCGCTACGAAACGCTGGTCAAGCAGAACGCGGTTCCGGAGCAGCAACTGGCCACTCAGATCTCGTTGGTGAAACAAGAAGAAGGCATTGTGAAATCCGATCAGGCGACGATCGAGGCAGCCAAGCTCAACCTGATTTATTGTCACATTACCGCGCCGATTGGCGGGAGGGTAGGGTTGCGCCTGGTGGATCCCGGCAATATCGTGCACGCCGCCGACACCAACGGGATGATCGTGATCACCCAACTGCAGCCGATCAGCGTCATCTACACCGTGGCGGAAGACCAGCTTCCGGCGGTTCTGCCGCGTTGGAGGGCCGGCCAGAAACTGACGGTGGAGGCATGGGACCGCGGCATGCAGCACAAGATCGCCACCGGCTACCTGGACACCATCGATAACGAGATCGACCAGACCACGGGCACCCTGCGGCTGCGCGCCAGTTTCCAAAACGAAGGCTACCAACTGTTCCCCAATCAGTTCGTGAACGCCCGCATGCTGGTGCAAGAAAAAACCGGCGTGACCCTGGTCAACACGGCGGCCATACAGCGCACCACCAACGAGACCTACGTCTGGCTGTTGAAACCGGACAATACGGTTACGGTCAACGACATCGAAACCGGCACGGCGGAGGGCGACCAGACCGAGGTCACCAGCGGGATCAAACCCGGTGACGCCGTCATCATGACCGGGGTGGATAAGCTGGTGGAAGGCGCCAAGGTGGTGGCGCAGTTCGGCGACCAGGTCCAAGGGGGCGGCGGCCAGTCCGGTTCCGGAGGCCGCAAGGTTCGAAAAAGCCGGCGGGCGGAAACGGTACGAAGGAACCGGGAGGACAGGGGAAGTGAGTCCATCCAGGACTTTCGTCCTGCGGCCGATTGCGACATCTCTGCTCATGGTGGGTATCCTGCTGGCGGGAGCAGTGGGCTATTCACAACTGCCGGTTTCCGCGTTGCCGGAGGTGGACTACCCGACTATCCAGGTAACCACCTTCTATCCCGGCGCGAGCCCGGACGTGATGGCGACTTCGGTGACGGCGCCTTTGGAGCGGCAGTTCGGGCAGGTGCCCGGGCTGCAGCAAATGACTTCCACCAGTTCGGACGGCGCTTCGGTCATCACCATGCAGTTCAACCTCAGCCTGAGCATCGACGTGGCCGAACAGGAAGTGCAGCAATCGATCAACGCTTCCGGCACGTTCCTGCCGACGGACCTTCCCACCCCCCCCATTTACGCGAAAATCAATCCCGCCGATACTCCCATCCTGACGCTGGCCCTCGCCTCCAGTGCCATGCCGCTTTCGAAGGTGGAAGACCTGGCGGATACCCGCCTGGCGCCCAAGATTTCGCAGTTGCCGGGCGTTGGCCTGGTAAGCATCAGCGGAGGGCAGAAGCCGGCGGTGCGGATTCAGGCCAACCCCACGGCGATGGCTTCCTACGGCATCAATCTGGAAGACCTGCGCAGCACCATCATCGCCGCTAACGTCAACCTGGCGAAGGGCAGCTTCGACGGGCCGCACCAGTCTTACCAGATCGGCGCCAACGACCAGTTGTTGACCAGCGCCGATTATGCGCCGCTGGTGATTGCCTACCGCAACGGCGCGCCAGTCAAGCTGACGGACGTCGCCCGGGTGATCGACGACACGGAAAATGTCCGCCAGGCCGCCTGGATGAACCGGACTCCGGCCGTGATCGTCAATATTCAGCGGCAGCCGGGGGCCAACATCATCGCCGTGGTGGATCGCATCAAGGCGCTCCTGCCGCAGCTCACCAACACCATTCCCCAGTCGGTGAAAGTGCAGATTTTGACCGACCGCACCAACACCATCCGGGCATCGGTCCAGGACGTGCAATTCGAGATGATGCTGACGATCGCCCTGGTGGTGATGGTGATCTTTCTGTTCCTGCGCAACTTTTCCGCCACCGTCATTCCTTCCGTCGCGGTGCCGTTGTCGCTGGTGGGCACCTTCGGTGTGATGTACCTGCTGGGCTACAGCCTGAACAACCTCACCTTGATGGCCCTGACGATTTCCACCGGCTTCGTGGTGGACGACGCCATCGTCATGATCGAGAACATCTCGCGGTTCATCGAGGAAGGCGAGAGCCCGCTCGAGGCGGCGCTGAAGGGATCGGGACAGATCGGCTTCACCATCATGTCCCTCACGATTTCGCTGATTGCAGTGCTGATTCCGCTGCTGTTCATGGGCGATATCGTGGGACGGCTGTTCCGCGAATTCGCGGTCACCCTGGCCGTCACCATTCTGGTTTCGTGCGTGGTGTCGCTCACGCTCACCCCGATGATGTGCTCCAAGCTGCTCAAACACCAGACCGAGTCCCAGCAGACCCGCTTCTATCGCAGCTCCGAACGCGCCTTCGAGTGGATCATCGCGCTGTACGGCCGGATCCTCCGGTTCGTGCTGCGATTTCAAACCGCCACCTTGCTGGTGGCGATCGGCACGCTGCTGGCCACCATCCTGCAGTTTTGGTACATCCCCAAGGGCTTCTTCCCGATCCAGGATACCGGCGTGATCCAGGGAGTCTCGGAAGCGGCGCAGACGGTGTCGTTCGGCGAGATGTCGCGCTTGCAACAATCGCTGACGGCGGTCATCCTGAAGGACCCGGCGGTGGACAGCCTGTCCTCCTTCATCGGCATCGACGGCACCAATACCACGCTCAACAGCGGCCGGATTCTGATCAACCTGAAGCCGCTGGACGAGCGGAAGCTGAGCGCCAGCGACGTGATCCGCCGCCTGCAGCCGGAGCTTGCCGATATCGCCGGCATCACCCTCTTCATGCAGCCGGTGCAGGACATTTCGGTGGACGACCGGGTCAGCCGTACGCAGTTCCAATATACGCTCGAAGACCCCAGCGCGGACGAGCTGAATACATATGCGCCCCGCATGATGGATCGCTTGAAGCAGTTGCCGGATTTGCGCGACGTAGCCAGCGACCAGCAGGTTCAGGGCTTGCGCGTCAAGCTGGTGTACGATCGCGATACCGCCTCGCGCCTGGGCATCACCGCTTCCACCATCGACCAGACTTTGTACGACGCCTACGGACAGCGGGAAGTGTCCACCATGTTCACCCAGTTGAACCAATATCACGTGGTGCTCGAGGTGGATCCGCAATTCGAGAGAAATCCGCTGGACCTGCGCGACCTGTTCATCCGGACGGGCACGGGCTACCCATCGGGCAGCACCGGGCTGGTTGCGGGCGGAAGTTCCAGCACCAGCGCGGTGGGAGGGGCTTCGAGCGTCGCGCCCACGGCGGCCACCAGTTCGGCCGCCGCGGCAACATCCAGCGCGGCCTCCAGCACGGTTTTCGGCGGCGCCGCCATTGCATCCGCTTCCGCTTTCCCCAATGGCGGCCAGGTGCCTTTGAGCGCCTTCAGCCACATCGAACAAACCACGGTTCCGATCACGGTCAACCATCAGGGCCAGTTCCCGGTGGTCACGCTTTCCTTCAATCTTGCGCCCAACGCATCGCTCGGCGACGCCGTGGATTCCGTCAACAAGCTGAAGCAGGATCTCAACATGCCGCCGAGCATCCAGGCGGCGTTCCAGGGCACCGCCCAGGCGTTCCGGGCATCCCTGGCCAACGAGCCGGTGCTGATTCTGGCGGCGCTGATCACCGTGTACATCGTGCTGGGGGTGCTGTATGAAAGCTACATTCATCCCATCACGATTCTTTCCACCCTGCCTTCGGCCGGGGTAGGCGCGCTGCTGGCGCTCAATATCTGCCACTCCGATTTCAGCGTGATCGCTTTGATCGGCATCGTGTTGCTGATCGGCATCGTGCAGAAGAACGCCATCATGATGATCGACTTCGCGCTGGAGGCGGAACGCAAAGAGGGAAGGACTCCGCTCGATGCGATCTATCAGGCCTGCCTGCTGCGTTTTCGTCCCATCCTGATGACCACCATGGCCTGCCTGTTGGGCGGCGTGCCGCTGGCCTTCGGTACGGGCACCGGTTCGGAGCTGCGCCGGCCGCTGGGCATCACCATCGTCGGCGGTTTGATCTTCAGCCAGATGCTGACCCTGTTCACCACGCCCGTGATCTACCTGTGGTTCGACCGGCTGGCGCGGCGCTTGTCGGGTAAACGCGAGCCGGAAGGGGGGCCGGGCCTCGAGCTTGCTCACTAAGTACTCAGGGTCGCAATTACGGTCTCATGTGCGGCAACCGCTCCCTAACGGTCGCGGCTCGGTTACGAACGTTTCCGAGCCGCGACCGTTAGGGAGCGGTTGCCCGGGATATGTTAGTGAACTTATGAAATGGTGCACTAGCGTATGAATCTTTCCGAGCCCTTTATCCGGCGTCCGGTGGCCACCACCCTGCTGCTCGTTGCCGTCGGCTTGGCCGGGTCGGTCGCGTTTCGTATTCTGCCGGTTTCGCCGCTGCCGCAGGTGGATTTCCCCACCATCTCGGTGGGCGCTTCGCTCCCCGGCGCCAGCCCGGAAACCATGGCTTCGAACGTGGCCACGCCGCTCGAGCGTCAGTTCGGCCGCATCGCGGCGGTGACCGAAATGACCTCGTCGAGCACCTTGGGATCGAGCAACATCACCCTCCAGTTCGATCTCAACCGCAGTATCGACGCCGCCGCGCGCGACGTGCAGGCCGCCATTGCGGCCGCGCGCGGCTATTTGCCCACCAACCTGCCGAGCAACCCCACCTATCGCAAAGTGAACCCGGCCGATTCGC
>JBEKYD010000101.1:0-23453 GCA_049511335.1 Bryobacteraceae bacterium | reverse complement strand
AATAAATATCGTGTCCGTCTTTGACCTTGTGGATGTAGGTCAGCGCGCCATCGTATTCCGGCCCCATCTTGACGGGCCAGGCGGGCGGCTGCTCGATGTCCACGTCGAGCACCGGAATCGCTTCCTTCAACACCGCCGCCATCTGCTTCAAATCCGGTTGCGGCAGGAAATACGACCGCCCTCCGGCCGCATTGCGATGGGCGAAATAGTTCTTGTAATCGTCGATCATCGGCCGGATTTCGGCGGTCATCGGTTCCCGCTCCGGGAACCCGAATACCTCGCCCACCATGGCGCGCACTTCGCCGTCTCGTCCGAACTCGGCCGATTTCAACGGCAGCTTGTGGGTCGCGATTACCGTTCCGCCGGAGCGATAGAACTCGGCGATGCGCCTGGCGGAATCGGCCGAGAGTGTGTCTCCCCCCGGCACGATCAGCACCGGGAACTCTTCGCGGTTTTCTTGGTTGTTGAGAACGATCCGTCCTTTCTCAATCGTGGAGCGGCCGGTCAGCACTTCGGGATGCAGGTAGGTGTAGTCCACCCGCATCGCCCGGTAGAGCATTTCGCCCAGATCCATGTAGTCGTTTTCCGGAGGGATGAGCCCGCCCTCCAGCGCCCAATAGAACCACGGCGCGCTGCTCGGGCGATTGCTCGCGGGCGGCGACGCGAAATAGTAGTCCGCCTGCAACGACGCAATGGGATACAGCATGGCGATATCGGCCACGTGCCGCCCGTGGCGCAGCAGGTACGCGGAGCGCGCGATGAACGCATCCAGGTCTTTGGCGACGGCCGGCGGCCGGTTCCCGATTTGCAGGTTGACGCCCATGGCCATCTGGTCCATGGCGGTCTTGTAAGCTTTGGCCGGAGTCATCTGCCTGTAAGCCGCGTAAGTCTCCGCCATCACCAGCGGTTTATCCCAGTTGAAAGCTGAGGAAGTGACCACTTTGTAAGACACGTTGGAGCGGCCGTTGTAATAGATGTCGTCGATGCCGGGAATTTGCTGATACTCGAAGACCTTCATCAGGTCGCCGCTGATCGCCACCGGGTTGCGCACTTCTTCCTGGTCTTGATGCCCCGACATATCGATGCCGTGCGCGGCGCACCAC
The DNA here is from genome assembly GCA_049511335.1 of Bryobacteraceae bacterium. Lineage (GTDB taxonomy): Bacteria > Acidobacteriota > Terriglobia > Bryobacterales > Bryobacteraceae > JBEKYD01. The sequence goes on along the minus strand of JBEKYD010000101.1, from coordinate 22,350 downwards.
GCTGCCACGCGGCCGATATAGTTCTCCGCATAGAGCGCCGCGCGGAAGCCGAACAGCGCGTTGCGCGCCGCCGCCGTCTCCGGCCCGATGTCGTACCACAGCGCCGGATAGTATTTCATCGGCGAATAGCCGTATTTTTTCTGAAACGCCTGGTTGAAGCCCGCCGTCCACATCCGGCCATTGCTGAGGTGCATGGACGGCTCGTCATAAAAACTCATCTGGATGGTGGTCCCGAAATAGGGCTTCAGATGCTCGTAATAGGCGTCGAACGTCATGTGGATGAATTTGTCGACGGCGGAAGCGCTCAGGTAGTCCATGGCCCCGCCCTTGGTGGAGTTGGGGCGAAACGTCGGGTCCAGATAGAATAGCATGGCTTTCCACTTGCCCTTGGGAACCTCGAAAGCGACGCCATGGGCAGTCTTGCCGCCGCTCACGTCGATGCGCGCGAGAGTGTCGAGGTTGAACAGCACGGCGCCCACGTAAATGCCGGTCGCAAGAGGAATCTCCAGTTCCACCCGCGCCGGTCCGGTAACGTCTTTTTCCACTTCTTCCAGGCTCTTGGCGCCGTCTTCCGGGTATTTCGAATAGAGCAGGCCGCCCGCCATGCCGCTGGGGTACTGCAGCTCGTCGTAGAGTGTGCGCAGAGGCAGATTCTTCTTATCGCCTTCCTCCGCCGCCGCCCTGTACAGGCGGAAATAGTCTTCGCTTAAATAGCCGATACCGGTATCGCTCGGCGGCCGGCGCGAGCTCTTCATATAGGCCTCGGAAAGTCCCGTGGTCTTGCCGCCGTCGGGCGTCATCATGAACGACCCGTAGGCCCCGCTCGCCGCCGCCTGATCGATGCTTTCGACGAGGCTGGCCTCGGTAACGTTCGTGAGCCGAACCGTCAGCCACCGGGTGCCGTGATAATCTCCGGGCGGGTTTTGGAAAACCGTGTAATCGACGGTCAGGTCCATCGGGTTTTGGCTGCGGGATGCCGCCGCCAGCGGCGCGGCGGCCAAAAGGATCCAGGCAAGCGTGCGGCTTGGCATTTCTTGAGAGTAACAGTTAGCGCCGGTGGTCTAGCTGACAGTGTCCAGAGCCGGACAGCGATTTCCCACGGGTGGGACAGACCATTGCCTTCGGTGGTCTGTCGGGCTCCCGGCGGCCCTTTGACAGACGGCGGAAACCGGTCGTCTGTCCCACCCCAAAAAAAGGCAATCCGCGTGCCCAAGCCTGTCCCAGGAGGCGTACGCATGCCCAAAATGGAACGCACGCACGAGACTGTGAATGGCCTGCCGTCCCTGGAGTACCTGGCCCGCAAAGTACAGGACGGTTGGAAACTGGTTGGCCTCGAATGGGAACGCGAGGTGGCCGGGCCGGATCCCGATTCCCCCGCCGGCGAACCCCACGAGTGGCTGGAAGAGATCCCCTACGGCTTGCGCGTTTCAGACGACTGTTCCCGTTTGGTGGAAAGTCCGCCCGAGCTGGAAATCCTCAGCATCGCGTTGGACATGATCGCGGACGACTGTCCGCTCTCTCGCGTGGCCGAGGAGTTGAATCAGCGTTCCTACAGCACGCGCCAGGGCAATCCCTGGACTCCGCAGGCGCTGTTCAACCTTCTGCCGAGAATGATCCAGGTGAGCCCGAAGCTGCTCAAGAGCGAACGTTGGCTGTCGCGGCGGAAGAAGGTGCCGAAGGCGACGTAGCGTACGCGCCGCGCGGAATTTCCGAAACCGTGTACTTACGGCGCGCCGGCCAGCGTGGTGAAGCTGGTGGGTTCGAGCGTGAACTCGGCCTTGCCGCCCGTCACTGGAACCCGGCCAATCTCCTCCATGCCGCGCTTCGAGTCGGTCACCAGGATGCGAAGCTGTTTCACCTCCGCCGGCAGGCCGGTAACCGTGGCGGGGCGCCGCGGGCCGTTGTTCACGACGTGCAGAGTGTACTCGCCCTCCGCGATGTTGCCGAACGCGGCGCACGCGATGCCGGGCTTATCGCTCGCGACCGGCAGCCAAAACGATCGGGGCGGAGTGGATGCGAGTTGCTTCAGATTCCAATATCGCTGGGTGGGCCGAAGCGGGCTGTCGTCGCCGAAAACCCCGCCGCCCGCCAGCGTCGAATAATCGGCCGTCAGTTGCCATTGCAGAATCGATTTCGGCTGCGCGATGGCGAGGATGCGCGTATACAAATTGATTTCGTAAAGCGCGAAGGATGGCTCCAGGAAGATTTGCGGGTACCGGTAGGCGGCGGCATCGGTGCTGCCTTCGGCCACTACCAGCGGCACATTCAGCGCGCGGGCGGCGTCCCGCCACTGGGCCAGAATCTCATCCGTGCATCCCCTCCAGGAATGGAAATCCACCGCGCCGACGTGCTTCGCCGCCTCCGCATCGCGCATGGCGGGGCGGATGAAGTCGATAGGATTGGCGTCGGAGGTGTCGCCGAGCGCCAACTTAGTAGTCAGTCCCTTTGAGGCGAACCAGGCGCCCAGCGTCTTGATGAGCTCGGCGTGCTCTCTGGGCGTCTGCCGTACGTTGATGCCGAGGTCCGATTCGTTGAAGCTGAACAGGGCCGCCTCCACTCCATACTTCTCCTTGAGGTAGACCAGGTATCCGGCGATGGATTCCTCGATCCGGTCCATCTTCTCCGGGTTGAGCGGATTCCCGCGCGGGCCGCTCTCGGAGAACGGCACGTCCATTAGTCCCCGGACCGCGGCGCCCCGAGCGGCTTCGCCCGTACCCCGGCCCCCGCGCGCGGGAAATTCCACGATCCCGAGTATGGCCCACGGCGGCGCCGACCATGCGCTGACAATGATGGGCATGCCTTTCCGCGCCAGCGTGCGCGCCATCTCCATCGCCTGCGCCACTCGCGGATGGATCTTCCCGGCCCTGGCCTCCGCCAACGGATCGGAATCCTGGTTGGGCTGCCAAATGGCCCACGGCAGTTCGACGCGTCCCCACGCCACGCGCAGGCTGTCCAGGTTGTACCGGATTACCACCGGATCGGTGCGGGGATTCTGCAAGCGGAAGTTGCCTCCCAATCCGTCGAAGAGCTGGCCGGGGCGGGTGGCGTCGATCGAGAAATTCACCGGGCTCGTATCCATTTCGCCGGAGGCTTTCAGGGTGAAGCTCTTTCTGGCCGTCGGATCCGCCACCGCCTTGCCCGGAAGCACAGTGAAGTAGACCTGGAGGTTGAAATTGTTCTGGCGGCGATCGTCGCGGACGATGACTTCGGTGGGCTCCGTGAAGGTCACCTCCAGTTGCCGGCGCGCCGAAACGAAGCGCGCGCCGCGGGCGGTGACATGCAGGTACTCATTTTGATCCGCCGCACCGGGCGCCACAGAAACCTGGCCAGGCGCCGGCCCTACCGGCTCGATCAACTGTACCGACCCGCCCGAGTAGAAATCCGCCGGCAGCTCCAGGCAATAATACGCCCCGGCAATGTCGGCGTCGTTTTCGAACCAGTATTCGACGTCGAGCTTGGCTGCGCCGGGTGCGATTTCCTCCACCGTTTCGGTAGCCTCCAAAATCCAGTTGATGCCCTGGTTCCGGAGCGCCAGCGGCGGCCGCATTCGAATCGCAACCGTCTCCACCTTGCCCTGACGGCGGTAAGTATTAATCTGCTGTTCGCGGCCGGTTCGGGAGACGGAAGACCAGTCCGGTTGTGCCACGCACATACTGGAATTGATGTCCATCAGTTGGCCATCCACCCGAATGCCGGTTAGATTGCCCCAAGCCATCGTCTCCGGCTGGGCCGCCACGGGGCCAGCCAAACCCGCCAGCAGGAATGCGCCGATCCCCGCGCGCAGAACGGGCAGTGTGTTGTTCCGAGTCATCCTGTCTCAAACGAAACACACGGCGCGGTGCGGCGCAAGCTACGGCCCCCAACGAGCGTTAGCTCCAACGTGGCGTACGCATGAGTGCGCACTGAGTGCGTGCGCCACGTTAAGTTAGCGCCCTCGCCTATTCTGCCGCCGGTGTGCCGCCGGCCGGCACCAGAATTCCGTTGCGAATGTAGTAATCGGCGCCGCGCCAGCGGATGCTCCGGAGAGCGAAGCTGGTCACCCAGATCGCGAACGCCGCCGCGTCCCACAGCGGGATGAACGGCAGCTTTCCGAATACGCCTCGCTGCTTCAGGCCCCACCTGCCGATCAAGACCGTGATCGAGGCGCGTAACGCAAAGTAAACTCCCAGATAGGTTGCGGCCACGGCAGCCGTCGGATGGATGGCTACGGCCACCAACGCCCAGGGCAGTCCCTGGGTAAACAGCAGGCCGAAGTGGCCCCACGGGCGCATGTGACGCATCACCACGATCCACCGCAGGCGTTTGTAGATCAGGTCGCGCATGGAGCGATAGTCGGCCACGGTTTCCACCGTATAGGGCAGCAGCTCCACGTCCAGACCTTGCTCGGCGATCAGCCGCCCCACCAGCAGGTCGTCGGCCGGCCGGTTCTCGATGGCCGCATATCCACCGAAGCCTTCCAGGTGGCGGCGAGTCGTCGCAATGGTGGGGCCCAGCGCGAATTTTACTCCGTCCAATTGCCAGGCCACCACGATGCCGGCATAGAAATCGGAAAGCATGCCCACCGATTGCAGACGGTCCGCGAATCCTTTTTCTTCGATGGACGTGTAGAAGCATGTCACCGCGCCAATCTTCGGGTCCGCTAACGGCGCCACCACGCGGCGCAGGTAATCGGGCCGCACGCGCACGTCGCTGTCGCTGATCACGATGTGCTCATGCCGGGCTTCGCTCACCAGGCGCGCCAGTTTGGCTACCTTGTCGTTGGTGGCGTCACGCCCCGACCCGAACAGCACGCGAATCTCGCGGCCGGGAAAATCGGCTCGCAGTTTCTCGATCACCCCCATCACCGGAGCCTCCCGATCGTCCACGCAAAACAGAATCTCGTATTCGGGATAATCCTGGCGGCAAAGGCTGGCGAAGTTCTCGTAGGCGTCCGGATCGAGGCCACGGATGGGCTTCACGCTGCTCACCGGCGGAGTGAAATCGGGAGGCAGCGCCGCCATTCGCCTCGAAGCCGCGTGGAAATACCGCGCGCCGCTATACAGCACGATCAGATAGTAAATCGCCGGAATGGCCGCAACGCCAAGCGCTATACCGGTGAGCAAGCCGTGAGACATGTGGTCCCTCTATTGTCGCAGGAACAAGGGGCCCGTGACGGAGGCCGGGGACCGCGTCCGTCAAGGGCGGCTGGTGGTGCTAGAGTTGAGTTTTGTTTCCTGTCATTTCGCCTTCGCCTGCCGGCTCCGGCAGCCGGACGCCGCTCTATCTCGCAGTGGTGCTCATCGTCGCGGCGATCTACTTGGGGTGTATCGTCTCTCCGCCGTCGTTACAGGACGACGTCGACGCCGTGCAAGCCCAGATCGCTCGTAACATGCTCACCTCGGGCGATTGGGTGACAGCGCGCCTCGATGGCGTGGCCTATCTCGAAAAAGCGCCCCTCATTTACTGGCTCATCGCCATCTGCTTCCGCCTCCTCGGACCGTTCGACTGGGTGGCGCGCCTGCCGGTGGCGCTCTCGGCCGTTGGCCTGGCATGGCTTACGGCGGCATTCGCCCGCTGGGCTTTCGGCGACGGCAAGCAGGGAAACGCCGCCGCTCTGTACTCCGGCCTCGCCGCAGGCACCTCGATCGGCCTGTTCTTGTTTACCCGCATCCAGATTCCGGACGTCATGCTAACGGCCACCGTCACCCTCGCCATGTGGGCCTTTCTGCGCGCCCTCGACGACGAAGAACCGCGGCCGCGTCTCTGGGCGTTCGTCATGGCCGCCAGCCTCGGAGTCGGGCTGCTGCTCAAGAGCATGGTCGGCATGCTGTTCCCGGTTGCCGGCGGCGGATTGTATCTTCTATTTACCCGGCAGTTATTCACGCGCCGAACCTGGCAGCGCCTGCAACCCTTTAGCGGCGTGGTAGTCATTCTCGCCATCGCCGCGCCCTGGCACGTGCTGGCCACGCTGCGCAATCCGCCGTATTTCGATTTCAGCCTGCAGAGCTTCCCCGGCCAGTATCACGGCTTTCTGTGGTTCTATTTCATGAACGAGCAGGTGCTGCGGTTTCTGAATCTTCGCTACCCGCGCGATTACAATACCGTGCCGCGCCTGTATTTCTGGTTGTTTCACCTGCTGTGGCTGTTTCCCTGGAGCGTGTACTTCCCGGCGGTCTTCAAACTCAGCTACCGGCCCGTGGATCGCGCCGGCCGCGCCCGCCTGCTGGCCCTTTGTTGGACCGGATTCATACTGGTGTTCTTCACCTTTTCCACCACCCAGGAATATTATTCGATGCCCTGCTACCCGGCGCTGGCGCTGCTCCTAGGTTCGGCCATGGCGGCCGGCGGCGCGTGGATCCGCGGCGGCACGCGCGTGCTCACTGCCATCGCCACCCTGGCGGCCGTGACGTGCCTTTCCCTGATTTGGATGGTCCGCGGCATCCCCGCGCCCGGCGATATCTCGCAGGCCCTTTCCCATAATCCGCAGGCGTACACGCTTTCCCTGGGTCACATGTTAGATCTGACTATCGAGTCTTTCGCCTACCTGCGCTTGCCCCTGGCCGTAGCCGCGGTCGCGTTTCTGATCGGGGCCGTCGGCACCGTGCGATGCGGCGCGCGCGCATTCTGGGCAGCCGCCATCATGATGCTGGTGTTCTTCCATGCCGCCCGCCTGGCCCTGGTGACATTCGATCCGTACCTCTCGTCGCGCCCATTAGCGCAAGCCTTGATCGATTCCCCTCCCGGTGAGTTAGTCGTCGATCATCACTATTACACCTTCTCCTCAATCTTCTTCTACACCAACCGCACGGCCTGGTTGCTGAATGGCCGCTTCAATAACCTGGTCTACGGCTCCTACGCCCCGGGCGCGCCCAATGTCTTCCTGACCGACCAGGAATGGAAAGAAAAGTGGCAGCGCCCCGAACGCTGTTACATCGTAGCCGACGATTCCGCCCGGCAGCGCCTGGAAGGCTTAGTAGGACGCGACGCATTGGTCACGGTCAAGGAGAGTGGGGGGAAGATGCTGCTGACGAATCGGAAGGTGGAATAGCGGGCGGAATGCCTGCAGTTCCCAACTCGCCCTAATTCACCCCACTTCAATGCCGGAAATGCGAAAATCTTGAATATGCCGGATCTCAATCAGGAACGCCAGCAGGCGCACGCGTTGTTGGACATGCTGCCGGCCGAGAAACTGAACGCCGTGCGGAGTCTGCTCGAAGTAATGGTGGAGCCGCTGGCGCGTTCGCTGGCGTTGGCTCCGGCGGAGGAGGAAGAGATCACGCCGGAGACGGCCGCGGCGTTGGATCGCGCCCGTGCCTCGCTCGCTCGCGGCGAGGGCATCCCTCACGAGGAAATCCTCCGCGAGTTCGGGTTGAACCGGTGAGCGAGGAACCCGCACCGGAGCTGGACCGATTCACAATCGGTCCGCAGGTTAACAACCCGCCCCACAAAGCTCGCCTCTCACACCAACGCCCGCAACCCTAGGTACCTGACGAACGCATCGAAATCCCGGTCGCTGTGCAGCAGCTCATACCCGCTCTCGATGCATCGGGTTGCGATCACTGTGTCGATGGTCTTGCGAACGGTCACGCCGAGCCGCCGTAGCGCGCGGAAATTCTTCGCGGCTTGAACCGCGATCTCGCGCCCACCCAAGTCCACCACCGTCAGCGAAGTCAGCATTCGGCGAGCCTCATGGAAAGCTCGGTCGGTATCGAAGCCTTGCAGGACTTCCGTGAGAATCAAGTCGCCGATGGCCAAGGGCTCATGGCCCAGCAGGCTGTCGAGTTTTTCGGTCTGCGGCGTTACCGTCCCTCTGAAGTAATCGATCCACACGCTGGAGTCGACCAGGATCAACGGTCGGTCCTCATCGCGTTCAGGTCGCCGTGCCAATCCAGTTTGCCCCGGAGCCGGCGAATCTTCGCCTGGCGCTTCAGGCGCAACAGCGTTTTCAGCCCCTCTTCAACGGCCTCGCGCTTGGTCTTCAGGCCGGTTGCGCGAAGCGTGTCCCGCATCAGGGTATCGTCGATGACGATGTTCGTCCGCATCGATGTGTATCTCTATTGGTAATTATACACATTTCGGCGGAAGAGGCCCCGGTGGTGAGCGATCAGTAGGGCGGATGCCCTGGTCCGCGCGGGACGCCCTCGTCCCGCGTTTCTTGCTGAGAATCTAATCTGCGATACCGGCGAAGAGCCGGCCAGGGGGGCCGGCCGCGGACGAGGGCGTCCGCCCTACAACTGTTGCCGCATCCCCGGCACGGAGGGCCGGCCAAAGTGCCCGCGTCACGGGCTTCGGTTCGTTCAGTCGGTCGTCGGGCCGATTCGCGGGATGATCACCTGGAAGGTGGTGCCGTGGTTCGGCTTGCTCGAGGTGAAGATGCTGCCGCCAGCGTTCCTTAATATCCCGTAGACGATGGCGAGCCCGAGCCCTTTCCCTTGCCCCGCCGCCTTGGTGGTAAAGAACGGCTCGAAAAGATGCGATTGCGCTTCCGGTGTCATCCCAGTGCCGGTGTCTGTGACCGTCAGCATGATGTGCGGGCCGGGACTCACCGGCAGGTGAAAATGCGCATACGATTCGCCGGCTTCGACCGCGGCGGTTTCAATCTTCACAAGCCCGCCGTCCGGCATCGCGTCGCGCGCATTCTCGATCAGCTTGACGATCACCTGATCCACTCGGACCGGGTCGGCCAGGATTTCTCCGAGATCCTCGCCCAGCACCAACTCCAAATCGATGTCCTTCCCCAAGAGGCTCGCCAAAGTGTCGCGCAACTCGGATAACCGCTGGTTCGGGTCAAACCACCGCAGTTGCGCCGGCTGTGCGCCACTAATTGCGAGCAACTGCTGCGCCAGAAGCGCGGCCCGATCGGCCGACTTCGAGATCGCTTCCAGGGAACTGCTTAACACGGCATCGCCCTGGGACTTGGCCAGAGCCGTACTGGCATGCCCGGAAATTTCAGCGAGGAACCGATTCAGCTCGTGCGCCACTCCGCCCGCCAGTTGACCCACGGCATCCATCTTGTGCGCCCGCCGCGCGTGCTCCTCCATCTGGATCCGCTCCGTGATGTCGGCGACCAGGCTGAGGATCATGGTTTCGCCACCAACTTGCATGGGGTTGAGACTGATCTCGACGGGGAATTCACTCCCATCGCTCCGTCTGCCTTTCAGATCGATCCCGATCCCCATCGGCCTTGGCCGCGGCTCCCTGAAATACTCGTCCACCTCCTCGGTGTGGATCCCGCTTACGCGCTCGGGCACCAGCGCCGCGATGTTCTGGCCCAGCAATTCTCCGCGCCCGTACCCAAAAAGTGTTTCCGCTCGCTCATTGACCAGTTGAATGGTCCCGCCGCGGTCGACCCCGATGATCCCTTGTGACGAGGAGGCTAGCAATGCGCGGAACTCAGCCGCGGCTAGACGATCGTCCGAAATGTTTGTATAAAGCACGACACGCCCCTTGTGAAGAGAGTCTAACCTGAGGCGGCATTTCGTTCAATTAAGATAAATCCGGTTGCTTTGGATTGGAATCCGGTTTGAAATTGCGGGGCAAATTACTGGCATTAGCCGCTCACCAGGTCCATGCCCGCGCGCGAACTCCCTCCTGCTGCATTCTGCCGGCAAGTATCCCCTGCCTTCGTTTCCCCGTCACTTATGGGTTGGCTATAATCAAGCTGACGAGGTCTTTAGACCTTGTAAATGTCTTTTCCGCTGTTTCGCTCGCGATCGGTGCGGCCTCGCTGGGCGGAACGTTCGCTCAATGGAGACGATTGGGCGGCGGCGCAAACGAACTCCGCTCAGGAGGTGTCTCTTGAATCGAAACGCGTTTACCATCGTCGTGGCTGGGCTAATCGCCGCGACTCTTGCCGTGGGTCAGAGCCAACCGGGGAAAAAAACTTTGGCGCCCACGGTGCAGCCCGCCGGCGAGTTGGCCGAAGAGCTGGCGCAGCGCTTGAGCAACGACCTTCATCTGAAGACAGTTGTCGGCGAACCAATAAAAGTCGGTACGGTTACGTTGATACCGATCCTGACGGTCGATGTCAGTTTCGGCGGTGGCGGAGTCGCGACTCCAGGAACCCCGGCGGCTACGGCGCCACAAAACCCAGCCACGGCAAGCGATGTGTTCTTCATGAGCGGCGAAACGCGGCCATTGGGATTTGTTGCGATCACCAAGAAGGGTACCCGCTTCATCAGCGTCGCCAAGACGCCCGTCAAATGAGGAGGCTGGCATGAAGACGATTCCAAAAGTGGTCGTATTGGCGGCTTCTTTACTTGTCTCGGGGCTGGTTGGGAGAGCCCAAGCTCCTTTGGCCAAGCCGTTGGCCGATTTCGACAAGCTGGTTTCGCAACTGACGGCCGCGAGCGTTGGAGAAACCGTTCGTGCCGGCGATACCGCGGTAATACCATTTGCCGCGGTCAAATTCGGGTTCGGCGCTGGCGGAGCGCCGGTAGGCTATGGCGGCGGCATGGGCGTGAAGACCGTGCCGCTCGGAGTCCTGATCGTTGAGGGCGATGACGTTCGCCTGGAGAATTTCCCGGAGCAAGAAGAAAAGCCCAGTTTCGTCCAGGAAATTCTGCGGGCCGTGCTGGACCGGAAGGTCGTGATTATGGGGAACGGAGTGAATCTCGGGCAGGCCTCCGGAACGGTTCAGGACCTGGCGCCAATGTTCTCGGCAATGATGGGGCAAACCACGGTTGTAGGAAACGCGTTGAACCTGGGAAGGCTCAACGCGCCACGTCCGGCCGCACCCACAGCCGGCGCTTCGGTAAGCGAATTAAGGAAATTAGTCGATGCCAAGAAGTACGCCGATGCCCTTGCCGTAGCCAACGCTCTCATCGACAAGGACCCGAAAAATGCCGATGTCCACGTTTGGAGAGGCCGCATCCTGGGCACCCTGGCGCAGGCGAATCCGGCGGACATGATGAAGTACGGACCGGGCGCCATGGAGGAATTCGAAAAGGCCTTGGCGCTCGACCCGAACAACCCGCAGGCGCATCTCGGCCGGGGCATTGGGCGGTTGGTCGCCCCACCGGGGCTTGGCGGGGATGTGGACGGCGCCATCGCCGATTTCGAGGCGGCCCTCGCGAAGGAGCCGTCGCCCGAGGCCTATTATCGTCTTGGCGAGGCTCTGGACAGAAAGAAGCTGCACGATCAGGCGACCGCCGCCTACAGGAATGCGCTCCGCTTGAATCCGAATTACGCGGAGGCGGCGAAGGCTTTGGCAGCCGTTAGATGAGTCCCCGGTCTCGAACGGACCGCCCTTTTTAAGGCAGCCAATACTCGCTACCCGGGCCACTCTGGGCCGCGGCCGGCTTGGAATAAGCCAGCGTCTTCGCGGAGACATTCGACTCGCCCGGTTCTAGATTCTCGGGCTCGAATGCGCCCAGGTCTGAATCGACCGCAGTCAGGACCTCTTCGATCCCGCTGTCGTGCGGGTCTTCGGACGGTGAAAGATACCACATTTTTGATTTGATTCGCTTAACAGATATTATACTCCGAAACACGTGACAGAATCGTGAACCCGGTTGGCCGCCGATACCCGGCGTGCCCCTCCGGGAACCATCCACCTTCCGTCTGCGTTACTGTTCTCTTAAGGAGTGCCCGTGCAGCTCTTGTGGCAAGACCTTCGCTACGGTTTCCGGAACCTGGTGAGGAATCCGGGCTTTGGCGCGGTGGCCATCCTGGCACTGGCTTTGGGCATCGGCCCCAACACGGCCATTTTCACCATGGTGAACGCGGTACTGCTCAAGCCGCTGCCGGTTCCCGAGCCTGGCCGCGTGGTCATGATCTGGTCGACGATGCTCAAATCGGGATTCGATCAACTGCCCGTCAGCGCCGCCGACTACCTGGCGTGGAAAAAGCAAGCCACGTCGTTTGACGCCATGGCAGCGGCCTTCACGATTCCCGAATACGGCCTCAACGTGAGCGGCGCGGGCGAGCCCGAGCGCGTTTCAGCCGCCACGGCATCCAAGGAATTTCTCCCCGCGCTTGGCATCAAGCCCACAGCCGGCCGCAATTTCCTGCCCGAGGAGGATCGTCCGGGCGGCGTGCCCGCCGTGTTGATCGGCAATGCGTTCTGGCAGCGGCGTTTTCATTCCGATCCGTCGGCCATCGGGCGCAAGCTGACGGTGGATGGCGTCCCGCGCACGGTTGTCGGGGTTGTCCCGCATGAACTCGGGGAGATGGTAGCCGCGGATCTGTGGCTTCCCACAGCCATCGATCCCGACAATCCGGACCGGAGGAATCACACTTACGGCATCGTGGCGCTGCTGAAACCGGGAGTTAACGCGGCCCAGGCGCGCGCCGAGGTGACCGTGATCGCACAACGGCTGGAGCGGGCCTATCCGGCCACCAACACCGGCTGGGGCGTTACCCTGTCGCCCCTGGCGGAGATGTTTACCGGCCGCATCCGTCCTGTGCTGACGATCCTGCTCGGCGCCGTGGGTTTGCTGCTGCTGATTGCTTGCGCCAACCTGGCCAACCTGTTGCTGGCGCGCGCCGCCACACGCGAGAAGGAGATCGCCATTCGCGGCGCGTTGGGCGCGGGGCGGAGGCGCATCGTCCGCCAACTGCTCACGGAAAGCCTGGTGCTCGCCATGGCGGGCGGCGTGCTGGGCCTGCTGCTGGCCGTCTGGAGCGTGCACGCGCTGCGCAGCGTGGTGCCCGACATGTTTCCCTTCCTGCAGCACATGGGCGTCGATCTGCCTGTGCTGGCTTTCACGCTGGGTCTTTCCATGCTGACCGGCCTGATCTTTGGACTGGTTCCCGCGTGGAAATCGTCGCGCACCGATCTCAACACTACGCTCAAAGAGGCCGCGGGCCGCTCGGAAGGCGCCGGTGGAACCTATCGTATCCGTGGTTTTCTGCTGGCGTCCGAGGTGGCCTTGGCCGTGCTCCTTTCCGTAGGCGCGGGTCTGCTGTTACGCAGTTTCGCGCGGGTGGTCGCGGTCGATCCGGGGGTGCGCGTCAAGAATCTCTTGACCATGACCTTGAGCCTGCCCAACGTGAAGTACGACACGCCGGTGAAGTGCGCCAATTTCTACAAAAACCTTACCGAACGGCTCGAATCTCTGCCCGACGTCCGCTCCGCCGGCGGCGTGCTGTTCCTGCCACTGCGCGTCTCGTTGCTCTCGTTTCGCGTTGGCGTGAACGGCTTCCGCATCGAAGGCCGCCCCCCGGTTCCACAGGGCCAGGAGCCGATGGCGGATTACCGCCTGGCCACGCCCGGCTATTTCAACACCATGGGAATCGCGCTGCGGCAGGGCCGGCTCTTCGACCAGCATGACGACCTGGACGCGAAACGCGTGGCGCTCATCAACCAAGCCATGGTCCGCCAGCATTTCCCGCATGAGAACCCGCTCGGCCGGCGCGTTTTCACGGCAGGCGCCTGGATGGAAATCGTGGGTGTGGTGGCGGACGCCAAATTGTACGGCCTCGATTCCCCGATTGAGCCGGCGATCTACTCGCCCCACATGCAGCACCCCTTCCAGTCTATGGGGCTGGCGGTCAGGACGGACGGCGATCCGGCGGCCGTCGCCTCAGTCGTGCGCCGCGAGATCCTGAAGCTCGATCCCGATCAGCCGGTTTCGAACGTGCGCACCATGGAGACGGTGCTCTCGGATTCGCTGATGCTGCGCCGCGTCTCCATGCTGATGCTGACCGTATTCGCCTTGCTCGCGCTGACTCTCGCCACCGTTGGAATCTATGGGCTGACCGCCTATTCGGTGAGCCGCCGCACGCACGAGATTGGCTTGCGCGTGGCGTTGGGCGCGAACCAGGCGCAGATTCTGCGCTTGATCGTCGTCCGCGGATTGGTGACTTCCCTGATCGGCGCCGCCATCGGCCTGGCCGCCGCCTTCCAGTTGACGCGCGCCTTATCCGCCATGCTTTACGGCGTCACCGCTACCGATCCGCTAGTATTTGCGGGTGTGCCTCTGCTACTCGTCGCCGTGTCGGCGGTGGCCAGCTACATCCCGGCGCGCAAGGCCACGCGCATCGATCCGCTGGCGGCGTTGCGGTGCGAGTAAGGCATGGTTCCTCGGAGGAGGCGGAACTGAACACGAGCGACTCGGCGCGTTCCGGCCACCGCTCGCTTCGTGGGAAACCCGGTGGGACAGACGTGGACAGACGATCGTTTTTTGTCGTCTGTCGGGCGGTTGGCCTGGCGAGCGCCTGACAGACCACGGACAACGATGGTCTGTCCCACTTCTGAGCGCTCTGCCTAAATTCCACGACCTCAGGAGTTCGGAGTCTCTACTCGACGCCTCTTCGCCCCGTGACAGCGCGTGCGCGAAATACTTAGCGTGGGACCGCGCCAGGCTTAGGCGCCTTGTCGCCTTCGTCTATAAAAAGTCGCTTGTAATCTTCCCAGTGGGCCATCATGATCCTTATCTTTTTGCGGAGCTGATCGGTCAGGTCCGGCCCGAGGACGCGAATGTTTTCGTCGGCGTTAGTTTTGGCGAGATCGATTAGCGGCGCTTCCTGTGATTGCAACAGGTCAATCAGCACAGCGCTATTGTCGATTTCGCGCCTTGCCGTTTCGCGGATGGCGAGCCACTCCGGGATCTGCGTCAATTCCTGCTGGGCCTCGATGGGCCGGCGCAAATTCCAGCCCTTTATCGTATCCAGGTAAAACTGGTAATCGATGGCGTCCCGGCAGTTATTGACAATCGCTTCAAAGACGCGCAACCGCTTATCGAACAGCTTCGATTGCTGCAGCCGTTCGCCGCTGGCGGCCGCTTCGATCGCGCGGAGATCCGCGCGGGCTTGGTCGAGCTCGGCGAGCATGCGAACGAGTAGCTTGTCCGACAGCGCCATGCCGCCTAAGCCCTGGTATTGGTGCGTGCCCTGCGTCTCATCGAGATTGCGCGCGCGTTCCTCGCTCCTGGCCTGGAACTCGAACTTCCGGAAGTATTGCGTCTCTTCGGGAGTCAGCTCCTCTGGAAACGGCACAAAGGGCCTGGTGAGCCAACGCTGGTGGACGGAACCGATATAGAACATCGTGCCGCCGAAGTTCATGATGTCCGTGTCGCGCTGGATGCGATCGAGTGCCAGCCACGCGTCCAGCAGTGCTGAAGCGCCGCCGTCGCCGGCAAGTTCCACCGCCAGCGAGTGGAGTAGCTCTAGTCGTGACACATCGTCGTGAGTGGGATTCTTGACAAATGAGTCGTAGATCCGCAGATACAAGTCACGATTGAATCGGTCGCCGATCAGGTAAAAGAGGCGCGGCGCCGCGCTTTTGGAGCCTTGTTCGAGCTCTTCCAGATAGCGCACCGGCAGAGGGATGCCTTGAGCGGGGTAGAACGGGTAGAAGTAATCCAACAAGAAACCGATTTCCGCTTTGTATGGCGTTGCATCGGGCCCTTCGAGGTTCGAGACTGCCATACCCGGGCCGAGCCGGCCGGCGATCAACTCGGGCGCGCTCTCACGCACCCAGTCCGCGTCGATTTCGAGGCCCTTGCCACCGGCGTCGCGCGCTCCGGCCTGGAGGGCTGAGAAGAAATCGCGATAACGCTGATACATCTTCCGGTTGGGATAGAAAGAGTTCCCATTTGGGCCGGGATACAGGCCTGGGCTCCAACTTACTCCCGAGCCGGAGTCATTCGTGTGCAGAGAGAGAATCTCGATCTCAGGGCACGCGGTCACAAGCGTTCTGATCGACTCTCGATACAGGGCGAGCACTTCCGGGTTGTCCACCGAGGGAGCGAAGCGCGGCACGCGCGAGCGGAGAGGGTGATCCACCTGGGGCCCTCGCCAGAGAGGATGCGCTTCATAGACCGGCTCGGGAAGCATCTGTGGCTCGAAGGTGGTGAAGGCGGCCTTCAGGCCAAGTTTGCGAAGAACCGCACACCGGGAACGGAGAATCGCCATCACCCCATCGGCATAGTCTTGAGGAAGGTATGGTTTCAGGGCATCGGGCGTTGCGATCTTGAGCAAGCCCATATTCGACATGGCCCAGGCCGGGTAGGGGTCGCCGGGAGTGTCGAGTTGCCAGGCGGCCCAGGGAAGGTCCTCGGCGGTCAGCACGATGTGGGTAGCGCCGGATTGCTTGGCCCTGCGGGCGAAGGTTTCGAAGTCCGCCAGGTTATCGGAATGGCACCCGAAAATGACGCTGTTGAAGTGGGCCAGTGGATTGGCCGCCGCGCGCGCGCCGCTGGCGGCCGGGAACGCGCCGAAGAGCAGGCAAGCGAGCGCGGCGGAATACGATCTGAATTGCCGCATGGTCTGAATCCGGAATCATTCTAGCTGAATGCGCGCTCCGGCTGACTCTTACTCCACCTGGTTCTTGCGCCCCGAGCGGCCGATCCAGTGGCGGAACATGGCGGTGAAGCCGCGGGCTTCGGGATCGCTCAGCAGTTGTTCCACCGTGAAGCGCATTTTGCGGCACCAGTTGGGATACTGCCAGGTGGTGCCGGGAAGGTTCTGTTGAGCCGGCTCCTTGGTGAGGTCTTCCTGATTGATGGCCAGCAGCTCCGAAGGAGTGAGGGCAAGGAAGCCAACCACGGCATTGTGGATTTCGCCCGTCAACTCGCCGTAGGCGGAAGCCTCGCGGGGCGAACCGGCGGGCATCAGGCCTTGCCCCACCAGCACGTCGAGCATTCGTTGTTTGTCCATCTGGCGGGCGGACATCGCGCGAGCGAAGCCGGCCTCGTCCAGAACGCCGGCCTCGCGGCGCGCCTGGATATCGGTGCCGAGCCAGAACCCTGCCAGGGTGGGGAGATCGTGAGTGGTGGAAGAGACCAGCGCCTGGCGGGGATATTCGTCGGGACGGCGCATGCCGCCGGACGGGTTCCGCTCGAAATAGAACAAGCGGTAGCTCAACACGCCATAGCGGGCCAGGACTTCGCGGATTTCGGGAACCACCGTGCCTAAGTCCTCGCCCACCAGCACCACCCGGTTACGCACGCTTTCGAGCGCCAGAATGCGCAAGAAATCTTCGCTGGTTTCGCGCACGTAGGCGCCTTCAGTGGCGTCGGCGCCGTCGGGAATCCAGTATAGGCGGAAGAGGCGCATGACATGATCCATGCGCAGGGCGCCGCCGTGGCGCGCATTCTTGCGGATGGATTCGGCGAAGAGGCGATAGCCGTTTTCCCGATGCCAGCGGGCGTGGGGCGGGGGAAAACTCCAGTCCTGGCCCTTGGGCGAGAAATCGTCCGGCGGCGAACCGACCCGGCATCCGCCGACGAAATACTTGCGGTAGGCCCAGAGGTCGGAACCGAAGCGGTCGGTGGCCAGGGCGAGGTCGTGATAGAGGCCGAGGGCGAGCCGGCGGTCGCGGGCGCGGCGTTCCAGGCGGGAGAGCTGCGCGTCGATCTGCCATTGCAGATACTGGTAGAACATTACCAGACGCCAATGTTTGCGCCGGAAAGCGGCGGTCTCCGCCGAATCGGGATCCTGGTAGCCGGCGGGCCATTCGGTCCAGACCCACAGGTCGGGCTGGCGCTGGTGAAGGCGCTCATCGAGCGCGCAGAAGGTGGCGAAGCGCTCCAGAAACTCGCCTTCCCGCTGGCGGTAGGCCTCGAAATCGCGGGCACGCGGCGAGCCGCGCCGCCATTGGCGCAGGAACGATACGAACAGCAGCTTCAGAAAGCGCAGCTTGAGCGCCGCGACGCGCTCGTATTCGACCAACGGAGCGTCGCGCACCGCGTCGATTTCGGCGGCGATCTCCGGCCTGGCGCGCAGTTGAGCGGCGCGGCGGCAATCGGCCCAATCCTCGACGCCCTCCACGTCGAGGTAAATGAAATTCCGGTACAGGATGGAATTGGGCAGATAGGGGCTGGTATTGAAGGGGCGGCGGTTGTGGATGGCATGGAGCGGGTTGAGGCCGACGAAGCTGGCCTGGAGGTCGTTCGCGGTCCAATCCACGATCTGTTCCAGGTCGCGAAAATCGCCGCAACCCCAGTTGCGCGCCGAGCGCAGGCCGTAGAGGCTGATGGTGAGGCCCGCCAGCTTGCCGCCGCGGCCGAGGTGCGGGTCCGTCCAGGCGCGTTCCGGGGTGACGATGTAGCGGGTGGTGGCGCTCGAGCCGGCCAGTTTCACGGTGATGTCGTGATAGCCGAGCGGGAGTGACACCTCCAGGCGCAACAGCTTTCGCACCCAGGTGGCGCCGTTCATTTCAATCGAGCCAACCTGTTCCAGGGGGAGCAGGCCGAGGTTGTATTTACTTACCGCGCCATCCTCGTGTTGCACGGTAATGGCCGCGGTTTCTCCTAGCAATTCGGCGGGAACGTTCAGCGGGAGCGCGGTTTGTGGGGAGACTCCGGTGACCACGGTGGGCGGCGCCAGGCGCTCCCATTCGCGGCGGGTCTCGGCCGCCAGCGCTTGCTCCAGTTCCTCCGTGCTTCCCGCGGGCACGCCCACGGCGCCCAGAAGGGCCTGCTTCACCGCGCCCTGCGTGGGGTGGTACTGGCCCCAGATGTCCCAGTAGCCGGAACCGATTCCGTGCAGAGAGGCGGCCCGCTCCAGAAGCTCGTCGAAGTTGGAGGATGACATTTAGAAAAGGGTAGAAGTACTGATTTTACAGGACCCGGCGGCTCCGTGCGAAAATAAAGGCATATGGAAAAGCCTCTCGCCAGCGGACCACCGGAGCTTTTCGCACGGCTGGACGACTATTTCGTCGACAATGCCGCCGCGGCCGCTTCCGAAGGGATCGTTTTTACCACTCTCGACAAAGCCCTGAACTGGGGCCGGAAAAACTCGATCTGGCCGATGAGCTTCGGCCTGGCATGCTGCGCCATCGAAATGATGTCCATGTCGGCCTCGCGGTTCGATATCGCCCGTTTTGGGGCGGAAGTGTTTCGCGGTTCGCCGCGGCAGTCGGACCTGATGATCGTCGCCGGCCGTGTCTCCAACAAAATGGCGCCGGTGATCCGGCATCTCTACCAGCAGATGCCCGAGCCCAAGTGGGTGATTTCGATGGGCGCCTGCGCCACTTCCACGGGCGTATTCAACAACTACGCCTTGGTGCCGGTGAACCAGGTCATCCCGGTGGATGTCTACGTTCCCGGATGCCCGCCGCGGCCGGAGCAATTGATCTACGCCATCATGCTGCTCCAGAAAAAGATCGAATCCCAGAGCGGTTCGGTGAAGCAGGTATTGAATCTGGCGTAGCAGCACCTTTGGCACGAGCTGCTAGGCAATCGCCGCTTGTAGGGCGGACGCCCTCGTCCGCAGCCGGCCCCCTGGCCGGCTCTTCGGCATCGGGAACCTGATTCTTGGGAAGAAGGTGCGTGACGAGGACGTCCCGCACCGAACAGGGGTCCGCCCTACTGATTACCTCCAGCCGGAATCTCCTCCATGGTGCGGAAAAACACCGCAACGGGTGATACCATGAGGGCGCAGTCCGATTTTGCCATTTATGGGTCACATCCTTTCCATAGTCCTGTTCACGCCGTTGATTGGACTTGTGGTGCTGCTGTTGCTCCCTGCCTCCAATCCCCGGTTGATCAAACTTTGGGCAAATTTCGCCGCGTTGGCCGGCTTTCTGGTTTCCCTGCCGCTGGTGTTTCAGTATCAATCCGGCCGCGATTTTCAGTTCGTCGAAAGCGCGTCGTGGATTCCTTCCATCGGCGCCACCTACCATTTGGGCATCGATGGGTTGGGCCTGTTGATGGTGATGCTCACCACCCTGCTCGGCTTCCTCTCCATTCTCTCCAGTTGGAACGCCATCACGGTCCGGCTCAAAGAATACTACGCGCTGTTTCTGCTGCTGCAAACGGCCATGCTGGGCGTCTTCATGGCGCTCGACCTGCTGCTGTTTTTCGTGTTCTGGGAAACCGTGCTGGTGCCCATGTATTTCATCATCGGCATCTGGGGCGGCCCGCGCAAAACCTACGCCGCGATCAAGTTCATGATTTACACCCTGGTGGGCAGCGTGGTGATGCTGCTGGGCATTCTGACGCTTTATTACCAGCACTACCTCCAGTTCCAGACGTTCAGCTTCGACCTTGCCGACCTCATGCATACGCATCTTTCGGCGGGCATGGGATGGTGGGTATTCTGGGCCTTCTTCCTGGGTTTTGCGGTGAAGGTGCCCATGTTCCCGTTCCACACCTGGCTGCCGGATGCCCACGTGGAAGCGCCCACCGCCGGCTCGGTGATTCTGGCCAGCGTTCTGCTGAAGATGGGGACGTACGGTTTTCTGCGCTTTTCCCTGCCCCTGCTGCCGGACGCCGCCAAGAACCCCAAAGTGATTACCATCATGGCGGTGCTTTCCATCATCGGCATCGTGTACGGCGCGCTGGCTTCGCTGATGCAGAAGGATTGGAAGAAGCTGGTGGCGTATTCTTCGGTGAGCCATCTGGGCTTCTGCACGCTGGGCATTTTTGCGCTCAATCCGGCGGGGATTTCAGGCTCGATTCTGCAGCAGGTCAATCACGGGATCTCCACCGGCATGCTCTTCTTGATAGTCGGCGTGGTGTATGAGCGGCGCCACACGCGCGAGATTTCCGAGTACGGCGGGCTGCTCAAAGTGATGCCGATCTTCACCCTGGTGTTCGGCTTGGCGGCGCTCAGTTCCATGGGCATGCCGCCGCTCAATGGGTTTATCGGCGAAATCACGATTTTGAGCGGCGCGTTTCAGATGTCGCACGTGTGGGCTGTATGGGGCGCCGTCGGCATCGCTCTGGGAGCGGCGTACCTGCTCTGGCTGTTCCAGCGCACCATGCTGGGCGAGGTCAAGGAGCCCAATCGGCTGCTGCCGGATCTCTCCGTGCGGGAGATCGCGGTGTTCCTGCCGCTGATTGCCTGGGCCTTCTGGATCGGCCTCAATCCGCAGCCGTACTTCCACATCCTCGACCGCCCCGTGGCGCAGATTGTGGAGCGCGTCCAGCCGGGGTATTACGCGCAGCACCATCTGCCCAATCCGCTGGAAAGCCAGTCGGCGCAGGCGGAATTGAAATAAGATCAAGACCGCGGCGCGCCGGCGGCTGGGCTCGTCGCGCAGCTACTAGCCCGCGCTTCTCACAGGCATTCGAAGGCGACCACCTGGCGCACTGTGTGGTGGGGCAGGCTCCCAGCCGTAATGCCGCATACTTTTCGCAAGAGCGGTGACGACGCATAGAGCCTGACAGACCACCAAAAACGATGATCTGTCCCACCTGGGGGTCACCCAAACCTGGAATTCCACGACGTCAGGAATTCGGAGTCTCGACGCGGCACGCAAGTGCGCGCCCCACGATGGAAGCTGTGAACTTAATCCTGCGGCGTGACTCACATCAGCGACAGCGGGTCGACGTCGATCACCAGCGCCGTGGCCGGCCATTTTCTTTCGGCGGCGAACCCGCGCACGCGCTGCAGCAGCTCGTTGAGCGCTTTGCGGCTGGCCGCCTTCACCAGAAACTGGTAGCGATACTCGTTTTTGAGACGCGGCACGGGAGCTTCGGCCGGGCCGAGTACTCGCAACAAACCGGCCATCTGACCCTCTGGTTGGGTTGCGCCCAGTGGAAGCGGCGCAGGCGCCAGCGTTCCCCCCAACTCGGCGCTCATGCGCATGGCCATCTCTTTCTTTTCGGCGCGCACCAACACATTGGCCATGGCCGCAAACGGCGGGTAGTGCATGGCGCGGCGGAAGACAATCTCTTTGGCGTAGAACGCGGCGTAGTCCTGCGCGCCCGCCAGGCGCACGGCGTAGTGGTCGGGATTGAGCGTCTGCATCAGCACGATGCCCGGCAGGCTGCCGCGGCCGGCGCGGCCGGCAACCTGGGTGAGCAGTTGAAAGGTGCGTTCGGCGGAGCGGAAGTCCGGTATGCCGAGCCCGACGTCGGCCGAGACCACTCCCACCAGGGTCACGTTGGGGATGTCGTGGCCCTTGGCGATCATCTGCGTCCCCACCAGAATGTCGTAATTGCCTTCGCGAAACTGGTCGAGAATGGTTTCGTACTGCCGCTTGCCGGTCACCGTGTCGCGGTCGAGCCGCGCAATTCGCGCCCCGGGAAACTCGCGGTGCAGCTCCTGCTCCACCCGCTCGGAGCCCAGGCCCAAAAAGTAAATGTGCTCGCTCGCGCACTTGGGGCAAACTTGCGGCACTTTCTCGGCGTAGCCGCAATAGTGGCACAGCAGCCGCCGGTCGCGTTTGTGGTAGGTCAAAGTCACTGCGCAGTTCATGCACTGGATGCGCTCGCCGCAGGCGCGGCAGGCGACGAAGCTCGAAAATCCGCGGCGATTGAGCAGCACGATGGTCTGCTCGCGGTTGCGGAGCCGTTCGCCGACGGCTTCCAGCAGCCGGCGCGAAAAGGTGGCCTGCTTGCGGGTCTCGAGAAACTCCTGCCGCATGTCGATCAGCTCGACCGTCGGCATGGGGCGCGCCTCGATTCGCTCGGGTAGCTCGAGCAGCGTATACTTGCCGCGTTCGGCGTTGTAGCGGCTTTCGAGGCTGGGCGTGGC
>JBEKYD010000100.1:0-23455 GCA_049511335.1 Bryobacteraceae bacterium | reverse complement strand
AAAATGTTTCAGAACCGGATGGCACTAACTACAGGTCGTGCGGAACCCGCGACTGGCTCAAGGTCGGCGTTCCGTCCTGTGCCATTGCACACGCCAGACCTCCCGTGGAAATCGAGGCTAGGTGGACGGAGCGCTGTCCCGCCCTGCCTATCGTGCCCAATATGGCGCCATGTTCAGCCCCAGTCGTAGCTTACGATTGAAGGGTGGAACATAGGATAGACCGAATTGGTTATTTCTATTTTGTTGCTGGCCACGCCGATCCCCTGGGGGCTCTTCAAGCTGCTCTGGGTAACTACGGAGACGTTAGCCACTCCCTAATCGTCCTCCCAGAAGGGTTCAATAATGGGAGACCCTATAACGGTGCGGACCTCCACGACCGTCCACAGGGGCGCGGGGCGCAGATTGATCATCGAGCGACTCTGCGGAAGCTCACGTGCATCGCGGAAAGTAAAAAGGTGGTTTTTGTGGTCGGTATTTTAGACGGCGTGTACAATTCTGCGTACCTCGCGGAAGGCGGCCAAGCGCGGCTGATGTGCCGCAAGGCGGGAAACGACGGCACTGGTAACTATAACCCGTGCACGGCTGACTGTGACAAAGACAACCCGGTCGATTTTCCGGAGGCAGGCGTGAGTATCATAACGTCGATCTGCATGGATTTTTCGGGTTGGGCGCGGCTCGATAGCCTGACCGAGAAGTGCGGGGCTGGCCGCCGGGTTTTGTGCATACCTGCGTCGATGAGCGCTGAGTATTTTACTGGGGACTCCCATACTTCAGGTCACCTCCTCGGCAAGTACGTCGTGCTCGCAAACTCAACGCAGCCTAATCGGGCGGATTGCGGGAGCTTTATCGGTAGCCGCGAAGGCCGCAAGGTGGCACGATGTGGCCCTGCGGGCGCACAAGGGGGCAACACAATCCAGCTTTGTGGTTGGTCAGAGTTGGACGGATGTTAAGAAGCGACGAGCCTGGGGCTGACCGAGACGGCGTTCCCGGAGCTGTCCGGCCAACATCGCCGCTGATCGTTTCAACGCCGTCGGGGTGTCTTCCGCAGTGGGGGCAGGAGGGAGCCAGGAGGGACAGTAACCCCGCACCGGTTTTTGGCCAGGATGATTTCCGCGCTCCTGGGTTGTTGCGGCGGTAGCCCCCAAATCCATCGCAATACCAGCGACATGGGATAATGGGATTTCAGCTCGACTGAATGCCCAAGCGATACACAAGCCGGGAACTGGTCAAGCTGGCCGAAGAATTTGGATGGAGATTGGTCGGCGTGAGGGGAGATCATCACAACTTCAAGCACCCGGCGAGCCGGTTTATAGTCACCATCGTACATCCTCAAAAAGATGTGCCCGTTGGGCGAGCGGTGGACACGGTGAAGAAAATCAGACTGGAGCTCACGTGATGCGATTTCTGATCGTGCTGGAACAAACCGAGGCAGGATTTGCGGTGCAAGCGCCCGACTTGGCTATCGCCACCTACGGAGAGAACATAGAAGCAGCCAAGCGAGCGGCGCGTGAAGCGATTCAGATCAACCTCGAAGCCTACCGAGAAGCGGGACGACAGGCGCCTGAAGCGCAGAGCGTTTCCAACCATCTCGAGAATCCCGAATTCCGGGATTTGTTATTCGCATACGTCGACGTAGCCGAGCCCCCGGGAAGGATCGCCGCCTAGCCCCATTCCATTCGCCCAACGGCGATTTGGGCCGGACCCTGGTGAAGGTGAATACCCCGTGCTCTCTGGCGTAACGCCCACCCCGGGCGGCGACAGCCGCGTCGTAGCCCTTGAGATATTCGGACAGGATGTCCGTATCCAAGATCGCCTTAGGCGTCATCTCACAGCGCCGGGGTCCGCTGGCTGGGGCGGCCTCGCTCCGCATAGGCATGGGCGACGAGCTCGTCGAGCAGGGCGGCATCTTCCGGGCTTCCGAACAAACCCAGGCCTTGTTCGGCGGCGGTGGAGGCGGCAGGTGCGGCTTCGCCTCTGGCCGGGAGCCCGGCGATCGCGCGATCGATCAGTTCCTCAACCGAGCCGACCTGGCCGGCGCGAATGGCTTCCTCAATAGCCCGCTCCTGGTTGGGTGTGAGATGAATAGTCATGGCAGCCTCCCGCGTTGCAAACCGCTCATCCGATCCCACCCTAGCGTAGGGTGTCGGGTCGGTCAAGTATTGCGCCTACCACCCTACTCGCACCGCAGCGCGTCCATCGGGTCGATTCGGACGGCTCTTCGCGCGGGGATGTAGATTGCCAACGCGGCCGAGGCGGCTAGGGCCAGCGGGATGGCGATGAACGTTGCCGGGTCGCTGGCGCTGACGCCGAAGACTAGCGAAGCTACCAGGCGGGCCATGCCATATGCGGCCGCGAGGCCTAGCAGCAGACCCGTGCCGGCGCTCGCCATGCCGCGCCGGAAGATCATCTTCATTACCGTCGAGCGTTGCGCGCCGAGCGCCATGCGGATGCCGATATCGTGAGTTTCCTGCGCCACCAGGTAGGACATTACGCCGTACACGCCGATCGACGACAGGATCAGCGCGATCACGCCGAAAATGGCCATTTCCACGGCGACGTAGGCGAGACCGAGGGTGCTGTGCTTCACCACTTCATCGAGCGTGTACATCTCGGTCACCGGCTGCTGCTTATCCACCGCGTGAATGGCCGCGCGCACGGCGGAGGCAAAGCGGAGCGGGTCGCCATGGGTACGGACCGCGACATCCATGAAGCGCCGCGTCCCCTGCGTGTACGGCACATAGAGAACGGTGCGCGGCGAACGGGCGTAGGGATTGTACGGAACGTCGTCCACGATGCCCACGATGGTGGTCCATGGGCCTGGGCCGTCCGGACTGTCGATGCGAATTCGTTTGCCTATGGGGGAGCCCTCGCCGGGGAACCAGCGGCGCACGGCGTGAGCGCTCAAGACCGCTACCGGCAGCGTATCGGCGCTATCGGAGGGCGCCAGCAGCCGGCCTTCCCGCAATCCGATATGCAGGGTATGAAACACATTCGGGCTGGCCACCTGGTACATGGCCACCGGATGTTCGCCTGGGCGCGGCTCCTTGCCTTCGATGGCGACGGGCCGCATGACGTCATGGTAGCTGTAGGGCAGGGAAGTGACGGCGACGGAGGATTCCACTCCCGGTATGGCCGCAATGCGCTCCAGCACGCTACGGTAAAACGCGGTCACCTCCGCGCGGCCGGGATACTTGCGTTCGGTGATGACCAGGCGCAGGGTGAGCAGACTGGATGGCTCGAACACGCGCGCATTGCCGGCGATCGAGCTCAAGCCTCGCGTCATGAGGCCGGCGCCAACCAGAAGCACGACGGAGAGCGCCACTTCGGCCGTCACCAGAAAACCGCGCAAGCGGTGCTTGGCGCGGCTCGAAGACGACCCGCGGCCGCCTTCGTTCAGGGTTCGGGTCACATGCGGGCCGGAACACTGAAAGGCCGGCGCCAATCCCGCCAGGATTCCCGCGGCCAGCGCGGCCACCAGGGCAAAGGCCAGGGCGCGGCCATCCAGGCTCAACTGGCTCCATCCCGGAATATGCCTGGCAACATCGGGCGTCATACCCGCCTGAATGGCGGCGATTCCCCAACTGGCCACGGCCAGGCCGGCCAACCCGCCGCCCAGCGCCAGCAGCACGCTTTCGCTCAAGAACTGCGCGATCAAATGCAGCCGCGACGCTCCCAGCGAGGTGCGCACGGCGACTTCCCGCGTCCGCCCCAGCGCGCGGGCAAATTGCAGGTTGGCGACATTCCCGCAGGCGATCGCCAGCACGAACAGAACCGCTCCGAACAGCAGCACGACGTATTGCTGAAAATGCGGACCCAGCAGATATCGATGCGCCGGGAGAACGTGGAACCGGCGGTTGCGATTGGTGCCGGGATATTCCCGCGCGAGGCGCGCGCCGATGGTGTCGAGCTCCGCCTGCGCTTGGGCGATTCCCGTTCCGGGCTGGAGCAGCCCCATCACCGCAAGGTAGGAGCGGTCGCGGGTGTGGCGTTCCGCCCGGCTGAACGAGAGCGGGGTCCACAATTCGGCGCCCATGGGGAATTCGAGTCGCGCGGGCGCGACCCCGATCACCTGATAGTCCTCATCGTCCAGGCGGATCTTTTTGCCCACGATTGCGCGGTCGGCGGCGAAACGGCGGCGCCAGATGGCATCGCTCAGCACGACCACTTTGTCGTAGCCCTCCCGGTCCTCATCCATGACAAAACCCCGGCCGAGCGCCGGGGTCACGCCCAGAAGGGAGAAGAAATTCGGCTGCACAAGGTATTGGCCCACGCGCTCCGGTTCGCCATCGGCGCCCACGATGTTGGCGAGTCCATCGGTCCAGGCCGTGACCTGTTCGAAGCAGGTTTGCTGATGTTCGATGTCGGTGGAATCGGCCGGACTCACCGGCATCCAATCGCCGGGATCGTCCGGTACGCGCTGGGTTACGGCCGCCATGCGGTCCAGGTGCGGCACCGGCAGGGGTTTCCACAGGAAGGCGTCTGAGCTGCTGAAAATGGCCGTGGTGGCGCCAATGCCCAGCGCCAGGGTGAGCACCGCCGCGGTGGTGTAACCGGGCGACTTGCGCAGCGTACGCAAGCCAAAACGGATATCCCGCCAAAGGGTCACGGTCCGTTATGGGCACGCAGCATGCCAGGCTAAGGCGTTGAGGAATCTGGCGCCGCGGCGCACAGACTGTCCGTTTTCGGGACGATCGATCCCGTTCCGCGCCGGGTTATTCGTGCTTCTCCAGTTGCAGCGTAATGGTGCCGATGGTGAAGGGCATGCGGACGCGGATTTGTACCGGCAGGCGCCGCCGGTCGTCGCTCAGCCAGATCTCGACGTGGGCGGGGCGTTTGTAGAGTACGTTGTTAAAAAGGTAAGCCTCGTAGCGGATGGTATGAAACAGGCCCTCTGGGGTCTTGACGTCTTCCCGCGCCTGCCCTTCCACTTTCGCCATCACCGCCTTTTTGCCGTCGCTGACGGCCACCATGCGGCTCTGGCCCGGTTCCAGGTCGAGAGTGCGCAGCAGGTAAAGGCCGCCGGGAACGTCGTGCACGCAGGGCGGAGTGTCGATTTCGCGGGAGAGAATGACGGCGTTCCTCACCCGGTCGCGCTCGGTGTAAGTTGCCTTATGGGCGGCCAGGTCGAACGCGATCCTGGTGTCGCGCTGCCGGTTTCCCTCGTGAGCCGTCAACTGCACACTTTCGGTGCACAGTGCCGGAGTCATGGCGGAGCTGTATTGATCGGCCACATGAAAGAACTTGGAAATCAGCCCGACCGAATCGAGCTGCATGCCGACCTGCCAACCCTCCTGAGAGTATTCGAGGGAGAGCCTGGCCCTGGCCGCGGTAATCAGGCGCCATTCCACGTTGTAGAAGAGGGTTTCCCGCGCCGGCAGCGAGGGCGCCGGTGCTTGAGGCGTCGCAGGGACAACGCAAACCAGTAGCGGCAGACCGAGCCGCGGCAGAAGACGCATGAATTGTCAGTGTCGCACGAAGCGTCAGGGGGGGCGCGGCGTTCCCGCTTTGAGGCTTGCCGAAGGATCTACCAGGAGCCATGCGGCCGCTCCCGCAAGGCAGAGGGTTGTCGCCGTCAGGAAGGAAGCCGGCCATCCGAAATGCGCGGCGATCAGGGGCGTGAGCGAAGCCGTTGCCGCGCCGCCAAGCTGGCAGCCCATGTTCATCACGCCGGAAACCGATCCCGCCGAGCTGCCGCCCACGTCGGCCGACACCGACCAGAATGAGCTCTGCGCCAGGTATAGCGCGCCCGCTCCTCCGGCCAGGATCAGGCTGGCGAGCTGCGCGTTCTTCGCCAGCATGGCCAGCGCGATGAAGACGCCGGAGAGCGCCATGGCGACGGCCGCCCACACCGCGCGGCCCACGCGCTTTCCGCGGTGTGTGGTGAGTTTATCGCTGATCCAGCCCCCGGCCGTGGATCCGGCCGCCATCGCGATAAACGGGAGCATCGCATAGTACGAGCTGGCCTTGAGATTCATTCCGCGCACGGTGCTCAGGTAAATGAAGAACCACGCGAAGTAAATCCAGGCGGCGTAGCCGAAAGCGAAATAGCTGCCGCTGATCGCCAGTACCTCTCGGCTGCCGAAAATGCTCCGCCATGGCAGCGCAGCCGCCGCGATCTTCTGCGGGATACCCGCACGGATGTGCTCCGCTTCCGCCGGCTCTACCCATGGATGGTCCTGCGGCCGGTCGCGGGCGATCCAGTACCAAATCGCGGCGGTCGCGAGTCCAATCAACCCGCTCACCCGGAAGGACCACCGCCATCCCCAGTGAATCAGCACGAAAGTAGCCAGCGGGGGCGCGATAGCCGATCCGGCGCCGACACCGGCGAAAATCCAGCCGTTCGCCAGGCCCCGCTCCGCGGATGGAATCCAGAACGCCACCGCCCGGTTGCAAGCCGGATAAACCACCGCTTCCCCCAATCCCAGCAGGAACCGGATGCCGAACAGCACCGCCAACATACCCGCGACACCCACGGGCACAAACGCGGTAAGAGAAGTGAAAAGCGCCCACCAAAGCGTCCCCAGCGCGACGATCTTGCGCGGCCCGAACCGGTCCGCCAGCCGGCCGCCCGGCGCTTGGAAGAGGGCATATCCCAATACGAACGCACTGAACACCCAGCCGAGTTGTACGTGAGTCAGATGGAAATCGCGTTCGATGGCGCCGCCCGCTATCGATATATTCACGCGGTCTAAAAAAGCCACCGCGCTGATCGCGAACATCCACCCCACCAGCAGCCAGCGGATTCGGTTGCGAAACAAAGTTGCCATATGGATTGCGCCGGCGGCTTCCATGGCCGCCCGGATTGCCAGGTAACATCGTAGCGAAATGCGTGCTCGGCTGGCCGAAGAGAAGAAAAGAATGGGCCACGGATGAACGCGGATGAACACGGATAGAACAAATCGACAAAAACAGAAAATCCAGCTTCTGGGTCTTATGTTTTATCCGTGTTTATCCGTGTTCATCCGTGGCCATACTCCTTCTTCCGCCGCCATGTGCTGTGATGGAAAGAACCCGACATGAATGGCGCCGAGTGTCTGCTTAGAACCCTGCTGGCCAACCAGGTAGATCTGTGTCTGATGAATCCGGGAACGTCCGAGATGCAGTTTGTCGCGGCGCTCGACCGGGTGCCGCGGATGCGCGGCGTGCTCGGCCTTTTCGAGGGCGTCTGCTCGGGCGCGGCGGATGGTTATGCCCGCATGGCGGGAAAGCCGGCGGCTACCCTGCTGCACCTGGGGCCGGGCTTGGCGAACGCGCTGGCGAACCTCCACAACGCGCGCAAGGCGCGCTCTCCGGTGGTCAACATTGTGGGCGAGCATTCCACCCAGCATCTCGCTTACGATGCACCTTTGACGGCCGATACCGCGGCCTTTGCGCGCCCCGTATCGGGCTGGCTGCTGACGGTGGACCGGGCCACGGCCATGGGCGCGTCGGCCGCAGCCGCTGTGTCGGCTGCCTGGGGACCGCCGGGAAGGGTGGCGACGCTGATTGTGCCCGCCGATTTCTCCTGGAGCGAAGCCGGAGAACCTGGCTGCACGGTGCCCAGGCTGGCCCGGCCTTTGCCGTCCAGCCAACAACTCCGCGACGCGGCCCGCGCGTTGCGCTCAGGCCATGCGGTAGGCTTGCTTCTGAGCGGCTCGGCGCTCCAGGCACGCGGCCTGCGCGCGGCTGCGCGGCTGCGGGCCGCCACCGGTGTAAGACTGTTCGCCGACCGGTACGCCGCCAGGACGACCCGCGGCGGCGATATCCCCGCCGTGGAGCGCATTCCCTACTTTCCCGAGCCGGCTCAGGCGCTGCTGGCTGGTTTCGAGCGCCTGATCCTGGTGGAAGCGGTTCCGCCCGTTTCGTTTTTCGGCTACCCCGGTCTGAGGAGTACGCTCGCGCCGGTCGGCTGCGCTTTCGACGTGCTCGCATCCGAAGAGCAGGATGGCGCGGGCGCGCTCGAGTGGCTGGCTGACGAGCTCAGCGCGCCGCCGGCGAAGAGCGCGGTCACGACGTTGCGGCCGGGTCTACCCGCCGGCGAGCCACTCACCCCGGCCGCCGTCGGCAGGACCGTGGCCGCGCTGATGCCCGAGGGAACCATCCTCTCCGATGAGGCGGTCTCCTCGAGCGAACAGATTTGGCCGCACCTGGCCGCCGCCGCAACCCACGACCATCTTCCCGTAACCGGTGGCGCGATCGGCCAGGGATTGCCGGTGGCGTTGGGCGCCGCGCTGGCGTGCCCCGGCCGCAAGGTGGTCGCGCTCGAAGCCGATGGCAGCGCCATGTACACTCCGCAATCCCTGTGGACCATGGCGCGCGAGCGCCTCGACGTCACCACTATCGTGCTGGCGAACCGCCGCTATCGCATCCTCGATATCGAGATGCAGCGAACTGGCGCCGGCGCCGTGGGACCGCGCGCAGGCGAGATGATCGACCTCACGCGCCCGGCGCCGGACTGGATCAAGCTGGCCGAAGGTTTCGGAGTCCAAGCCGTGCGCGCCGCCAACGGGGACGAATTTATCGCCGCATTCGGCGCGGCCATGCGGGAGCCGGGCCCCCGGCTGATCGAGGCCGTGCTCGGGTGACCCCGGTGGGACAGACCATCGTTTTTCGTGGTCTGTCAGGCCCTCGCCGGGCCGCGGCGCTCGACAGACGATAAAAAAAGATCGTCTGTCCCACCCGTGGCTGTCGAGAAGCGTGCGCTACCGGCACAGCCAGCCGCCGTCGACGGCCAGCGTGTAACCAGTCACGTAATCGGAAGCCGCCGATGCCAGGAATACCATCGCTCCCTGCAGATCTTCGGGCAGACCCCAGCGCCCGGCCGGAATGCGGGCAAGTATCTCGGCGCTGCGCTTTTCGTCGGCCCGCAGCGGAGCGGTGTTGTCCGTCGACATATAACCGGGAGCGATGGCATTGACGTTGATGCGGTGCGGCGCGAGCTCATTCGCCATCAATCGCGTCAGGCCCATGACGGCGCTCTTCGATGCCGTGTAGGAGGGCACGCGAATGCCTCCCTGGAAAGAGAGCATCGAGGCGATATTGACGATTTTGCCGCCCCGTCCCTGCGCCGCCATCTGCTTGGCCACGGCTTGGGACAAGAAGAAAACCACGCTCTGGTTGAGCTGGATCACCTCGTCCCAATCCTTTTCGGCGAACTCCAGAAAAGGGGCGCGGCGGATGATACCGGCATTGTTCACCAGAATATCGATGGCGCCGAGCTCGCGCACCACCTGGTCGACCACCGGCTGGATGTTGGCACGGTCCATCAGGTCGGTGTGGATTTGGCAGACGCGCCTGCCGAGGGCGCGCACTTTGGCGGCGGTTTCATCGGTGCTGACAATATCCACCAGCGCCAGATCGGCCCCGGCTTCGGCGAACCCCAGGGCAGCGCCCTGCCCGAGACCTCGGCCGGCGCCTGTGACAACGGCAACTTTTCCGTCGAGCTTGAATTGATCGAGAATCATCGCGGGATGAGTGTAACATCCTTGAGGCGGGCGCGAGTCTGGCGAGAGTGACTCGGAGCAATACTTTTCGCCCCCGCGGACATCCTGGTCCGCAGCCGACCCCCCGGTCGGCTCTTCGCCGGCCTCGGAGATTCGATTCTCGGGAAGAAGTGCGGGACGAGGGCGTCCCGCGCGGACCAGGGGTCCGCCCTACTATGCTTCGATTCCTGGTAGCCGAATTGCACAGTCCTCAACAGCTCGTTACGTTTCTAACGCTTTTGAAGGACACACAGTGGGGACTATACCTCAGGGAATGGGGCAAAACACGCTAGTTAGTGCCTTGCGTGCGCATCCATTCACCAGCGGCCTGACGGATAGCCAGCTCGATTCACTCGCCGCTCTCGCCATCCCGGTCCGTTTCGAGGCCGACGAAATCGTCCTCGCGGAGGGCCAACGCTCCTCCAATTTTTACTTGCTAGTCTCCGGCAGCGTGGCGGTGGAATTGTGCGCTCCAAGGTTCGCGGTTTGCGTCCAATCGCTGGGGCGCGGCGATGTGTGCGGCTGGTCGGCCCTGCTGGCGGACCAGGACACCGTCTTCCGCGTGCGTTCCCGTGAAAAAACCGAAGCTCTCCGCCTCCCCGCTCCCGCGCTGCAGGAGGTCTGCCGCCACGATCCCGTCCTGGGCACGGAATTCCTCACTCGCACCCTGCGCGTGGTAGCCGGCCGGGTAAAAGCCACCGAATTGCGTTTCGCCGAAATGTGCGGTTTTCGGGTTTAGACCTGGTTTAGACCGGCGGCCCGGCACAACCGGGGGCCCCCAGCGGCGGCGCCTTGCCAACTGGATGTTAGACTTGAATATTCCATGGGCAAACCCACGCGTCTGGAATGCAGTCTGTGCCGCCAGCAGGTCGAGGCTGGGCAGGTCGCCAACCTTTGTACCGCGTGCGGCGGACCGTTCTTGGTCCGTTACGATATGGGCACAATCCGCCACCGTTGGCCGCGCCGCCAGGTGTCCGAAGGGCCGCCTTCGATGTGGCGGTACGCTCCCGTGCTGCCCGCCGCGCAAGCCTCGATCGTTTCGCTCGGCGAAGGCTGGACGCCGCTGGTTCGCACCCACCGTCTCGGCTCGCATCTGGGCGCCGAATCTTTGTGGGTCAAAGACGAGGGCCTCAATCCCACCGCATCGTTCAAAGCGCGCGGCCTTTCCTGCGCCATGTCGATGTGCGTCGAGCTCGGCATTAAGAAGGTCGCCATTCCCTCCGCCGGCAACGCCGCGAGCGCCTTGGCCGCTTACGCCGCCGCCGCCGGCATCGAATCCTACATATTCATGCCGTGCGACGTTCCGCAAGCGAATTACCTGGAGTGCAAAGCCTACGGCGCCAACGTCACTTTGGTCGACGGCCTGATCAGCGATTGCGGCAAGATGGTGGCCGAGCGCGCGCCGGTGGAAGGCTGGTTCGACGTTAGCACGCTCAAAGAGCCCTATCGCATCGAAGGCAAAAAGACCATGGGCTACGAAGTGGCCGAGCAGATGGGTTGGGAATTGCCTGACGCCATCTTCTACCCGACCGGCGGCGGCGTCGGCATGATCGGCATGTGGAAGGCTTTCGAGGAAATGGAAACCCTGGGATGGATCGGTTCGCGCCGCCCCAAGATGATCGCCGTGCAAGCCGCCGGCTGCGCGCCGGTGGTGCGCGCGTTCGAAGACAACCAGCCGCGCAGCCAGTTCTTCGAAAACGCCCACACCGTCGCCAGCGGATTGCGGGTTCCCAAGCCGTTGGGCGATTTTCTGATCCTCGATGCCGTCCGCGCCTCCCACGGCACGGCCATCGCGGTTAGCGATGAGGAAATGCTCGATGCCGGCGTCCGCCTCGCCTCCGATGAAGGCATCTACGCCGCTCCGGAAGGCGCCGCCTGCGTGGCCGCCCTTGAAAAACTGCTCGCCTCGGGATTCCTCAACCCGTCCGACCGCATCGTCATTTACAACACCGGCTCGGGATTGAAGTATCCCGAAGCCTATTCCACGCGCTTTCCTAGAACCGCCGCCAGCGAGCAGGAAAAGCTCGGCGGGCTGATCACCCCGCGATGAAGAGCGTGGCGCTGGCGGCACTCGATGCCGCGGCGCGCCGCGGCGTCCAGTATGCCGACGTGCGCGTGGAAGACGCCCGCCAGCGCGACGTGAGTACCAAGAACGGCAAGGCCGGCCACGTCGGCAGCTCCGAATCGCAAGGGGTGGGAATTCGCGTGCTCGCCGGCGGGTGCTGGGGTTTTGCCGCCACCGACGACCTGACGCCGGCCGGGCTCGAAGCCGCCGCCGCGCTCGCCGTGGAAATTGCCCGCTCCGCGACGCTGGCGAAAAAGCGCGATGTGGTTCTAGCGCCCGAACAAAAATACGAAGCCACCTGGGTATCGCCGGCCGCCATCGACCCGTTCTCGGTTTCCGTCGACCGGAGTCTCGCAACCCTGCTCGCCATCGACGCCGAGTTGCGCCGCAACCCCGGCATCAACCTGGCCGAAGCTTCCATGCATTGCGAACGCCGGCGCCAGGTGTTCGCCTCCACCATCGGCAGCGTCATCGATCAGACCCGCACCTGGACCGGCGCCGGTTTTTCCGCCCTCGCCTATCGCGATGCCGAAATCCAAAAGCGCTCCTATCCCAATTCCTTCGGGGGCCAATACCAGCTCAAAGGCTATGAGCTCGTCGACGAGCTGCGGTTGCTCGAAAATGCGCCGCGCGTGGCTGAGGAAGCCGTCGCGCTGCATTCCGCCGATCAGTGCCCGGAGGGCGAGTTCGATTTGATCGTGGATAGCTCGCAGCTCGGCCTGCAGATTCACGAATCCATCGGCCACCCCATCGAGCTCGATCGCGTATTGGGCAGCGAGGCCAACTACGCCGGCATGAGCTTTCTGACGCTCGACCAGCTCGGGCATCTACGGTACGGCTCGGACATCGTCAACGTGGTCTGCGATGCGCGGCTCGCCCACGGGCCGGGCCTGGGAACTTTCGCTTTCGACGACGAAGGCGTGCCGGCGCAATCGGCGGATATCATCCGCGACGGGCGCTTCGTGGGCTACATGACCTCGCGCGAGACCGCGGCCGAAATCGGGCAGGCGCGCTCCAGCGGCTGCATGCGCGCCGACGGCTGGAACCGGCTGCCGCTGATCCGCATGACCAACGTCAGCCTGGAGCCCGGCCGCCAGACGCTCGAAGAAGTTTTCGACTCCGACCGCGCGATTTACATGGAAACCAATCGCAGTTGGTCGATCGACGACAAGCGCTATAACTTCCAGTTCGGCTGCGAAATCGGGTGGGAAATCGTGGGCGGCAAGCGCGTGCGCATGCTCAAGAACCCGAGCTACAGCGGCATCTCGACAGAGTTCTGGAATGCGTGCGCCGCCATCGCCGGGCGCGAACATTGGACGTTGTGGGGCGTTCCGAACTGCGGCAAAGGCCAGCCCGAACAGGTGATGGGCACCGGCCACGGCGCCAGCCCAGCACGGTTCCGCAAGATCAAGGTTGGAAGCGCCTACCAGTAGCTCAGGCGGTTGAGCCCGAGGGCGCAACCGGTGAATTCGCTTCCAGCTCTTCGATGGCCTTGCGGCAATCGCCCGGGACGGCAACGGCCTGGCCGCGGGCGTAATCGAGAACCACGATGGTGGAATCCGCCTCGGCGGCGACGGCGTCGAGCGCCTGGCTGACGATGCGATGCTGCATCTGAAAGCTGCGGTTGCCGACGCGCGTGACGCGGGCGCCGACCGTGATTGTATCGGGGTAGTTCAGAGGGCGCTTGTAATCGCAGGAGATGGAGGCGAGGATCGGGCCGACGCCCGCGGGCGGCAGCGGTACCCAGAGGCCGATCCGGGTCAGGTATTCGACGCGCGCGGTCTCACACCAGCGCAGGTACACCAGGTTATTGACGTGGCCGAACGCGTCCTGATCGCCCCATAGCACGGGGAGGGTCAGCGTGACCGGATAAGCGGCGAGAGACTCAAGCGAGCGTTTCATGAGCGAAGAAAAGACGATGAAATGGCTGCGTTTGGGAAAAACTCTTCTTTGCGTGCAAGTGCACTTTTTTCAGGCGGTTACTGACGCCTGTTCTTTAGTATAAGGCAAGAATGGGACCGGGGGATGAACAGTGTGAGAGGCTGGCGGTGGCCGATCTCCGGCCCGGAGGGCGCAAGACAATAGCCCACGCCGCGAGGCGTGGGAATGGGGCGTGCGTGACCGAACCCGGAGGCGGAAGATCCCGCCGCCGCGGTCTTTCGCCCCGTACCGGGGCTTCGTGAATCTCGCGGTTTCCGCACGGCTTACGCCGTGGGCTATTATCTTCCGCTCTTACGAGCTTGTTCTTGCGCGAACAGACGCTGACTGGTACGGTTCCGGTACTTTATGCGTGTTGGTCGAGACCGTTATGGGCGAGACTATTGACTGGAGGCGGTAACTGCAGGGTAAGCCGCCTCTGGCGCCGGTTGTCGGGACCGGGCGCCTGCCTCAGCGATACCAGCCAGCCTCAGACGCAGAGGCGCACCCTCAGCGCCTCTGCCGTCAACCTCGAGAGTCTGGCTGGATTCCAGCCGCCGAGGATGCTCGTACCATTCGTTAATATCACTGAAGTAACCAAACACAGTCTAGCCCCATCTGAATATCACTACTAGGCTGACAATGTGGACCTTGCGTAGTACGCGGGCCACCCGAAGACATCCCAGTGACGAACATGAGTCACTGCAACGAGTTTGCGCGACAGAAAGGCGCGAGGAAGAGGACGAGCCGTGAACAGCATCGCGTGGAACGATGCTATTTTGGATTCTGAGGTTGAGAGGTGAATTTCAGCATGCTGCCGGCGGCTTCCCCTCGCCGCGCATTCATCGCCAGTATTCTGCTGCATTGCTTGGCGGTGGTGTTGATGGGCTCCGTCTGGGCGTCCTCTCCCGAGGTTCGGCAGTTGGTGGAGCATGCTACTTTAGTGGCGCCATTGACGGAGCCTTCCGATCGGCCCGTGGCGCCGAAGCCTGTGCGCCTAATCAGACAGCCCACGTTCGTCTTACCGAACAATCCGCTGCCGGCGCCGGTGGCGATATTGCCGGACCCTCCAATGGCTGCCGTTCCCAAACCGGCCGCGGTTGCCGTGAACACGCCGGCTTTGCTGGCGCCCGCACCGGCCGCGCCGGCCAAGCCGACGGCACGGGCAGAAGTTTTCGCAGGTTTTTCAGCTCCGCCGGTGGCGAATCCGAAGCCGGCCCTTCCGGTGGAGATGGGCGCATTTCAGGTGGCGATGGCAGGCGAGAAGGCGGTCGCCAAGATGGTAACCAGGACCGGGGTATTCGACAGCGGCCAGAGGTATACCGGTGGGACGGGCGCACCGGCCGTGACGGTGGCGTCGGCGGGATTCGGCGACGCGCAACTCATGGAAGCGGTGGGACGCCCCCGGCCAGCGGTAGGGAGCCGTGGCGAAGCCGGATTCGGCGCGGTTGTCGCAGCCAAAACGCCGGTCCAGGCAGAACCGCCCGTGCGAGCGGGCGCCTTCGACAGCCGTATTGCGGCGCCGGCGGCGCTGCCCAAACCGAGGATGGAGCAGTCGTGGCCCCGGGAGGTGGAGATTCTCTTCAAGCCCCGGCCTGCTTATACGGAAGAGGCGCGCAAATTGAAGATTGAGGGCGAAGTGGTGGTGGAAGTGCTCTTCGCCGCGTCGGGCGAGGTGAAAGTCCTGCGCGTCATGCAGGGTCTCGGCCACGGACTGGACGAAGCCGCTGCCCAAGCGGCGGCGAATATCAGGTTCAAACCGGCGGAGCGGGGTGGAATACCGGTGGATTCGACCGCTCTTGCCCATATTAGATTCCAGCTTGCGTACTAAGGAATAGGTGGAAAGAACAATGGGATTTCGTCTTTACGCCGCAGCGATCTGGGTGGGGTTGCTTGTTGGCGGGCCGGTGGCCGGCCAGGAACAGGACCCGGCGAAACGAATTATCGCCAGCATTGTCGCGGGCGAAAAGCAATTTCTGGCGAAGCTGGAGGCTTTCCACCCCGTCCTGGAGACGTATATCCAGGAGTACGACGGCGTTTCCGGCGCAGGCAGTTCGCCCATTCGGGACCACTATCTGATGGGCCGGCTCAACCTCAGCACCGGAGTGGACGTCGATATCATTACCATGAGCACCCGGTTCCAGAAGCCCCCGCTCAAAAGGAAATTAGTGCCGCTCCTGCTCCTCCAGCCTCCCGAGCCTGCCGGCGATCGCCCACGCGATTACGAGAAGTCACAGGGCTCACATCCTAAGAACGCACTTTCTTTGATGCCCTCCGGCTGGGCGTGGATGGTGATCCCGGATCGCAATCTCTTCGACACCGAGACATACAACTTTGCCTATTCTCGAAGGGAGTTTTTGGGCGAAGTGCGCTGTCTGGTGTTCGAAGTTTCTCCTCGCGAGAAGAAGAGCGAGGGCCGTTTCCTGGGGACGATCTGGGTGGACGACGAGGATTTTCGGATCGTGCGGTTCAACGGGATTTATACCGGAAGTAGATCGTCGAGGAGGTTTTTTCATTTCGACAGTTGGCGGTTCAACGCGGCGCCCCATTTGTGGGTGCCCTCCTTCATCTACGTGGAAGAAATGGATGAGAACGGGACGCGAAGTCCCAGACCCCGGATCAAGGCGCAGACGCGGCTTTGGGGTTACCAGGGCGTGCGCAGCGGCAAACTGGACGAGCTCTCGGACCTCCAGATCGAGTCGCAGGCGCCGGTGTTGGACAAATCCGGATCGGGGGACTTAACCCCCGCCGAAGGCCAGGAAATGTGGGAGAGGCAAGCCGAGCAGAACGTGATTCGGCGGTTGGAAAAGAGCAGTCTGCTGGCTCCCACCGGCGACGTCGACGGGGTGTTGAATACGGTCGTCAACAACCTCATCGCCACCAACAATCTCGACCTGGACGTGCACTGCCGGGTACTGCTCACGACGCCGTTTGAGACATTTTCGATCGGGCACACCATCGTGATCAGCCGCGGGCTGCTGGACGTTCTTCCGGATGAAGCCAGTCTGGCAACGGTGCTGGCGGAAGAGTTGGCTCACATCGCGCTGGGCCACCGGACAGCCACCAAGTACGCTTTCGGCGACCAGATCATGTTCAACGACGGCGCCCTGATTCAGCGGATTCGTTTGGCCCTTTCGCCGCAAGAAATGGAAGCAGCCGCCGCCAAAGCCATACAGATTCTGGCCAATTCTCCCTACCGGGACAAGTTGGGCAATGCCGGTCTCTTTCTCAAAGCATTGCAGGGCCGGGTGGCATCCTTGCCGAACCTGGTGCTGGCTAATCTGGGCAACCAGTTCGCCAGTGAGACCAATATCCGGCAACTGGAGGAAATGGCCAAAAAGGCTCCAGCAGGGGAGCAGAACAAAACCGAACAGCTTGCGGCGCTTCCGCTGGGATCGCGCGTCAAGCTGGATGTGTGGACCAACCAGATTTCGCTGCTCAAAGCCGCGGCGCCGACGGTTCTAGCGTCGCGGGACACCATGCCGTTCGAGGTCACCCCGGCGGCGATCCATTTGACGAGAATCGTGATGAAAGGGGAGGGACCCGCGGGCTCGGGCGAGACTCCGGGGAGCGTAAAGTAACCGCTGTCGCGGAGCGTAACTTACGGCGTGCTGGCGGAAGGGCTGCTGCCGAAGGTGCCGGCCGCGGCCAGACCGATCAGCGTTCCGCCGACGGCCACGCCGCCGATAATGCCTATCGTGGCACCGGTGGAAAGCCCCCCGCCTCCGCCCGCGTTATGCGCACCTCCGCCCCCGCCACCGACGCGGTGGATGGAGCTGACTTGCACTACTTCTGAAGCCCCCGCCGGGGCCGGCGCGCCGGAAACGATGGAGCCAGTGATCGAGACATTCTTACCCACGTCCTTGGCGAAATCCGCCCCCACCAGCTCGACGGTGACACCGGTGGTGGCGTCGGTCAGGAAGTAACTCCCATTCTTGAACACTACCACGCCGGTCATCGTGACCGACGTCGAAGCGCCTGCCTGCGCATCGAACGCGAGACCCAGGCCCGGATGCAAGCTGGCAACCAGCACACCGGCGGAGTTGCGCACTTCGCCCGCGCCGAGAAGCGCGCCGACCGCCACGTGCGACGGGCCGGTGACTTCCACCTGGAGGACGGAATTCTTGGCGGACGGGGAGATGCGCAGGGTTTCGGCTTCGATTACCTCGCTACCCGCTTCCTTCACTACTCCGGTCCCCTTCTCGAGCACGAGCCGATCGTGAAAGACCTTGGCGCGAGACTGCGGCGCCAATGTCACCTGCCCGCCCGAAAGCTGGAGCACCGAGCGGCTGGCCGCAGTTTCCACCACGCTGCCATCGAAGAGAGTGCTGGAGCCGCGAATCGTGGACCCGTTCACTCGGAATTCTCCGGTCGACCGGATGAACCCGATCGAAGACGTGGCTGCGAGCGCAACTGACAGAGAGCCAGCGGCAATGAGGGAAAGCAGAGATTTCAGCATTTCTGGTCCGAGAAACACCTTTCCTTCAATAGTATACCCGTGACTGAGCCGAATTAAAACGGAAAAAACTATTTGAATTCGTCTTACAAATGTATCCGGCGCAGTTCTGGGTTGTGTGTGTTCTCTGCCACCATCCCTCACAGTTCTCGAGTATCCGCTATCGGTTCATTGCCGACATCCGGTTCGGTTGCCGGGAGCTACGTAAACCGTTACAGACTGGCGAACTGGCTCACCCGTGCCCTTCGCCTCGAAATCGTAGGTTGTGGTTTGTGAAGGCCGGTCCTCATAATAGGGCCGCTCCCACGGGCGGCCGTTGATGTAGATTTTGGGCCCGCCGAGCGCAGGCCAAGAAAACACAACCAACTGACACTGCGGGACCGGCTTGTCGGCGCTGCTGTCGGGGAAGGCCGTAAAGAACTTCACGGCGGCCGGTAGGTTTTGGGGCGCCGCGTTGGCGACAACGGGCTTGTTGGGCGCCGGCTCGTCAACCGGCGTCTTGAACTGGTTCGTCGCTGCGCCGCCTGGCGTACCCACCGCAGTTCTACGCTCGGCCGGTTGATGTGGAGGGACGCCGGGCGTGCCTTTCGCGCCAACGGGCCCCTGATCGATCTGGGCAGGCGTTTGGCTGGTTATAGGAGCGGAAACCGCGGGGACGGCCCCGGGCGCGGTGGCCTGTACGGCGCCTTCCCTCGACTCCGATCTGCCGCCGGGGCGGGGCTTCGCCTGGTTCAGCTTGACGAGCCAAAACCCAATCGCCGCCAAACACAGAACGGACACTGCCAGAATGGCAGCCAACCTCCCGCCGCGCTTCCGAACCGGCGGCGGCCGGAGCATGACTGGAGCGGGAGCGTCACCCGGAAGGAGCGCGCCGCAATACTTGCAGAATCGTTGCTCGCCGCCGATCTTCCCGCACTCCGGGCACGCTTGACTCATCTTGCTCACTCGATATCGGCGACTTTGCCGTCGATGAAAGTGATCTTCAGATCTTTGTACAGATAGATCAGCTTCGAGCCCAAATCCATGACCCTCTGCGGTGGGCCGAGCTTGAGCTTTAGGAGAATCGGGCAGGCCAGAGACCCGACAATCCCCGGCCTTTGAATCACCAGCACGGTGCCCGCCGGGTACTGTGTACTTAGCGTCTGTTCCAGCGAAGCGCTTGCGGGGGGCTGTTGTGCCGTGGCTACCGCCCACGGCACAACCACCGGTGAAACGGCGCTAACCAGGGCTGCGAGCCGTATGGTGTGGCGCATCGGAAATCTCCTCGCTATTCAATCCCACTCTCGCGCCGTGACACAGCCACCGAACCCGCGGGGCCGGGCCGCAGCATAGCGCCGGGCGGCGCGGCGGCCTGCCTGATTTCGGTTTCCGTCTGGTCGGCCTCCTGGTTCAACTGCGCCAGGGCAGTCTGGGCATCGGGCGCCGGTTGGGCTTGACCTTCGGCCACCTGGGTCGGACTGGCCGCCGGGCCGGAGGGGATGCTGCCCTTACCTTGCTGGCTGGCAAGCGTGTCCATCCCGGCTGCAATCTGTTGCCGGAACTGATTCTGCATGTCCTGGAGCGTTGCCACTTCAACCGCGGCGATGGAATTTGCCTTGCAGTCTCCCGGTTTACTGTTTAGAACGGTCACGCCGACCGTGCCATCGCTTTCGAGATCGCCCGTGCGATAGATGACGTCTCCTCCCGTGAGAGTGCAACTCTGCCCATTCACGGTCACATCGAGACTTGCCGCCACCACGAAGGTTCGCTGGTTGGGATTGAGAGCCGGCGGCGCCGCTTCGGCGGCGGTGGGCTCTGGGGACGGGGACGGAGGCGGAGCGGGTTGGGCGGCCGCAGCCTGTTCGGCTTGAATTTGCTGCCGGACTTCGTCGGCAATCATCCCTTTCATCGCCTGCATCTGATCGGGCGACATCCCAGCGTCGGGAGGCGGTGGTGCGTCGGAGGCTGACGCCTGCTGGCTCTGATAAGCCATTTGCAGATTTTGAGCCATCAAGTAATCTGTCAGCCAAAATGCCGGGTCTTGATAGTAGGGATACGGAGCGAAGTAACCGCCGTAGAACCACGCCGGCGACGGTCCCCAGCCCCACCCGTAAGCTACCCGGACGCCCCATGGCCGATAGGCCCATCCATAGAAAGCCGGCGCGTAATGGACCCGCGGAACATAGCCGTAATACGCGAAGCCGCGATACCGATAGTTGCGATAGACGAAGACGGTGGTCCTGCCGCCGACCACGTAGGTGCGCGAAACGTAGCCCGGACGGATGGGACGCTCGACAAAGCCCATTCGCCCGTGCGCTACCACCCGCGAGCCGTCGGGGCGGACTAGCTCCGCGCGACGATCTCCTCGCGCCCCGCGGTTCAGAACCACTCGGCTGCCGTCCGCGCGGGTGCGCTCGATGTGCCCGGCGCGCCCGTCGGGCCTGAAGTTGCTTGCCTTCAATCCAGGTTTCTCGACGCTTTGGACCCGATGGTCCGCACCCGTGTTGACGGTTGTGTTCGTTCTGCCGTCGTGATGGGAAAGGCCACCGCCTGGCAGGGGCCTGCTCGTCTCGCCTGGCTTCGCCTCGCGCACTGGGCCGCCGCCACCGGGCCGGCCTCCCGCGGCCGGCTGCTGGCCACCGCCGCGGGGCCTTTCGCCTCCTGGCGCTAACGGTGCGTTCCCCGGTCTCGCTCCTCCTGGCGTCTGCGGGACGTTGCTGGGTCTTACTCCTCCCGGCGTCTGCGGGACGTTGCCGCCGGGCCTCGCCCCGCCTGATGTCTGCGCGCCGCCACCTCTGGCTCCAGGTACGGTTGCGGGCCTCTGCGCCTCCCGGGCTGCCGGCGTCGCGGGTCTTTGTGCCTGTTGCCCAGGCCGCGCCTGCGCCGGTTGCGCTGGACGGGCGGCCTGAGCCGGCGCGGGTTTCGCCGGAGCGCTGGCTGCCGGCTTGGACGTCTTTTGGCCCGCGGCATACCGCGGAGTCAGTAATAGTGCCGCACTCAAAAGTATGCAGGCGGTTCCAACGATTCTACCCGTCTTAAGCGAACTCATCACGTCCTCCTCATCCAAACACCTCAGGTCTCTATCGCGATCCGGCGACCTTGAAGCCCAGGTCGAAATCGAGTTTCGTTTGGCGCGGGCCGAATCGTTCTTGGCGCTACCGGCAGCACTGGTATCGGCGGGCTCACGAGATCTCCTTTGCACGCGGGAGAATCACCGTCTGGCTGACAGTCAGCGATGAAAGATGAGACCGAAAGATGGAGCGAAGTGGGTTAAGCAACCCGGTCCCGTCGCGAATATGGTTCGGACGTATTATCACCGAAACCTGAACAGGCTGGCAAGACTTTTTCAGGCGGCAAATGCTTAAGAGATCTGGTACTTCTAGATCT
This sequence comes from Bryobacteraceae bacterium, assembly GCA_049511335.1. Classification (GTDB taxonomy): domain Bacteria; phylum Acidobacteriota; class Terriglobia; order Bryobacterales; family Bryobacteraceae; genus JBEKYD01. Next base: position 2,190 of record JBEKYD010000100.1, on the reverse strand, counting down.
TTATACCCAATAATCTTGCCAGGATATCAACGATGCCAGCGTGCGAGTTTAGACCGGCGGGCGGGAGTTGGCTGTGAAGTTTAATCGTGCGGCATCCCACTCCGCGGCTGCCGGTCTATCTTCTCGCGCCCACGCGTCCAAGCGCGTTGCGGAATGCGCCCGCGGTTTGAAACCGCTCGTCCGGGTTCCGGGCAACCGCCATCAATATGGCGTCGTTCAGCATTGGCGGCAACGCCGGGTTGAGCGAAATCGGCGGAGCGGGGGTGTTTTGCATGTGAGCCGCCATGATTGCGAACTGGCTGTCGCCGTCGAAGGGACGTGTGCCGGTCACCATCTCGTACAGCGACACGCCGGCGGAATAAATGTCCGCCCGGAAGTCCAGGCTGGCCGATCCGCCGATCTGCTCGGGCGACATGTAATACAGCGATCCCAGCGTCGTTCCCGTCATGGTAAGCCGGCAGTCGGAAACGCCTTTGGCGATACCGAAATCCATCAGCTTCACCACGCCGGAAGCCGTCAGCATCATGTTCGCGGGCTTCACGTCGCGGTGGATCACGCCACGCCCGTGGGCGTATTCCAACGCCGAAAGCACCTGCATCATGCGATCGACGGCTTGAGCCGGCGGCAGCGGGCTTCGCTTGAGTTGATGCTCAAGCGTAACGCCATCGACAAACTCCAAAACCATCAGCAGTTGATTACCCGCTCGAACGGCGGTATGCAGGCCGGCAATATTGGGGTGTTCCAGGCTCGCCAGCAATCGAATCTCGCGCAGGAAGCGGTCGGCCAGCTCGGGCGCCTGAGCAAGGTCGGGAAGCAATATCTTGAGCGCTTCGATGCGATGCGATATGACGTTACGGACCTTGTATACCTGTCCCATTCCGCCGGCGCCAAGGACGCCGACCACCTCGTAATCGCCGACTGTTGAGCCAATTTGAAGCTGCATGTATATCTGCCCGGACAGTAAATGAAGATATTCAAGTCCGAGAGCGGAGTCAATCGCGGTCGAGGCTTCTACCGCTGGTCGTGGCGATCGGGTTCGACGGTGCCCAGGCCGGCGTATTCTTCTTTCACCTTCACGACCTTGTCGCCCACGAATGTGACGAAGCTGATCTTGCCGGGCGCAATGCCGTACACCCAGTCTTCGAACTCGGTGCCGTCCTTGGTTTCGCGCCACTTATGCTCGGGTTTTCCCATCGCCATCAGCACCTGGTCGCGGGTCATGCCCTCGCGGGCGCGGCGCTCCTTGATGGCCTTCTGCACCACCGGGGGGAGGCTGTCCGAGTAGAGCTCGGTGGCGCTGTGCCGGTCGAAATCCAGCACCGGCGCCAGCATCTTCTTAATCTCGGCGGCCTTGATCGGTTCGAGAGGCTTATGGAACAGAATCGCGATGGTGGTCCCGCCGGGCGCGTTCGAATCGCTGCCCTGGTCGAGGGGAACGGTATTGCCCATGGTCCCGACCACCTGCGTGCCGCTGTACCAATGCCGGCCGCCGTTGAACCCGCCGTTTAATTGCAGCACCACACGATCGGCCTCGATATCCACTTTGGTGATCTGAATCACGTCGCCCAGGCGCGCGGCCGGGCCGTTCTGCTGTGCCACCTGCGCCCACGCCAGCTTGTCCCAGGCGCCCGCGGCGTCGAACTCCAGCGGCTTTTTCGAGCGCGGCACCAGCACCTTCGCCTTGGCGTATTCCGCCATCAGCCCGCGCATCAACTCCACGCGGTCCTGGAACGTCAGCTTTTCCGCCGCGTTACAAAACGACGGCGTCGAGCTCAGGAGTGCAACGATGGCGACGACTCGCATACGGCAGGCTCCGCTGGCGGGTCGAGTATCGGCGACGCTTGCCGGCGAACCGGCGCCCGAACCAGGCACATGAACAGCGCCACCAGTACGCCGCTGGTGAGCAGGCTGGCTTCCGGGCCATATGGGCCTCCGCTCCACAGCGGACCGGCAGACCACGATAACTCGTAACCCGTCATGTTTATTGTAAGCCCGCTGAGGCTTCCGCCCAACAGCGGTAATGAGAGGTTCCACCCGAAATGCAAACCGAACGGCAGCCACAGGTCGCGGCTGCGCAGACAGGCATAGCCGAATAGAATCCCGAAACCGGCCGTATTCGCCACGCTTAGCCAGGTGGCATGAGGATTGTGCCCGTGCATCAGCCCGAACAGCACGCCCGCCGGCAAAACG
>JBEKYD010000099.1:0-23487 GCA_049511335.1 Bryobacteraceae bacterium | reverse complement strand
CTGCGTCCCAACCCGCCGCTCCCGGGGTTGCGGCCGTCCCCGCGAACGGCTCCTCGAACGGACATTGGCTTATCGGCTATTGGGCCGGCTATGGCGCCGCGGGTTCCACGTTCCCGCTCCGCGCGGTCTCGCCCCAGTGGGATGTCATCATCGTTGCCTTCTCGACGCCGGATCGGAATGCGCCCGAAGGAACGATGCAGTTCCACACACCGGCGGGACTGGACACCGAACAATTCAAGGCCGACATCGGCTATATGAAGCGTCAGGGCAAAAAGGTCATGATATCTCTCGGCGGGGGCGGCCAGCACTTCACACTGGCCGATCCGCGGCGCATTCCGAACTTCGTCTCATCCGTAGCCCAGATCGTCGCGGAGTACGGTTTCGACGGTATCGATATCGATTTTGAAAGCCCGTCTCTTTCTATCGACGCCGGAGACACCGACTTCAAGCACCCCACCACGCCGTCCATCGTCAACCTTATCTCGGCCCTGCGCCAGTTACACGATCGGTTTGGACCAGGCTTCATGATCAGCCTCGTGCCCGAAGGTACGCAGATTCCGTCGGGCTACCCCAGCTATGGCGGGCAGTTCGGCTCCTATCTGCCTATCCTGTATGCCATCCGCGATATCCTCTCCTTTGTGGATGTGCAGGACTATAACACGCCGCCGCTTGAAGGTCTCGACGGCGAGATCTATCAGCCCGGTTCCGTAGACTATCACGCGGCCATGACAGAGCTCCTGCTCCACGGCTTCAACGTGGGAGACGATCCCAAACAATTCTTCCCACCGGTGCCGGCCGGCAAAGTTGCCGTCGGTTTTCTCACTGGCGACACAACGCCTGCTATTGTCAGTCAGGCGATGGACTATCTCATTACTGGGAAGGCTCCGGCCGGAACCAGGTATAAGTTGCGCGAGCCGAGAGGCTATCCCGCTATGATTGGCGCCATGTTTTGGACCATCGACGCCGACCGCCGTGGCGGCCTAAACTTCTCCAATATCGCCGGCCCCCAGCTCCACAGTTATCCGGCAGGAAGACCATGAAACTATCGCGCCGCGAGTTACTGAAGGGTGCGGCGGCCGTTGCCGGTGCATGGAGATTGGCGGCGCAGTCCGGCGGCCAGAGCCTAGCCAGCTTGCCGCTGGCGTACGTGGGAACTTATAGTTCGCCACAAGGAGCGGAAGGGCGCCCAGGCCGTGGCGAGGGGATCTACCTGTTTGCCATGGATCCCACAACCGGCAGGCTCGTGCGGCGCGAGGTGTTTGGCAACCCTGCCAATCCGTCCTGCTTGGCTTTCGACCCTGCTCGGACACATCTTTATTGCGCCAATGAAACCGCTACTTACCAAGGAACGGATTCGGGGTCGGTGAGCGCTTACGCGGTCGACCGTTCCAGCGGGAGACTGAGGTTACTGAATACGCAAAGTTCCCAGGGCGCCGGTCCGTGCCATCTGAGTGTTCACCCCTCGGGCAAGTATGTGCTGATTGCGAACTACGCCGGGGGAACGGTAGCGGTGCTTCCTATTGTAACCAACGGCGAATTGGGACTGGCGACGGACGTCAAAAGCGACAGCGGACAGACCGGATCGACTCACGCGGCCAGCGCACCGGTTGGGAGTTTCGCGATCAGCGGCCACGAACGGCCGCATGCGCACATGATCCAAGCCGACCCTTCGGGGCGCTATGTGCTGTCGACAGACCTGGGACTCGACGAGATTCTGATCTGGCGGTTCGACGTGAACCACGGAACGCTTCAGCCGAACAACCCGCCGGCCGTGAAGTTGCCTTCAGGCGACGGGCCTCGCCATTTCGCATTCCATCGGAACGGCCGCTGGCTGTATTGCCTCCAAGAGGAAGCATCGACACTGGCGGTGTTCGACTACGATGCCGGCAATGGAACACTCGCGGCGAAACAGACGCTCTCTACCGTGCCCGAGCGGTTTGGCGGGACAAACTTCACGTCCGAATTGGCGATCTCGCCGGACGGCCGCTTCCTCTATGTCGCCAACCGGCTGCACGACAGCATCGCCTGGTTTTCGATTGCTCCCGGGGGAACATTGACCTGGGCCGGCGAGGAGTGGACACGGGGAGACTACCCCCGCAGCTTCAGCATCGACCCAAGCGGACAGTACCTGTATTCCTGCAATCAGCGGAGCGATGCCATCGCGTGTTTCCGCGTCAACCGGCAGACGGGCGCACTGGATTTTACGGGTGAGTACACGCCGGTGGGGACGCCGGCTATGATTGTTTTCCTGTAACCCGTTACTTGGTGGCGTGCGTGTGCTGAAGACACTCGGCAACGGCTTGGGCCATATCCATGGTTCCCGCGGTCCCTCCCATGTCGTAAGTTCTCGGCTCGCCCTGTGCAACGGTGTTGGAAACCGCGCGCTCGATTTCCCGCGCCTTGTCCGCTTCGCCGAGCCATTCCAGCATCATCGCGGCGGCCAGTATCGCCGCCAGCGGGTTGACGCGGAGTTGGCCCGCGTATTTCGGCGCCGACCCGTGCGTCGGCTCGAAAACTGCGTAGCTCTCGCCAATGTTCCCGCTGTATGCGAACCCCATGCCGCCCACCATCTGCGCGCAGAGGTCCGAGAGAATGTCGCCGAACAGGTTGGTGGTAACGATCACGTCGTAGTTCAGCGGATTCTTGAGCAGCCACATGCACATGGCGTCGACGTTGGCGGTGTCGAACTGGATTTGCGGGTAGCGGGCGGCCACCTTTTCGGCTTCCTCCAGGAAGACGCCGCAGGTGGCGCGCAATACGTTGGCCTTGTGCACGGCCGTGACCTTGCGCCGGCCGTGCTTCACGGCGTATTCGAACGCCGCCTCGACAATACGCCGCGAAGCCGCACGGGTGACGCTGCGGATGCTGATGGCCGCGTCGCGCGGGATACGCTCCATGGCCGGTTCGGCGAGGAACGCTTCGGGAAGCCGCGGGAATTCGACGCCCATGTACATGCCTTCGGTGTTCTCGCGGAAGACAACGATGTCGATGCCGTCGCGATAGTTGAGCGGGTTGCCGGCGAATGCCCGGCAAGGGCGCAGGCAGACGTACAGATCGAGCATCTGCCGCATCCGAACGATCGGGCTGCGGTAGACCAAGCCCTTGCCCTGCAACTCCGGCCTGAGCTCCCGGATGGCCTGGCCGGCGGGCTTCGACGTGATCGCCCCGAAGAAGGCGCAATCGGTGGCGGCGACGAGATCCAAGGTCCGCTGCGGAAGAGCATCGCCTTCCTGGGTCCAAAACTCCCAGCCGATGTCCCCGTCGAGGTAGTCGGCTTCAAATCCGGAAGCGTCGAGAACCAGGCGAGCGGCGTCGCAGACTTCGCGGCCGATGCCATCGCCGGGCAACCATGCGATTCGATGTTTAGGCATGATACAGCCTCTTCAGATAGGGGATCAGGCCGCCCGCTTCGAGCAATGCCACGGCGCGCGGGTCTAGCGGGGCCGCTTCGGTCGCGGCGCTGGTGGTCAGGTTGCGGATCGCGCCGGTCACGAGATCGATCTCCAGCTCGTCGCCCTCCTGGCATTCGACCCGCGCGACGACGGCGGGCAAGCCGAGATTGATGGCGTTGCGGAAAAAGATGCGCGCGAACGATGGGGCGATGACGGCGCCCACGCCGGCGTGCTTCAGCGCCGCTGCGGCCTGCTCGCGGCTGGAGCCGCAGCCGAAGTTCGCGCCGGCCACGATCAAATCGCCCGGTTCGAGCCTCCGCCGAATCTCCGGATACGCCAGCTCAAACAGATGCTCGGCGGTTTTCTCACGGTCGGTAATATTCAAATAACGGCCGGGATAAACGATGTCGGTATCGATGTTGTCGCCGAGCACTGCTTTTACTTTGCCGCGCATGCCATGACCTCCTCGGGGTGCATGAGCCGGCCGGCGACGGCAGACGCCGCCACCACGGCCGGGCTGGCCAGGTACACCAACGAATCCTTGCTGCCCATGCGGCCGATAAAGTTCCGGTTGGTGGACGAGACGCAGGTCTCGCCGGCCGCGAGGATTCCCTGGTGCACGCCGACGCACGGTCCGCAACCCGGCGGATTCACGATGGCCCCGGCGGCGACGAAGGTTTCCAGATAGCCCAACCGCATCGCCTCGCGGTAGATTTGCTGGGAAGCGGGGATCACAAGCAGGCGGGTCTTGCGATGCACCTCGCGGCCGGCGAGAATCGTTGCGGCCACTTCGAGGTCCTCCAGGCGGCCGTTGGTGCACGAGCCGAGCACGGCCTGGTGCACCGGCGTGTTTCCCAGGGCCGAGAGCGGCTTGACGCGGTCGACCGCGTGGGGGCAGGCGATTTGCGGCTCCGCCAGATCGCGGCCGGCGTCGACCCGAAGCGTGCGTTCGTAGACCGCGCCGGGGTCGGGCGCAAGCGTCTCCAGTTCGCCCGCGACGCGAGGACGCAGATAGTCGAGGAGGGTTTCGTCGACCGGCGTGAACGCGACCTTGGCGCCCATTTCCATGGAGAGATTCGTCAGCACCATGCGCGAGGCGACACTCATGGCGCGAATGGCCGGGCCGTCGAATTCGACCGAGCGGTACTCGGCCCCCGCCGCGCCGAGCCGGCCGATGAGATACAGGATGAGATCCTTGGCGGAGATCCAGGGACGGAACGACCCGCTTACCTCGATGCGGATGGTCGCGGGGGTCTTGAACCACAGCGCGCCCTGCGCCCAAACGCCCGCCATTTCGGTGGCGCCGATGCCGGTGGCGAACGCCCCGAATGCTCCGTGCGTGGTGGTGTGCGAATCGGTGCCCACCACCACCATGCCGGGTTTTACGTGGCCGTTCTCGGGCAGCACCTGGTGACAGATGCCGCCGCGGCCGACGTCGTAGAAAAGGTCGATGCCCTGCGCGGCGACGAACTCCCGCACGGCTTTGTGCGTGGCGGCGGTCTTCTCGGATTCGGCTGGAATGCGGTGGTCGAAGACGATGACGATCTTCGAGGGGTCCCACACCTTGGGGAGGCCGATCTCCAGAAAACTCTTGCGGACCAGGTCGGCGTTTTCATGGCTCAGGGCGAGGTCCACTTTGGCGACCACGATCTGGTGGGGCGTGACATGGGCAAGGCCGGAGGCGCGCGCCAGGATCTTTTCAGCCAGGGTCATAGATATTTGCGCTCCATTGCGCGGTATTCGGGCAGGCCGACAAAAGCGGTATAGTCCTTGAAACCGGTCAGGCGACTTGTCTCCCCGGGCAGGATGCCCAGCGGCGCCGCGCGCAAGGCCTGAAAGAAATCGGCCAGCGCCTTGTGCATCACCATGATGGAAGCCACCGGGATGCTCACGCGCGCGACCCCCATGGCCGCCAGCTCCGGGATCGGAATCAGCTCCGTTTTGACGCCGGTGACCGCGTCCATCAGGTTCACCGAGAGCAGGCCGTGGACTTCGCGCACGGCGCGCTCGATATCGGCTCGCTTTCGAATGCCGTCGAGAAATGCCATGTCCGCGCCGCAGTCGAGATAGAGGTTGGCCCGGCGGATCGCTTCGTCGAGGCCCTCGACCGCGCAAGCGTCGGTGCGGGCGTTGATCACGATATCGGCTCCGCACTCGCGCCGGACATCCACCATGGCGCGCACCTTGCCCGCCATCTCTTCGGCGGGAATCACCTGCTTGCCTTCCATGTGCCCGCAACGTTTCGGGAACACCTGGTCTTCGATGTTGACGCCCGCCACGCCCATCCCGATCAGCCGTTCGGTAATGGCGGCGGCGTTGATGGCGTTGCCGCCGCCGGTGTCGATATCGGCCATGACGGGAATGCGCACCGCATGCGCAATCCGCTCGGTGGCGTCCAGAATGTCCTTCATGTCCACCAGACCGACGTCGGGTTTGGCCAGCAGGCTTCCGGCCAAGCCGAAACCGCTCACTTGGACAGCTTGGAATCCGGCGCTTTCGATGATTTTGGCGCTCAAGGCGTCATGGCAGCCGGGAACCACCAGGGCTTTCCGGGCGCTCAGTAGGGAACGCAGTTTGGATGCTTTCGTTTCGTTCACAGGAGTCGATGCTCCCAGCAGCGGCAAGTAAGTGATAAATATAACTGTCTATATGATATTCTATTCACGCGTCGAGGCACGCCGGAAGGGGGGCGGGGCCTCGATCCCGCGCGGTAAAGCATGAACATTGCCGAGCCCTTTATTCGCCGTCCGGTGGCGACCACGCTGCTGGTAATTGCTGTCGCCTTGGCCGGTTCGGTGGCCTTCCGGATTTTGCCGGTTTCGCCGCTGCCGCAGGTGGATTTCCCGACCGTCTCGGTAAACGCCTCGCTTCCCGGCGCCAGTCCGGAGACCATGGCCTCGAGCGTGGCCACACCGCTCGAGCGCCAATTCGGGCGCATCGCGTCGGTGACGGAGATGACCTCGTCGAGCACCCTGGGGTCGAGCAGCATCACGCTGCAGTTCGAGCTCAACCGCAATATCGACGCGGCGGCGCGCGACGTGCAAGCCGCCATTGCGGCCGCGCGCGGGTATTTGCCGACCAACCTGCCGAGCAACCCGAACTATCGGAAAGTAAATCCGGCCGATTCGCCGATTTTCATGATCGCTCTCACCTCCAAGGTGTTGAGCAAGGGCGCCATGTACGATGCCGCTTCCACCATCATGGCCCAGAAACTCGCGCAGATCAGCGGCGTGGGCCAGGTGGGGGTGGGCGGCAGCGCGCTGCCGGGCGTGCGCATCGAGCTGAACCCTCAGGCCTTGTTCAAATATGGCGTTAGCCTGGAGGGCGTCCGCTCCATTCTGAACTCCGCCAACGCGCATGCACCCAAAGGCCATCTTTCCGACGACCACCAGATGTGGGAGGTGGGTGCCAACGACCAGATCTTCCACGCCGACGATTACAAATCGCTGGTGCTCGCCTACCACAACGGCACGGCGGTCAGGGTTTCGGATGTGGGCGAAGCGGTGGATTCGGTGGAGGACCTGCGCAACGCCGGTTACCTGAACGGTAAGCCTTCGGTACTGATCATTATTTTTCGCCAGCCGGGCGCCAACATCATCGATACGGTGGACCGGATTCGCGCCGCCCTGCCGCAGCTCAAGGCCGCCATTCCGCAAGCCATCGACATGACGATTGCCATGGATCAGACCGTGACCATCCGGGCCTCCGTCCACGACGTGGAACGGACGCTGCTGATCTCGGTCCTGCTGGTGGTTCTGGTGGTTTTCTTCTTCCTGCGCAGCCCGCGCAGCACGTTCATTCCCAGCGTGGCCGTGCCGGTGTCCTTGATCGGCACTTTCGGCGTGATGTACCTGCTGGGATTCAGCCTGGATAATCTATCGCTGATGGCGTTGACGATTTCCACCGGGTTCGTAGTGGACGATGCCATCGTAGTGATCGAAAACATCACCCGGTACCTGGAACAGGGATATAAGCCCTTCCAGGCGGCGCTCAAAGGCGCGGCCGAAATCGGGTCCACGGTGCTGACCATGAGCATCTCGCTGATAGCGGTGTTTATTCCGCTGCTGCTGATGCGCGGCATCGTGGGCCGGCTGTTCCGCGAGTTTTCGGTGACTCTGTCGATCGCCATCGCCATGTCGATGGTGGTCTCGCTGACGGCGACGCCGATGATGTGCGCGCACCTGTTGAAGGAACACACCGTACACGGCTGGGTGTACAACATTTCGGAACGCGGTTTCAATTGGGTCGTGCGCACCTACGGCAGGATGCTCGACGGCGTGTTGCGCCATCCCTTGGCTACCCTGATGGTGCTGCTGGGTACGATTGCGCTCAATGTCAATTTGTTCATCCGGGTGCCCAAGGGCTTCTTTCCGCAGCAGGATAACGGGCGGCTTTCGGGACAGATTATCGCCGATCAGGATACCTCCTTCCAGGCCATGGACGGCATTCTGCGGCGCATGGTGAATATTGTGGCCGCCGATCCGGCGGTGGACGCGGTGAATGGGTTCACCGGAGGCCAGGGCGGGCGTGGCGGCGCCGCCAACAACGGAAACATGTTCATCTCGCTCAAACCGCTGGCCGAGCGCAAGATCGGCGTGGATCTGGTGATTGCCCGCCTGCGTCCCAAGCTGGCGCGCGTGCCGGGCGCTTCGCTGTTCCTGCAGGCCTCGCAGGATATCCGCGTGGGCGGCCGCAACAGCGCGGCGCAATACCAGTTCACCATGCGCGGAGATAGTCTCGACGACCTGAACGCCTACGCGCCGCAGATGTACGAGGAACTGCAGGGCATTCCCATCGTCGCCGACGTCAACAGCGACCAGCAGATCCACGGACTCCAGACCATGGTGACTTACGACCGCGTCACCGCCGGGCGCTTCGGCATCTCGCCGCAACTGATCGACAATGTGCTCTACGACGCGTTCGGGCAGCGCCAGGTGTCGGTCATGTTTACGCCGTTGAATCAATACCACGTGGTGGCGGAGGTGGCGCCCGAGTACTGGCAGAATCCGCTGACCCTACGGAATATTTACGTCGCCAGCCCCACCAATCCGCACATGCAAGTTCCGCTCAGCGCGTTCGCGCACTTCGCTGCGAATATAGCGCCGCTTTCGGTCAACCACCAGGGGTTGTTTCCGGCGGTGACCATCTCGTTCAACCTGCAGCCCGGGGTGGCGCTGGGGGACGCGGTAAACGCGATCACCGCGGCCGCGCGCAAGGTGGGCCTGCCGCCCACCATTCAGACCATGTTCGCCGGCACCGCCCAGGCCTACCAGGAGTCGCTGGGAAACGAGCCGATTCTGATTGCCTCTGCGCTGGCGGCGGTCTACCTGGTGCTGGGCATCCTCTACGAAAGCTACATTCACCCGGTCACCATTCTGTCGACCCTGCCTTCGGCCGGTGTGGGCGCGCTGCTGGCGCTGATGCTCACCAGAACCGACCTGAGCGTGATCGCTATGATCGGAATCATTCTGCTGATCGGGCTGGTGAAGAAAAACGCTATTCTGATGATCGATTTTGCCCTGCAGGCCGAGCGCCTGGAGGGCAAGAGCCCGCGCGACGCCATTTTCGAGGCATGCCTTTTGCGTTTCCGGCCCATCATGATGACCACCATGGCCGCCATGCTCGGCGCCGTCCCCCTGGCGATCGGCCGAGGAACCGGTTCGGAACTGCGCCGGCCGCTGGGCATTACGATTATCGGAGGGTTGATCGTAAGCCAGTGCCTGACGCTCTTCACTACCCCGGTGGTTTACTTATACTTCGACCGGCTGCAGCACTGGTGGACGCGGTCGCACGTAAAGAATGCGCGCCCGGGATGAGCCGGTGGGGTCGGAAGCGTAGAGCGCCACTGAGGATGACAGGGGCGGGACAAATCGGTTATCAATCTCCTATCAATCCCCGCTTTGGGCGACGCCGCCGGGAATCAGAAACCCGGGACGGTTCCGGTAACTCGGCTGGCGCCGGGCGAAGCGCTTGCCCAGGCGATCGAAATAAAGATAAATCACCGGCGTAGTGAACAAAGTCAACATCTGGCTGACGACCAGGCCGCCCACGATCGAAATCCCGAGCGGTTTGCGCAACTCCGCGCCGGCGCCCCAGCCAAGGGCCATCGGCATGCCGCCCAGCAGCGCGCACATGGTCGTCATCATGATGGGCCGGAACCTCAGCAGACACGCCTGGTAAATGGCGTCACGCGCATTCATCCCTTCATTTCGTTCGGCCGCCAGCGCGAAATCGATCATCATGATGGCGTTCTTCTTCACGATGCCGATCAGCAGGATGATTCCGATCATGCCAACGATATCCAGATTGCTCTTGAACAGCACCATGGCCACCAGCGCTCCCACGCCGGCCGAGGGCAGCGTCGAGATGATGGTCAGAGGATGGATCAGGCTCTCGTACAAAATTCCCAGCACGATATAAACGGCGATCAGAGCGGTCGCGATCAGGATGGGCTGATTATCGAGAGCTTCCTGGTACGCCCGCGCGGTGCCGGCGAACTTGCCCGTGATATTGGCAGGCAGGCCCATCTCCACTTCCGCCCGGTTGATGGCGGCCACGGCATCGCTCAATGCGACATTCTCCGTCAGGTTGAACGACAACGTTGTCGCCGGGAACTGCCCCTGGTGAGGCAGCGAAATGGGCGTGAGCCCTTGCGTGAAATGCGTGAAGGTCGACAAGGGAACGTCGGTGCCTTTGGGCGTTTGCACGTAGATGGTCTTCAGGAAGTCCGGGCTTTCCCACCATTGCTGCTGCAGGGCGAGAACCACGTGGTACTGATTGATCGACTTGTACATGACCGACACCTGGCGCTGGCCGAAAGCGTCATAAAGCGCCGAGTCCACGGCTTGCGCCGTGAGACCGAGGCGCGAGGCGGTGTCCCGGTCGATGATCACGTTGGACGATAAGCCGGAATTCTGCTGGTCCGAGCTGACGTCGGCAATCTCCGGAAGCGTCGAGAGCTTCTCCAAAACTCTGGGCCCCCAAAGGGCCAGCGTATCGAAGTCCGGCGCTTGCAGCGTGTACTGGTATTGCGCGTTCCCCTGCCGGCCGCCCACGCGCACATCCTGGGAGTTTTGCAGGAACATGGTAGCTCCGGGCACGCCCGAAGTCTGGCGGCGCAGACGGGCGATCACCTGGTCCGAAGTCGATTTGCGAACCCCCGCTGGCTTGAGCTGCACGTTGATTTGGGCCGAGTTGCCGCCGAATCCGCCGCCGCTGGTGCCCGCGATCATGGTGACCGCTTCCACATCCGGGTCCACCCGGATCTTCTCCTCGAACCACTTCGCCTTCGCCACCAGCGCCTGGTAGGAGATGTGCTGCTCGCCCATCACGGCGCCCTGCAGACGCCCGGTATCCTGCTGCGGAAAAAATCCCTTCGGGATCTTGTCGTAGAGGTACACGCTAATACCCACCGTAAGCAGCAGGGTGAGCAGGACGGACCCAGGGTGATTCAGCACGACCTCAAGAGCCGATCCATAACTGGAGATGCTCCATCGATAGAGCTTTTCGGTCTGATTATAGAGGTATCCGTGTCCGCGGTGTTCCTTGAGGAGCCGCGAGCACATCATGGGGATAACCGTCAGGGCGACAACCATGGACAGCGCGATGGCGGCCGAAAGAATCACCGCGAATTCGCGGAACAGGCGCCCCACCACGCCGCTCATCATCAGGATGGGAATGAACACGGCGATGAGCGAGATGCTCATGGACAAAACCGTGAAACCAATCTCTTCGGCGCCTTTGAGGGCCGCTTGCATCGGTTTCATGCCGTTTTCGAGGTGACGGGTGATGTTTTCAATCACCACAATCGCATCGTCCACCACGAATCCGGTCGCAATCGTCAGCGCCATCAGCGAAAGATTGTCGAGGGTGTACCCCAGCAGATACATCGCGCCGAACGTGGCGATGATGGATACCGGCACCGATACGCTTGGAATAAACGTCGACCAGGCACTCCGGAGGAAGAGGAACACCACCAAGACCACCAGCCCGATGGAGACGATCACGTTGCGCTGCGCATCGTGGAGCGATTGCCGGGTCGTGACGGTGCGGTCGCTGGCAATCCTGAAGCGGACGGTTGGCGGAAGCTGGGCTTGAAACTGCGGCATCAAAGCTTTAATGCGCGCGACCGTGTCGACGATGTTCGCATTCGGCTGGCGGTTGATCTGGATCTGAACCATCGGATTGCCGTTGACCACGCCGAGGTTGCGGACATCTTCATTCGCATCGATGACGCGGCCCAGATCCGACAGCCGGACGGGCGCGCCGTTCCGATAGACCACCACCAGATCCTTGTAATCTTTGGCCAGGAAAAGCTGGTCGGTGGTGTAAATCGGGATCTCGCGTTCGGAGTTCGAAAGCGAGCCTTTCGGTTTGTTCGCATTGGCGCTTTGCAGAAAACTGCCGACCTGATCGAGCCCCACGTTGTACTTCGAGAGCGGCTGCGGATTCACTTCCACGCGAACCGCGGGAAGCGAGCTGCCACCCACCGAAACCTGGCCGACGCCCTGAACTTGCGCAAGTTTTTGCGCGAACACCGAGGAAGCGATGTCGTACAACTGCGGCCTCGGCACTACATCGGATTCGAGTGTCATCAGCAGAATCGGCTGGTCGGCCGGATTGATTTTCCGGTATCGGGGCAGCGAGGGAAGGTTGGCCGGGAGATACCCGGCGGCGGAATTGATGGCCGCCTGCACTTCGCGCGCCGCGCCATTGATGTCGCGGCTCAGATCGAATTGGAGGACGATCGTGGCGGACCCAACCGAGCTCCTGGAGGTCATCTCCGTGACACCCGCGATGCGCGTGAACTGCTTCTCGAGCGGCGTCGCGACGGAGGCCGCCATCACCTCCGGGCTCGCTCCCGGCAATCCGCCGCTGACGAAAATGGTCGGGAAGTCGACCTCCGGCAAGGCCGAGACGGGCAAGAGCGTGTAGGCGATGCCGCCGGCCAGCGTCACCGCCACCAGCAGCAACGTGGTGGCAACCGGTCTATGAATGAATGGCGTGGAAATGCTCATATGCGCCGGTCTTTAGTTCGATGGTGCCTCGGAAAGGTCTTCATTCCCGCCGGAACCGCGGAAACGGCCGACCCAGGCCGCCGCGCGTCCGAAATACAAATAGATCACCGGGGTGGTGAAAAGCGTCAGCACCTGGCTGACCAGCAGTCCGCCGATGATGCAGATGCCCAGCGGTTTTCGCAATTCGGAACCTACGCCGCTGCCGAAGGCGAGCGGCACGGCGCCCAGCAGCGCGGCCATGGTGGTCATCATGATCGGACGGAAGCGCAGCAGGCATGCCTGGTAGATGGCTTCTTCCGGCGGCTTCCCTTCATGGCGCTCCGCCTCCAGCGCAAAGTCGATCATCATGATGGCGTTCTTTTTCACAATGCCGATCAAAAGAATGATGCCGATCAGCGCAATCACATCCAGATCCTTCTTGAACAGGATCAGAGCCAGGATCGCGCCCACTCCGGCCGATGGCAACGTGGAAAGAATGGTGATGGGGTGGATGAAGCTCTCGTATAGGATGCCCAGAACCAGGTACACCGTAACGGTGGCGGCCAGAATCAAGGTCAATTCGTTCGACAACGACGATTCAAACGCGTGCGCCGTTCCCTGGAACGTGGGTTCGATGCTGGCCGGCATGCCCAGTTGCCGGGTGACCTCCTTGATATGCTGAACCGCCGCGCCGAGCGACGATCCCGGAGCCAGGTTAAACGAAAGCGTGACCACCGGGAACTGGCTTTGGTGATTGATCGCAATGGGAGACGGAATCTCCTGCACCCGGATCAGCGATCGGAGCGGAGCCGGGGCGAGTGCCGCGGCGCCGGTGAGAGCGCTATTGGTCCCCGCCAGTGCGATGGTCGTGGCCAGATTTGCCGACGCCGATCCGATCGGCACATACATATCGTTCAGCGCCGCCGCATCCTGCTGGTAGTGAGGCGCCACTTCAAGAATCACGTGGAACTGATTGGTCTGGGTATAAATGGTCGATACTTGCCGCTGGCCGAAAGAATCGTACAGCGCGTCGTCGATGTTCTGAGGGGTAATGCCAAGCCTGCCGGCCGTGTCGCGATCGATAGAGACGAGCAGTCCCAGGCCGTTGTTCTGCTGATCGCTAGCCACGTCGCGCAGCTCGGGTATTCGTTTCATCCGCTCCACCAGCAGCGGAACCCACCGGTCCAGCAGCGCTTTGTCGGGCGCATCGAGCGAATACTGGTATTGCGTCCGGCTGATCCGGTCTTCCACCGTCAGATCCTGTACCGGCTGCATGTAAAACTCGATGCCTGGCACCTGCCGTACCTTCGGCTCCAGCCGCCGGATGACATCCACCGCGGAAACGCCGGCGCGCTCTTCGAGCGGCTTCAGGGTGATCTGGATGCGGCCGCTATTCATGGTGGTGTTCACGCCATCGGCGCCAATGAACGAGGTGAGATTCTCAACCGCCGGATCCTGACGGATCACCCGGACCAGTTCCTGCTGCCGCCTGGACATGGCGGAAAACGACACGGTCTCCGGCGCCTGCGAAATGCCCAGAACCGCGCCGGTATCCTGCACCGGAAAGAACCCCTTCGGAACGATGTTGTAAAGGTAAACGGTGAGGCCGAGCGTGCCGATAGCCACGAACAGCGTCAGCGGCTGATGACGCAGCACCACCCGAACCATGCTGCCGTACGCCTCGATGCTTTTGGTGAAGCACCACTCCGACCAACGATATAACCTGCCCTGCTCGGATTGCGGATGGTGCCTCAGAATTCGGGCCGACATCATGGGCGTCAGCGTCAGGGAGACAAACGCGGAAAACATGATCGTGACGGCGAGCGTCACCGCGAATTCGCGGAAAAGGCGGCCCACAATATCCGCCATGAACAGCAGGGGGATCAGCACGGCGATCAAGGAGACGGTCAACGACACGATGGTGAATCCAATCTCGGCCGATCCGGTGAGCGCGGCTTCCATGGCGGAGTCGCCTCTCTCGATATAGCGCGAGATGTTCTCGATCATCACGATCGCGTCGTCTACTACAAACCCCGTCGAAATGGTCAGCGCCATCAACGACAGGTTATCCAGGCTGTACCCCAGCAGGTACATGACGGCGAACGTGCCCACCAGCGAAAGAGGCACGGCAATGCCCGGAATGATCGTGGCCGAAGCGCTGCGCAGGAAAAGAAAGATGACCATGACCACCAGCGCGGTGGTGAGCAGCAGCTCGAATTCGACGTCCCGCACCGATGCCCGGATGGTGGTGGTGCGGTTGCTGATGACCCGCACGCCGATGCCCTCCGGCAGTGACGCTTCGATTTGAGGAAGGATCGCCTGAACCGTATCGACGACGCTGATGATGTTGGTTCCGGGCTGCCGCTGAATGTTCAGGACAATGGCCCGTTCGTCGTTGACCCAGGCGGCGAGCTTGGTATTTTCCGCGCCGTCGATGACGGTGGCCACGTCCCGGATGCGCACGGGCGCCCCGTTGCGGTACGCAATGATGATCGGCCCGTATTGAGCCCCGGCCGAAAGATTGTCGTTATCGTTGATGGTCCAGGCCTGGTCCGGTCCATCGAAACTGCCTTTGGCCTGGTTCACGTTGGCGCTGCCCAGAGCCGTCCGCAGGGCCTCGAGACTCAACCCATACGATGCCAGCGCGGTGGGATTCGCCTGCACCCGGACGGCCGGACGCTGCCCTCCGCTGATGCTCACCAGGCCTACGCCTTTGAGCTGGGAGATCCTCTGCGCCATGCGCGTTTCGGCCAGTTCTTCCACTTTCGGCAGCGGCACCGTCGTGGAGGTAATGGCCAGAGTCAGAATGGGCGCGTCGGCGGGATTGGTCTTGCTGTAAATGGGAGGAAATGGGAGATTGTTGGGAAGAAAAGTCGTGGCTGCATTGATCGCCGCCTGCACTTCCTGCTCCGCGATGTCGATACTCAGATCGAGCGAAAACTGGAGCGTGATCAGCGAACTGCCAAAAGAACTGATCGATGTCATCTGACTCAATCCGGGCACCTGACCGAACTGTTTTTCGAGCGGAGCGGTGATCGAAGAGGTCACTACTTCCGGGCTCGCACCCGGGTAAAACGTCTGGATTTGAATGGTGGGGTAATCAACCTGGGGCAGAGCCGAAACCGGCAATTGCCGGAAAGCAGTAATACCGACCAGCACCACGCCGGCCATCATCAGCGATGTCGCCACCGGCCTGAGGATGAAGATCCGGGACGGACTCACTGAGTAGCGCCTCCGCTCCGGCCCTTCTTGAAATTACCATCGCCTTTCCTGCCGCCCTTTTTGCCCCGCCCGCCGCGTCCGCCGCCGCTGCCAGCGTCGTAGCCTGGCGGGTTATCCAGTTCGCCAGGCTTTCGTACTCTGACCACGGCTCCTTCCACCAGCCTGTCGGTGCCGTCGATGACCACTCCGTCCCCGTCCGAGATGCCGCTGAGAATGTCGGTTGACGTCGCCGTGGTAATTCCCGCCTGAACCGTTTTCAGGTGCACTGTGGAATCCTCATCCACAACGTAGACAAACGTGCCCTGCTGGCCATTCTGAACCGCCACATTGGGGACGACCAGTTGGTTGGCCAGGGTGTCCACCAGCACGCGTATGTTGACGAATTGTTGAGGGAAGAGCGAATTGTCTTTGTTGTCGAAAACCGCCTTCAGCTTCGAGGTGCCGGTGGTGCTGTCGATCTGGTTATCCAGGGTTATCAGCGTCCCGGACGCCAGCTTCTTGGAATTGTCGCGGTTATAAGCATCCACCGGCAGATGGGCGCCGGCGCGCAGCTTTTGCGTGACCTGGGGAAGGCTGTCCTCGGGGATAGTGAACAGCACGGCGATCGGCTGGAGTTGGGTGATCGTGACCATACCGCTTGAGTCGGAGGCGTGGACGATGTTGCCCGGATCCACCAGGCGCAGACCCAGGACGCCCGTAATGGGGGCCGTGATCTTGGAATACGTCAATTGGAGCTGCGCGTTCTCGATGCTGGCTTGATCCTGCTTGATGGTGGCTTGGTACTGCGCAACCAGTGCGGCTTGCGTATCCAGTTGCTGGCTCGGAATGGAATGCGTCTTCACCAAGCCTTGATAACGCTCGAGATCCACCTTGGCGTTGGCCAGCAGAGCCTGGTCGTGCTCCAGGGTAGCTTGCGCCAGATCGAGTGCAGCCTGATACGGCCGAGGGTCAATCTCGATCAGGGTTTGGCCCGCCTTTACCAAATCCCCTTCGTTGAAATCCACTTTCATCAACTGGCCGTCGACCCGCGACTTGACGGTTACCGTGTAGTAAGGGTTGACGTTGCCCAACCCGTTTAGATAGACGGGGATACTGGAGCGCGCGACTTTCGTGACGACTACCGGCACCGGGCCCAGAGCAGCACCGCCCCGTCCGCCTCCTCCGCCAAAGCCACCACCGCCCTGGCCCTTGGTATTGGTCACGGGCTGGCCCGCGCGCCAGACCGCATAGCCCGCGACGCCCGCGATGATCAGCAGAAATACGAGCCAAATTAAGCCGCGTTTTCTTGATCTTCCGGAGCTCGGCGGCGTTGGTTCATGATGGCCGGGCAGTTCCACTGCCGGCGGTAATTCGTGGGGGTTTGTGCTGGTTGCCATTCAGAAGCCTGTTGCAAAGGTGAAAGCCACCTTATTATGACTGATTCCAAAGCCTCAAGGTAACACCTTGCCCGCGCTCGACATCCAGGCCGGTCTTCCAGCCACGAGCACGGGCCCAAGTGGGACAGACGATCGTTTCTTGTCGTCTGTCGAGCAGTCGGCCGGGCGAGGGCCTGACAGACCACGGAACGCGATGGTCTGTCCCACTTTACCAGGGACGTCTGTGAAAATAATCCCTACCCCTTCCTTAGAACGATATCCAACACGTCCCTGACCTTGGCCAGCAGCTCATCGCGACGAAACGGCCGCGGAAAAGTGTGAAACTTCTCGACTTCGTTCCTGTTGTTGAGCCGGTCATCGTCCGGAAACCCCGCCACGATCAGAACCGGCAGCCCGGGCTGCTTGCTGCGCAGGTAATCGGCGGCAAGATGCCCCGGCATGCTGTTGATGTAAGGACGAACGATCAACAAATCGGGCGGCATCTCCTTGAGGCGATCGACGGCCACACCAAGGTCGCTTGCCGTTGCGACCAGGTAACCGGCGTCCTGAAGCGCGTCGCGGAGAACTGCCCGCGTGACGGTATCTGAGTCCAAGAGGAGGATGATGCCGTTGCCTGAGCGGGACTCCGCCATAGTCGTTCACCGGTCGCGGCATTGATTGGAAGCGCCCCAGTTGACGTAAACGGGGTTGCCCAGCAGCCACAGTTTTCCGTCGGGGCCCCGCACTTCCGCGCGAAACCAATGGCTTTGACCGTCGCTCACCCATAATAAAGGAAAAGCCAAAGGAAAAGTTTGATCGGGGGAGGAAATATTCGCTCCGCCCGTGAGAGGCATCTCCCGGCCGTCCTCCAGCCAACGGAGCTTTCCTCCGGCCGCGGCGGCCACGTGCAAATCGAAGTCCACAGCTTCGCCCTTCCCCGCGTCGAGAAGATCTCCCATGTGGGCGACGTGGTCCTGGGCGCGCGCGGTCACTTCGAGCAGATGATTCCGGGTTCCCGCCAGATCGATGAAGACATGCCCCGCGCGGATGCCGGCAAGAATGGCCGGCGTCGAAAGCTCCGCGGCATAAACCACGGTCGTCGGGCTTCCTACCGAGCCGATTTGGTCGAGCGGCTGCATGGGCTGGTGATTATCGCTCCCAGCAACTCCCGTGAGCCGGCAGCCTCGGTCCAACTGCTTGTTCCAAAAGGGGATATCGGAAATACCCGACCTTTCGCTGCCGCCGTTCACCGCTTCGACGGCGGTCAGCAGGCGCATATCCACCGCGGAAACCGGCTTCCATCCGCAGCCCATGCAAATCTCGCCGTTCGGAGCGGACGCGTGATTGATGGAGGTTAGCCCGCCCAGCCGATTGGCGTCCTGCAATAAGCTGTTCACATTGGGCACGGTCTTGCCGCCGAGACGGAAATCCAGGAAATCGGTGGTGCCGAGAAAATTCAGGTGCCCCTCAAAGGTGGTGATCTCGCGGCCTGGAATCAGCAGAACCTTATCGAAGTAAGGTTGTAGCTCCCGCATGGCCTCATATTGCGAAGTCGCGTTATGGTCGGTGATGGCGGCGAAATCCAGGCCGCGGCGGGCAGCGGCTTCCACCGTAAAGTAGACCGGGCACGGTACCATCTTCCCCGTCTGGCTGGGGCATTGCCCATCGCTGTGCGACGTGTGCAAATGGAGGTCGCCGCGAAACCACCCCGGCCCCGCGCCCAGTGGCGCGCGCAATATGGCGGGCTCGCCCGCAACCGTGCCGCCGGACGAGAAGTACAGATCCACGGTATAGTGCGATTCCTCGTTCGGGCGAATGTTCGGCACGCCGATCAGCACATGCCACTCACCCGGAGGAATGGGACCTGGAAGGCACGAGGGCGTCGCGTCGGAAAGCCCCACGGTAAGCAGGGATTTGTTGCCGCCGCTCCAGCAGCGAAGCTGGGCGGGGTCGAGCAACCCCAGGTCGAGCGCCGTGTGCTGCTCCTTGCCCGTGTAGGCAAAAGTCAGCGTAACCCGCTCGGCGCCGGCAGGCACGGCAAACGGCACTTGAATGTAGGTATGATTCTGCGGGCCGCGAACCACGCCCTCGAGCACCAGGTCGGGGGCGGAAGTCTGAGCGGCGGAAGTTTCTTGGCCGGTCCCAACGGCGGCCGCGAACGAACAGAAAGCCAGCGCGGTCCGAACCATGGCTCCTGGCCGTGGGAATGAGCGTTTCGTCACGCCGCTATTATCGCGCCAATGCACCTTCGCGAAACGGGTATGCGATCCGGCCGGCGACGCCTACTTCTTCGGGGCGTAGGGTCCAACCTCGGGCTTGCCTTGCGTGTCCTTGAGCGGCCCAAGCTCGTCGGCCACGCCGCGGGTGATGGCAACGATCTCACTGGCGTTCTGGAAACAGGTGAAGTCGGGCCGGTCGCGCCAGGAGAACGGACCGCACAGCCGCTTTCCCGCGCCCAGCGCCGCGTCGTGCACGGCGTTGATCAGCCGCTCGTAGTCGGGTGTGCCTTGCTTGTAGCCCGAGAAGTTGCCTAGATCTCCGCTGGCCGCAAAGATCGCCGTCACGCCCGGAATCGCGGCGATTTCGCGCGCCGCCGCCACCCCGTCCAGCGTCTCGATCATCTCGATCAGCACCACGTTGTCGTTGATCGTGTTGCGATACCCGCCCGGGACGCTGCCCCACATATCGGGAGCGAAAGCCTGGCCGCCACCCAGGCTGCGCTTGCCCACGGGTGGGAACATGGTCCAATCCCGCGCGGCTTTCCCTTCTTCCACCGAGCGCACCGTGGGAATCACGATCACCAGCGCGCCCAGATCCATCGCGTGCTGGATTTCGCGTTCGTCGGTATAGGCCACACGCACGCCGGGGACGGCCTTGGCGTGCGGACACGCCTTCCACATCCGTCCCACCGCTTCCCAGTCGCGCGAGTCGTGCTGCATCTCTGTCCAGATGAAGTCGTAGCCGGCATTGGCCATCGCGCAATACGTTTCCGGGCTATCGGAGCTGAACACGGTGCCGCCGGTCACTTTCTCGCCCTTCATCATCTTGATCATTACCGGATTCCAGATCTTGGCATTCGCCGGCGCGTCGTATGCCGGCCCGTATTTCCATTTGGCCGGATCGAGCATTCCCTGATTGACCGCGCCGGGAGGCGCTTTCGTGATGGCGCCGGAGTCCTTGCCGGCGGGCGCCGCCAGGGGGAACTGGGTCTTTCCCGCAGCGGCGTTGTTCGCATAGGGGTCCGCACTCGGTGGAGGCGTTTGCCCCTGTGCCTGGAAAATCATGGATCCCAGCGCTGCCGTAAGCGCCACTACCGGAAATCGGCGATTCATCTCGACCTCCCTGTTCCTGTTCTGGTGGGCTGTGCGGCAGGCATGGCCAACCGGCGCAGTCCAGGAATATCTTATCAGCCCACCGCTCCCTGACCTGGACAAGCCGGAACCAAGAAGATCGCTGGCGCGGTGTCGAAGGCCGCCCGAGTTGGCGAAGGAGCCGCGAGTCAGAGCCGCGACCGTTAGAAGGTGTGAAATAATCGGCCAAACCATTTTTGCCATCCAATGTTTTGAGAGACTTGGGCCGTGCAAAACTGGCCGGAAATCGATTATTTCACAGCATCTTAGGGAGCGGTTGCACTCGAATGCGTTAACCGAACTTCCGAAACCACGTACTATAATAGGTTTCAAAATCTCACTCTCACCCCTCCCGCCCCTTCCACGCGCTGCGCGCGATCCGTTCCATCAGAAACAGATCCGAGGTGCGGGCATACCACCCCGCGCCGTGCATGCGGCCGATGAGCTTCAGCTTGGGCGTGTCGATGTAGTGTTTGCCAGCGTCGAGCACGAGATCTTCGCGCACGTGCATCGCCAGCACGCGGCCAAGCACCAATCCCGATTCCGTTCCCAGTTCCACAATCTGCATCAGCTCGCACTCCATCGACACCGGGCTCTCGGCGATGCGCGGCGGCTTGACGTACGCGCTCGGGATGGCGGTGAGCCCGGCCTGAGCCAGCTCGTTGACGCCGGGCTCGAAATCGATGGCCGTAACGTTCATGGCTTCGGCGACTTCTTCGGGAACCAGGTTCACCACGAATTGCTTGGTGTCGCGGATATTCAAGCGCGTGTCCTTTGGCCGGCCCGGCTCGTGGCTGCCGATCCCGATCCCCACCACCGGAGGATCGCCCGCAAAGGCGTTGAAGAAAGAGAATGGCGCGGCATTCAACCGCCCGCTCAGATCCTGGCTTACCACCCAGGCAATCGGCCGCGGAACAATCGTCGATACGAACAGTTTGTAGCGTTCTCTAGGCGGGATGACGGAAAAATCGAATAGCATGGTGCCCTCAAAGCGCCAGCCTACCATGAGTGAGCTGCGAGGAGCTGCGAGGGACAGACTGAAGCGACACTGGCTGGAATGCGATTTGGGGACGGTCGGGTGCGTCCCTGGAGGGACTTTTCGGCACGACGGCGTCGTTTTGAGCAAGTGCCCGCCGCGGCGGGTCGCTCTTGCCGCGCTAACGCCGGCCCTGGACTCATCGGAGGGCCGCTTTCCGCGGAATGCCGCTTCGGCGGCCTTCCTCGCCCTTGCGGCGGAGCCAGCGAGCCGGCGCATCGGGGAAAAGCCGGGCGCCGCAGGGCAGAAATTCTGGAATGGGACACACGGCTCCGTCCCAAAGTGAGATTTCGGTGGGTGTCGCTTCAGTCTGTCCCGCGCGTCCCCACTTAACTCGTGGCGCGGGCTGTCAAGCCTGCTGAGCCGAGATTCTTCTCGGCTTTTCTTTCCAGTCGCCGGGCCGGCTTGTCCGCGCGCCTCCTACTGGCGACCTGCGGCACGGCCTAAGTGAACGGCATTGCCGATTAGCCAGGCTTCAGCCGGGCTGGCTTCAATCTGCTCGAATCTTCACGCTCTGATTCCGAACCCAGCGATCGTGCGATTCTCTTTGTCAAAACGGTTATCCGGTGCGTCCCAGCGACGTTCTCATCGAAATCGCCAGGAGTCGGCGTCGAGAAAGTCTCGACGCGGCACGCACGAGTGCGTACGCCACGTTAAGTTAGCGCTATGGGAGGTCCGCCCTACAACTTGTGCGCGTGCGCCACCGACACAAAAATATGCGGCATTACCTGCTCACCCGGATTACGCACCGTCGTAACACCCGTATCACAAAATTATGCTCTTTTCCGCCAGCGCTCCGTTTTGTTTGCCGCCACCCGGGCCACGCGGCCAAGCCATCTACATAGCCACGGGCCTACGAGACAATGAGTAAACCCATGAACCTTGCGAAGGAGTTCAGGAAGGTGAATGCACGTCGTTGCGAATCGTCGTCTTCAAACTGATCGAGGGCGTTCCGGAGCGGTCAGCAGCGACTAATCCCGGAATCGGGCCCGGGTTGGGACAGTCCAGACGCCTCAGGACGTCCCGGATGCGCCTGGTGGTGTCCACCGATGCAAGGAAACACGCGGGCTGTCCCCAGGCCCCCAGCGCCGTCTGACTGTTTCATTTGACTTTATAATGCTACGGCGTCACCGTAACTGGGAAATCGTGCCTAAGGCGCCTTTTGATAGCCGCCGAGAAGCGCTGGCTTTTTGCAATTTGTTCTCCGCCCATCCTGCGGTAAGATCGGCGAATCTTCGCAGCGTATCTAGCGATTTCGTCGTCTGAGATAGTATCAAGTTTTGGAATCGCGGCAGGTAACGTTGAAGCACTTGGCTGCGCGGAGTTCACAAGCGCACAGGCCGCCCACAGATCTAAGTAGTATCTGATGTCTCTCTGTTCTTCGGTAGTATACTTCTGACCGGATTCGAGAAACGCGGCTATTCTGCGATCTAGACGGATACAGAACACGTAGACGGCACAATCGTATGACCGGCTAAATATCTCTAGATATGTCCTATCATCAGCGAGCAACGACTGTGGCCTTCCGCGTGCGTCATCCGGTCGCATAAGGAGAATAGCAATAACGCAACGCGCCAAATCCACGACGCTGATTATGTCAGATATGGGCTTCCGTAGGCGTTTATATTTCCCTTTCTTGCGGTCGTACCACAATCCAACTAATCCCAGCTTATCTTCAATGTCGAAGTGAATTTGCTCCGTTGCATGAAGGGACATGCCTTTTACTTCTGTTTGGAAATTGGTCGCCTTGATGATCTTGCTGCTGACATGCTCATTCGGGGGAATTATAACCCTGAGCACAAGGCTCCTGGTGTCTGTCACAAGATTCGCAGGGCAATCTCGGAAAAATTGGCATATCTCATAAGACGTCTGTAAGCCGTTTACAACCTCTGGATTTGTTATCGTCAACGTATTGCCCGAGATCGGACATTCCCGCGCGAGTATGGTTACGCCGTTATTCAACCACCAGAACTCATCAGTGGTGACCGCCTCCAACGTACTTCTTATATCCTTGTTAC
The DNA here is from genome assembly GCA_049511335.1 of Bryobacteraceae bacterium. Taxonomy (GTDB): domain Bacteria; phylum Acidobacteriota; class Terriglobia; order Bryobacterales; family Bryobacteraceae; genus JBEKYD01. The sequence continues at coordinate 118 of JBEKYD010000099.1, read as the reverse complement.
CTGGATCCGGCGCATTCCGGGCGGGGGTTTTGGTCGCAGTGCTGGGTTGACAGGGCGTTCGGCAGCTTCCTGACGTTTCGGGATAACCTAACTTTTGGTGAGGTAATCCCGAAATGCG
>JBEKYD010000098.1:0-23618 GCA_049511335.1 Bryobacteraceae bacterium | reverse complement strand
CACTGGCGGCGGAAAACCTGTCGGCAATCCTGAAGTGTGGGTCAGCAAATCCCAGATGGTAATCGGCCGCGAAGGCTTTCTGAAGCCGCGCGAATCCACCAGCATTTCGCCCTTAAACTGAGGCCAGATATTTTTCAACGGGATCGATGAGTGCGATATGTCCTTGTTCGACGAGCATCATTATGCCGGCCGCCGTAGACTCGATGCCGGTTACGCATCCTGCGAAGTAAGGTCTGCGACTTGACAGCAGTTTTAAAATGTGAGATATCACAATAAGCTATGAGACGGCGCGAATTCCTCATTGGTTTGCCACTCCTGCGGCCGCTGGCCGCGCAAATCATCAGGCCTGCCAGCGACTGGCGCAATATACGGACCGGCTCCCCCATTCCCAAAGAAGGTTATGTCGATCAGCCCTACGTCGTCATCACCCGCGACGGCAACTGGCTTTGCTGTTTGACCACAGGCAGCGGCGTGGAGGGCGAGCCCGGCCAGCATATCGTAGCGACGATCAGCAACGATAAGGGCAAGACCTGGACGCCGCCCGTCGATATCGAACCAGCCAACGGCCCCGAGGCGTCTTGGGTCATGCCGCTGATCACGCCCGACGGCCGCGTCTACGTTTTCTACACCTATAATAAGGACAACTTGCGCCGCTTGGAAGGCTGCAATTCGCCTGCAATGGCCAAACGTGTCGACACGCTGGGTTACTACGCGTTCAAGTACTCCGATGACAACGGCCGCACCTGGTCCACGCGACGCTACTACATCCCCATGCGGCTGATGCGGATCGACCGCGAGAACCTGTACGCGGGCAAGGTTCTCTTCTTCTGGGGGGTCGGCAAACCGATCGTCGATCGCGGTAGAGTTTGGTTTGGATTCGCCAAAGTCGGCAAGTGGGGTAATCCTGGCGCGATGGTCGAGTCCCAGGGCTGCTTCATGCGCAGCGACAACATCCTCACCGAGCGGGATCCGTCGGAAATCAAATGGGAACTGCTGCCCGATGGCGACGAAGGGCTGCGCGCTCCCAAAGGCCCCGTCTCCGACGAGGCCAACCCGGTCGTATTGAGCGACGGATCGCTCTACGCCACGTATCGTACCATCGATGGCTACAACTGTCATGCCTACAGCCGCGACGGTGGGCACACCTGGACACCCCCGGAGTATGCCACCTACACTCCTGGCGGACGCCGCATCAAGCACCCGCGAGCCGCCAACTTTGTCAAGAAGTTCTCCAACGGAAAGTTCCTGCTCTGGTACCACAATCACGGGGGCGAAGCCGTGCATAACGCAAAGTGGCGCTATTACTTCAACCGCAATCCTGCGTGGATTTCCGGCGGCGTCGAGAAAAACGGGTTCATTCATTGGTCGGAACCGGAAATCCTTCTCTACGACGAGAATCCCGGCACCGGCATGAGCTATCCCGACTTCATCGAGGACGGAGGCAGGTTTTTCGTCACCGAAACCCAGAAGACGATCGCCCGCGTGCACGAGATCGACCGCACGCTGCTGGAAGGGCTTTGGACCCAGCAGGAAAACCGTACCCTGACCCTCAAAGGCCTGGTGCTGGAAGTTAAGGGGCCCGGCGACTTCGATATGCCGCGTTTCCCCACTCTCACCGAAACCAGCGGCTTCACATTCGACTTCCGCGTCTGGTTTCGCGAACTGTCTCCGGGGCAGACAATCTTCGATGCACGCGATGCTTCGGGGCGAGGCGTCGCCATCACCACCACGGACCGTTTCACTTTGCAGCTCATATTAAGCGATGGACAGACCAATTCGGCCTGGGATTGCGATCCCGGCACTCACCCCGGTACGCTCCGCGTCAGCCACTGGCACCACATCACTGCCATCGTCGATGCCGGTCCGCGGATCATTACCTGGATCGTGGATGGCGTCTTCAACGACGGTGGCGCAGTGCGTGAATTCGGATGGGGCCGCTTCTCCCCCGAACTGAAAGACGTCAACGGCGCGCCGAAGGCGAGGCTCGCCCCGGTCCTGTACGGGCAACTCGACGGCTTCCGAATTTATAATCGCTATCTGCGGACGTCCGAGGCCATCGGTAACTTCCGGGCAAGCTCATGAACCATGCATTTCGTAAAACGTTCTTGGACCGCACTCCAACCTTGGGCGCTTAGATGCAGATCGGCCACCCTGCGGCGGCCGAGTTCCTTGGACGACTCGGGTTCGATTGGACCTGCGTGGATCTCGACCACGGCGCCGTCGGTGCGAAAGCATGACGAATGTCTTTTGGATCATCGATGCGTACGGTGCAGCTCCGGTCGCTCATCTGCCTTACGCCGCATTCAGTTCATCCTGCACCGCCTCCCGCTAGCAACGGCGCTTGGAATCTGCGCTGCCCAGACTCCCGGCGCTAAGACCTCGTACGTCGCGCCCGGAGGAGACGACGCTGCCTCTGGCAGCCTGCAACGACCGCTCCGTTCTATCGCGCGGGCGCGGGACTTGTCGACACCAGGAGTTTCTGAGATTCCTGCGCCGACTGGACACCGAGTTCACGGTGAAGTTCAATTGTGAGACTCTCGCTGCCGCGGGACTGGCTCCCGCCGAAGCCGACAAGGCCATGCGCCGTCACACGCGCTATCGGATGGATGAGGTCATACAGCGAATGGACTCAGTGGTAAGCAATCACCTCGCGATGACCACGTCGCTCGATTGCAACCGTCAAGTGTTGAGGCACGTCGATATGTTTCTGCCTAATGAGACGGAGGCCCTGCGGCTCACAGGGAAGCTGTGAAATAATGTCACAAAGCATTTTTGGTCGTCAATGTTTTCAACGACTTACGTTGTGCAAAACTGGCCGAAAATCGAATATTTCACAGCTTCCAGGGGCGCCCTCGGTCAAGGCTGCGGCGGATGAACTGGCGAAGCTCGCACGGATTGTAGTTGTCAAGATGGGCACTCGTGGCGCGTTGGTTGCGACGGGTTGGCGAGACCTTTTCGCGTGCCCGCCGTGAGGGCTCACGTCCTCGATGCGACCGGCGCCGGCGATAGTTTCAAAGCAGGATTCCTGGCATGCTATCTGCGCGGCGCATCGCTTGTGGATTGCGCCAAGGCCGGCGTGTTTGCAAGCGCGCGGCCGGTGAGTTTGGTGGGACGGAGGGCAGCGCTCGAATGAAGAACGCGGCAATCGCGCACGGAGGTGGACCGACGGCGGTGCTCAATGCGAGCCTCGCGGCCGTTTGCGATGCGTGGGCTCAGCACCGCGAATGCGATAGCTTGTTCGCCGCGATATCCGGCGTTTGGGGAATATTGAATAACGATTTCGTCGACCTCGCAGAGGGGCCCAAGGAACGGATTAGCGCCTCTGCGCAGGCACCGGGCTCCATCATTGGATCGAGCCGGCAGGCGCTGACCGACCAGGACTACGACACTATCCTCGAAGTCTTTCGCAAGCGCGAAATCCACTGCTTCTTCTACACTGGCGGAAATGGATCGATGGAAACGGCGCTGCAGCTTTCGCGAATGGCGCGAGAACGCCGCTATGAGCTGCAGGTGATCGGAATTCCCAAGACCATCGACAACGATTTGGCAGTGACCGATCACACTCCGGGATATCCGTCGGCTGCGCGATTTTTCATTCATGCCGCGCGCGATATCGGACTCGACAACCGCGCCCTGCCGTCCCCCGTCTGCATTCTGGAGGCGCTGGGACGTAACACCGGATGGATTGCGGCAGCTACAGCGCTGGCCCGCTTTCACTCCGATGACCCGCCGCATCTGATCTATTTTCCGGAGCGGCGGCTGAGTCTTGATCGGATCGCCGCTGATGTCGAGCGGGTCTACCGGCGCATCGGGCGCGTGGTGATCGTGGTGTGTGAAGGACAACTCGACGACCAGGGCGCGCCTTTCGGGGCCGACGTGGATCGTCCGGATTCGACGGTGCATCGTTTGGCCTCGAACCTGGCGCATACGCTCGCGCAGGAACTCACACGGAAGCTAGGCCTGCGGGCTCGCGCGGAAAAGCCGGGATTATTGGGGCGGTCGTGCGGGCCGCTCGCGTCGCAGGTCGACCGCAAAGAATCTGAGGCCTGCGGAAGGGCAGCAGTAATGGCGGCGCTGGCCGGCGAGACAGACAAGATGGTTACGTTGAAGCGAGTGTCTAATTCGCCTTACAGGTGCGAGACCGGGCTCACCGAATTGGCCAATGTCGCGCGGTTTGAGCGGCCGCTTCCTGACGAATGGATCTCCGCCGGGGCGAATGATATCGCGGGCGGCTTTCACAAATTTTTGGCTCCCCTGGTCGGGGAGCTGGAAGTTTTTCCGGAGATGCTAAGCGGTGATTCGGTGAGAACGCCGTGAACGTTCCAGGCCTCTAATGTTGAAGACGACGCCCACCTGCCCATCGCACAGCGCGCGCAACAGGGTCTTCAAAGCCGAGGCGATGTGTTCCAGATTCCGAGATCGACAGATCTTCATCGATTACACCGATGTCTTGCCCAGCCCAGCGCTCGTGAACGACCGACAAGGAATATTGGCGCCGTTGGCTTTCCCTGATCGAGCTGCTGGACTGATTCGTCGCTGGCTGTCCCCCTAAGGTTCGGTGAAGGCCGGAAACGTGTCTTTGCCGTAGTTTTTGGCCGAGTTTTTTAAGCTTGACAGTAAAATGGGTCCAACATATAATTAACGTGATATCTCACAATATCATCCAGTCCGAGGAGGCCGCGGCGCTCTCACAAAGCTCAATGTTACAATTCGTGGCATTGGACCCCGCATCTGGGCGCAGGAATCGGCGATGCAAGGGCGGGGCAATGGCCCATTCCGGGAACTCGTTTGAGCTGCAGGGACCGAGCGGCTCCACGCCTCGGACCCCGCGCCCCGCAACCCTTCAAAGAGAAAAGGAATGGAGCATGAAACTTCAGAATTTTAAGACAAGAGATCGCGCGATCATCAAGGCCTTTCTTGAGTTCAGGAAACAAAATATAGTTTCTCAGTTGAAGCGCCTTAATCTCTCCTGGAGCAACTGGGGCTTTGGAATGGAACCCCTAGAGACTTCGGCGAAGCGGCTCGAAAACAATAAAATCCGATATATTGAACTTCACGGCAATTTATACGGCAAGGACCTCGGCTACCGCTCGCCAGAGGTCAACCAGATCCTGAGATCCCACGGCATAAAGGTGGGAGGGATTTGCGGAATGGTGTGGCCCGAGTCGGAGTTTTCGAGCAGCAGTCCATTGGTCCGGCAACACTGCATCGACTATTTCAGAAGGCATATCGATTTTTGTTCGGAAGTGGGTGGACAGTACATCCTCTTCACGCCGGGCGCGGTGGGGCGTCCCAACAAATATGATGATAACGAGTTCTGCCGGGCTGCGGAGACCATTAGAATCATCGGCGATGATTTTCTCAAGGCGAAGATTCGTTGCGGAATCGAGCCCGTAAGAAAAGATGAAGTGAGTCTTTGTCACACATTTGCCGAGGCGAAGGCGCTTATCGACGAGATCGATCATCCCGGAGTCAAACACATCGCGGGCGATGTCTTTCATATGCTTCTCGGAGAGGAACATATTGGCGAGACTATTCTTAAATACGGGGAACTCCTCACCAATCTTCATCTGGCCGACTCCAACCGGAGGGCTCTTGGGACGGGAATGCTCGACATCGATATCGTGATAATGGCGCTTTACCTTGTGGGTTTCAACAATGAGCAATGTTTCTGTTCTCCCGAACCACTAGGCGCCGGGAGCAATCCGTACGATCAGATGAACGGTCGTCCCGATCCCCGAATGCTCGATGAGATGGTCCGGCAGACGGCGTCCTATTTTTACGAAAGAGAGGAGGAAGTATTGAACGCCGGCGAAATGGATCTTCTCGAATCGTGATTGTCAACCATTCTTTTTGACTGACCGTATAAGTAAATCTCATGTACCTTCAGAAACTAAACGTGGCGATTATTGGTCTTGGTTTTGGCCGGGAGTTCATTCCCATTTATCAACGCCATCCCAATACACGCCAAGTGTTTATCTGCACCCGGAACGTAACAACCTTGAACGCCGTCGGCGACGAATTCGACATTGGGAAGCAGTTTCGTTTCGCCAATTTCGAAGACATTCTGGGCCGCAGCGACATTGATGCGATTCATATTGTCACCCCAATCCTCGAGCATCCACGCCAGACGCTCGCTTCGCTTGGTGCGGGAAAACATACCGCCTGCACGGTTCCGATGGCGACCTCTGTCGAAGATTGCAAGGCCATTCTGGAGGCAAAACGAAAGGTCAAGAAAGTCTACATGATGATGGAGACCGCTCTATACACCCGCGAATATCTATACGTGAAGGAGATGGTCAGCAGCGGAAAACTGGGGCGAATTCAGTTCGTCCGCGCAGCTCACATGCAAAACATGGCACTCGAAGGTTGGGCCGGCTACTGGAAGGGTTTTCCTCCGTTCTTCTATGGAACTCATGCTTTGTCCCCTATACTTTCCTTGACTGGAACTCGGGCCCAATCGGTGATCTGTCACGGATCGGGTGCCCTGAGTCCGGCCAAGGCCCAGCAGTACGGTTCCCCTTATGCGGTGGAAACGGCGACATTCAAGCTGGCAAACTCAAATGTAATCGCTGAAGCGACGCGCTGTCTTTTTGAAACCGTGCGGCAGGTTGTGGAGAGCTTTGACATATATGGGGATAGAATGTCGTTCGAATGGGAACAGGTCCTCGATGACGGCTGTGTCCTGTTTGAAGGGATTGACGATGCAAAGAAGTTTCATGCGCCGGATACCTCCCACCTGCTGCCTCCTGAAATTGCCCAGTACACTAAGAGGTCTCTTATCACGGATCCGACCCAGCCCTCATTTATTCAGGGGGCTGGTCACGGCGGTTCTCACCCGCATCTGGTCCACGAATTTCTGAGTGCCATTGTAGAAGGAAGGAATTCTCATGTGGATGCTGTGGCGTCGGCGAATTACACCTGTGCCGGCATCTGCGCCCATCAATCGGCCATGAAGAATGGCGAAACAGTCCGGGTTCCCGACTTTGGCAGCTCATGAAGGCGGCCCGCAGCAAATCTGTCCGGTTGTGACCAAGTCATGCCAATTGCCGTGAGAAGGAACAGACTCAATGAATGACATCTGGACCATGGGCGAAATTCTCGTCGAAATCATGAGACCTAAGGTGAGCATGGAGCTCTTTGAACTTGGCGAGTTTGTCGGTCCGTTCCCCAGCGGGGCACCGGCAATTTTTGTCGATACGGTTGCAAGACTAGGGCATTCCGCCGGGATCATCGGAGGGGTGGGAAATGACGACTTCGGGAAAACTGTTCTAGATCGTCTGATCCGGGACGGCGTTGATTGCGGCCAAGTCAAAACGTTCGCCGGCAAATCGACCGCGCTTGCCGTGGTCACTTATTTTGCCGATGGTTCGAGAAAGTTTCTATTCTATATTGATGGTACACCTGCAGTGATGAACGAGTTTGATGAATCAGAAGATATCCGCGGTGCGAAGTACTTTCATATCATGGGATGCTCGCTGATGGCCAACGAGTGTTTTCGTAAGAACATCATCCGAACCGCACTCCACTTCAAGGAGAATGGCGCGAGATTGAGCTTGGATCCGAACATTCGGCCGGAACTTCTCGGCGATCGACGCGTCTTGGACGTAATCGGAGACATTTTGGAGAAGTGTTCCATTCTGTTTCCGGGCGTCGATGAGTTGAAACTGATTTCCGAAAAAGAAACCGTGGAGGAGGGCGTGGAACGAATGTTGGAAATTCCCTCCATGGAGTTGGTTGTTTTGAAGAGAGGCAAGAAAGGAAACACGGTCTTTCAAAGAAGTGGCAGGTTAGATATCACTCCTTACACCGTCGCGGAAATCGATCCTACAGGCGCCGGAGATTGCTTCGACGCCGCTTTTCTGTGCGGGCTTGTGGAGAACAAGCCACCTGAGGAGTGCGGCAAGTACGCGGCAGCCACGGGTGCACTCAACGCCGCGGCATTCGGTCCGATGGAGGGCCGAATCAACCCCGAATCGGTGAGTGAACTGATCAAGGCGCAGGCGCATCTATGAGGCCTGGAAATTCAGTCCAGGCGTGGACGCAACGCCTCTATTGCTCGACCGCCTTTCACGCCTACAGAGTAATTTTGCCAAAGTTGGGCGCTATCCCGACATCGGTCGTGCCCGTAGTCCGTCGGATCGCGCGAAGTGGAAAGAGCGCTCAACCGTAAGATAGCGGGGAGGGCAGCTCTTTGTCGACGATTAGTTGATCGCCGAAACCACCCTGCACCGTCGGTTCCACAAGCCCGCAATCGATCCGGCCTCCCCCTTGCTGAGAGCGGAAACGCCTCTCGAACTCAACCGCGGTGTGATGCCGGCGGCAGCTCCTTTTCAGCGACGGCGCATGGTATGACCCGAAGGGTCGGCTCTACAAGCTGTGGTACGTCGCCGGCTACGATGACGGTTTCGCTCTCGCTACGAGCGAAGACGGCATTCACTGGCTGGCGGCAGCCCGAACTGGATGTCGTGTCCGGCACCAATCGTGTCTTGGCCCCGATACCCGGCTACGAGCGCAACGGGTGTACGGTGTGGCTGGATCATGACGCCGCCGATCCGGCGGAACGGTTCAAGATGTTCGCCTATTTTCGTCGTGGCACGGGCTCTTGGCCGCGCGGCGAGGCGGTGCCACCGCCAGAGGAACCAGAACAAAGCTTCATCTTCACTTCACCAAACGGCATCCACTGGGCGCGCCGGGCACGCACGGGCCCATGCGGCGATAACACCGGGATGTTCTACAATCCTTTCCGCAGGATGTGGACGTACAGCATCCGGATAAGCGATCGCCAGCATGGCCGCACTCGCAGCTATTATGAACATCCGGATTTCCTTGCCAGTGTCTAAGTGGACACAGCAGGATGTCAAAGGCTGGCTTCCGTCCGATGCGTTTGATTTGCCCGATCCGGCCCTCTGGTGCCGGCCAGAACTCTACAAGTTGGACTGTGTGGCGTACGAAAGCCGGATGTTGGGATTGTTCGCTATCTACTTCGGGCCGTCGAACGAAATCGCGTACAAGGGAGGATTTCCGAAAACGAACGACCTGTTCCTCGGCTTCAGTCGAGACGGAATCACATGGGAACGTCCCGACCGGACTGCTTTCCTGCGATGTTCCCGGCAGCCCGGCACCTGGAATCGAGGGTACTTGCACTCCGCCGCCGGCCTATGTTTGATTGTGGGCTTGCGCCTCCCGCCTGATAAACAGGTGAATAACAGAGATCTAGCTGTTGCAGCCGTTGGACTTACGGTTCAGAGCGCGTTCCGATATAAGGGCCGGATCAGGCCGTAAATCAGAAGCGGTTCCAGCAACCCGGATTTGTGGGCGGCGAGCCGCGCTTGTGGTGAGTGCGCCGGAGGGTGGCCTGAGCAATCAGGTAATCATCCACGAACAATTGTCGACCGATATCGATGGAAACGGAAGTTGGAGACGGAGCGGATACCGGAAGCGGCGCCCAGCAAGGGGTCTTGAACACGTTCCGGCGAGACCTAATTTTCTGATACATCAGTTCAATGGAAGAGCCATCCGGCCCTATAGCTGAGCTTGCCGTATCTTGCTGATAATGAACAAACAAGAAGCATTCAGTCTCAGTAACGCAGCCCCGGATTTTCCAATCGCGCTGAACATTTACACCCAAAATTCGCGGGGGGGGGCGGCTCGAGAACTTGGCCATGGGGTGCCCTGATGTTCCACAATTGCAGTCACGCTGCAAATTGCTGTAAACTCAGTAAGGTATCCATGAGTACCTTCCAGGGAAATCTTACTGAGCATGCGTATTTGTCGATTCGCGACCGTATTCTCCGCGGCGAGCTTCCATTGGGCACCGGGCTCACGCGCCGCGCCTTAGCCGAAGAATTGGGCGTCAGCATTGTCCCGGTTGGTGATGCGCTGCAGCGATTGGAAAACGACGGCCTGGTGGAGAGCCGGCCACGGGTGGGCACGCGCGTCCGGATTCCGACCGCCAACTCCATCCGCGGCCATTACGTCCTGCGCGAGGCCCTGGAGTCTCAGGCTGCCCGCATCTTCGCCGAAAAATCGAGTTCCGACGAGCGCGAAGAGGTCAAGCGCCTGGCAAGCCAGTTAGACGGACTTTACGCCTTGATGCGCCCCAAAGAGGATCGCGAGCGCGCCTTCGAGGTTCATCGCTTCCACATGCGCTTCCATATGCGCATCGCCGAGTGCACGGGTTGCGAGGAGTTGTGTCAGGCTGTGCAAAAAAACCAGGTTCTGGTCTTTAACTGGCTGTATGACACCGCTCTCGGCAACCAGCAGCCGCCAGCCGGGTGGCACTCGCAACTCGCTGAAGTCTTGATCTCCGCCGATCCTGAGGCGGCCGATGCAGCCATGCGCCGCCACACGCGTTACCGTATGGAAGAAGTGCTGGAGCGCATGGAACCCTACTTCGAATTGACCGAAGCACGCCTAGCGGCTTTTCCCAAGCGGCCCCGGCGCAAGGCAGCCGGTGAACCGACCACGAACGGAAAAGACTAAGCCCTTTCGGGCGAGCCGATCGTCGACCTTAACGACCTCGACCAGGACCTCGTCCGGCGCCTAGTCCCTGATAATCTCGGTGGCCTCCTGCGGGAGTGTCCCCGCTCGGGCGACCCGCACTTCTGGGACGTCTGGACCGGGACCACACCACGACCACTAAACTGGCAAGAAATCGTCAATGAGTGGACACGATAGGCCGCGTGATCCGCTTGGCCCGCAGGTCGAGGCTGCCCACGTCGATTTAGATGCTGAACGAGGAGTCTTATAATTACGTCTCACTCCTGCGGATAGATCCCGATATGTCCCGATCCCTGAAGGATCGGTACCGCTACGGGCTGACCAGCAACCAGCTCATGAACCGTCAAGGCCTCGTTTGGAATCGCCTGGCGCGCGAGTTCGATGTGATGCGCATGGTGCGTGAACAGGAGCACCTGCGTCTTCTTTGAGAGCTCAGACAGCACCCGCAAGGCGGCGGCTGCTCGCTCGTTGTCGAACGCCATCAGGACATCATCGAGAATCACCGGACACTGCCCGACCCGGCCGGAGTGGTCCTCAATGTAGGCCAGCCTGAGCGCGAAAAAGAGTTGATCCCTGGCGCCGTCGCTCATGCCAGCGACATCGACGTGGTCAGCGGAGCCTCTCCGAACGGCTCTCAGCACGCGCCGATTTGCTTCGTCGAAATCGACCGCCAGGCCGGTGAACGAGCCGCACGTCAAGTCGTTGAGATACTGCCCAGCACGTTCCAGGAGCGGGTCCTGATGCCGATTCCGGTACCGCTCGATGGCAACGTTCATGAGCCGTGCGGCGATCTGTTGCTCCAGGTACTCCTCGGCCAAATCGACGATCCGTGCGCTCGCGGCTTGTTTTTCCGTCGCTGCCTGGCTCAGGCTGGCGGACGACTCGTGCACTTGAAAATCCCGTTCCAGTTCGACCGCGCGCCGGGCACATTCCTGCTTCTGCCGTTCGTATTCCTGTTGCCGCGTCTCCAGATCCGCGAGTTGAGCCGGAAGGGCGTGGCAAATGCTTCGCCCGTACGCGGCTGCCGCTGGGGTGCCGGGCATCGCGCCTCACGACTGTCGTCGCACGGCCGCAAAGTTATGCCGAGCCGCGGGCGGTGAGTTGGAGCAGATCCAGTTGCTGCTGGGCCACGCATCGGTGCAGACTACCGAGCGGTACCTCGGAACGCGCCAAGACCTTATTCATGCGCCGAATGACGGGATCAAGCTGAGAATCACGGCTTAACGCTGGAGGCGCTACGCTGCCTGTTGCCTTGCTCGGGTTCTTCGGGCTGCCTGCTTCGGGCAAGGCCGCCAGCGCAACCGCGCCACCCAAAAGCGGAATGCCACGGTTTAACGTCCGTTTTACTTAGCGCGGGGCCCTCCCTTGGCGACGTTCCTCTGGCAAAACTGGCGGCCGACGCTTCAGCCTAACGCTTCCAGGTCCGCCAACCTTGCCGGCCGGAGCGTTTCGAACTCGCTCTGTGGAACCTTTCGGTAGCGCCAACCTGTCCCCGTCAGTGACGTGGCATTCTCACACCACTGCATAGCCGCGCGATCTTTGAAGACGACCTCCGGTGACTCCTGCCCCTTCGTCTCAAGCAGCCAGTGTGTGGCTCCGGTGTCCACGGCCACGAAGTCGGGGTAGTAACAGCGCAAGTTCATTGCCGCGTCGGTGTACTCGATAGCGAAGCCGAAGGGACGCGGTAGTTTGGCAAACCTCGCGATATCCGGCGCCCCGTCCAGAAATCTGGCGAACATCCGCTCGAAGTCGTTCTCGCACGGCACCAGGTTGAATATCGTGTGCTGGCCCTCCCAAACCGACCGTGACCAGGGAAACGGGGGAGTGGTAGAGAGGTGGCGCGCCGGCTCCAGCAGTTCAGGCTGCTGCTCCTCGATGCTCAGCGCCTGCAATTCCTTTTTGAAGATGCTAACGCACACGTAGTGCGCCACTGGCGTACTCATGGCCTTGATCGTGGCCCTGGAATCCAGATCGACTTCCCGCCCAAACGCCTTGAACTCGAAAAACTCGCGCACCTTGGGGACCAGGGCGGCGAACTGCGAGGGGAGCTTGACCTGCTCGGAGATGCGCCGGGCGTAGTAGCCGATAACCTCCTGTGCGGTCTGCGGCTCCGGCATCTGATAATCGCGTTCCACCAGCCGTTCGAGCGTGATGATGTCATAGCCCTCGTACCGGAACGTTCCCCGCCTGGCGTCATCAGAAGTCAGCGGCAGTATTATCGTCGAGAAGCCCATCACTTCGAGGCCGGCGACCTCCTCCGCCAGGCTCTTTTTACGGACCAAGGACGGGGTCAAAACTGGCAAGCCTATATCGAATTCCGTGCGCTCTGCAAGCGGCATGATGGTCAGGATCTTGAGCCGATCCCTGCCCACCTCGAAGGTGTCGAGTTTGATTTCCTCCAGCTTTTCCAGATCGTCGACGAATTCCAGGAACGCGCCATTTCCGATGATGTCAACGCGCTCCCTGTAATCAACCGAGGCGTCCCGGAACATCAGCCGCAAGCCGCGACCGATGGTCTGCTCGGGCAAAATATTGGCCTTAGCTTTATAGGGCCGCAGACCCACCACGACCGTCACATTCTGAACATCCCATCCCTCCCGCAGCATGAGCACGCTCACGATCGCGTTGATGGGACTCTTCTCCTCGTCTACTCGGCGGGCGGCGTCGCGCGCCTTGTCGAGATCTGCCTTGCTGACCTCGCCCTTTACGTCCGTGTGGATGACCAGCGTCTTATCGCCGGCGAATTCCTTCGGATACGTCTCACGCAGCCAAGCGCCCACGTCTTCGGCCTCTACCGTGCTGTTCAACATGACAAACAGGATTGGACGCTTATCCAGAGGTGCAAGTTGGTCCGCATACTCCCGCCAACGATTGACACCGGCGGTCAGGAAGCCGCTGTATCGCACGCTTGCAATATCGGACTTGGCTTCGGGGATCTGAGCAATTCCTTTCACCGGCCGCTTGACGATGTTGTCCAGGATCGCTTGCTTCAGAGGGTAGTCGAATATCGTCCAGGGAAACAACGCGCCCTTCTGGAAGCGCGGCGTGGCGGAGAAATCCAGTTGCGCAGCCAGCGGAGTTCTTTCGTGCAGACCGCGAATTACCTTGTTCCATTCGTTATCTTCGTCGTGCGTGTGGTGCGCCTCGTCGTTTATCACCAGCAGCGTGCCCGCCCGCAGTCCGATGCGGTCCGAGAAGTCGGCCATGTCCAGCTTCTGCGGGAGGGGTTTGGGACCGAGCACGGCCGTAAGCGCCTCTGGTTCGTTCTCCTCCTTTTTTCGGGCTGGCCGCTCGTAAAACTGCTGAATGTTGGTCAAGAAAAGCGTCCCCTCTGCGTAGGCTTTCTCACTCTCCCCGCGCACGACGCAGTCGAAATCCCAGAAAATCTCCAGGGGCCGCGGGATAATCGGATCGCTGCGAAAGATGCGGCTCCCTGCGAAATCGGCCTTGAGCCGTTCGAAAACGATGACGTTCGGCGCGATTACCAGGAACGTCTTCGCGTAACCGTGCGCCACATCTTCAGCTTCGCGTTGGGCGTTCAGAAACTGCCATGCGACCGCCAGCGCCATGACTTTCGTTTTTCCGCTGCCGGTCGCCATCTTTACGCAGTAACGCGCGAAGTCGTCGTACGCGGGCAGCCGCACATCGCGAAGATCCAGGGCGTAGCGTTCCAGCAGGCCCTTTCGCGTGCGTACCTTCTCGTACTCCCACACGAAGACCAAAGTCTCAAGGGCCTCCTGTTGAGAAGGATGGTAGGCAAAAGGCCGGCCACTCAGCAGGCGGTGATCGGTGTAAAACCAGTGATTCAGCAGCAACCTCGTCGTCTCGGTCACGCCTTTGTAGCCTCCTGCCCGCCAGGCTTTCACTGCCTCCCTGAGCGCCGGGACACAAGGGGCCGTGCGCAGGCGCGCCGTCACATCCAACAGATCCACCTGTTCGGGCGAAGCCGGCCTTCGTTTCCTTGCCATCAGCGGACCTCGATCGCGATAGTCTTCGTGGTGTCGTTCCCCAGTATGTCAATCACCTTTGCCACTACCATGTGGCGGCCCGGCCCATCGTAGACGTGGCTGCACTTGGTTTCGATGCACGCCTCCTTCCGGGTCCGGTAGCTCTGCCACTGGTTGTGGAACGTGTCACCCTTGTAGTCCCAATCCACCGCCCAGTAGTCGATCCACTGGCTCCAGTGCTTGATGGCGGTCCGCACGTCCTCGGGAACGTCATCCGGCGGAATAACAAAATCCGCGAGTTCCAAGGTTGCCTCGCGTTTCTTCTGCTTTAGGTCCACCTTAAGCGCGGCGAGCTCGAAAAAGCGGATATCGCCCTGCTCGACGGCTTTTTTCTCCAGCACCTCACGAGGTATCTTGCGAAAAACAATGTCCACTCGGGCCTGAGCCGTGACATCCCTAGCCGTTTCGTTCAGCTCGAAGGCGAACTCCCAACCCAGGATGTCCGCGGCGGCCTTCTCCGGTCCTCCTTTGCCTGAACCGGCGGCCTTCCAGGTCTCAGCGGCCACGGCTTTCACGTCAGCCAAGGTTACGGGCGCATCCACAGCGCCCACGTGAACGAACCGCCCGCTCTTCGTGCCGTGCAGCCAGGTCCGGCCGCTTATGGGGCTGGCACGGTAAAGATCGAGGATGAAGTCGCGGTAAGCCGCCTCGCGTGCCCGCTGGTCTTCGGGGTTCGCGAACTCGGCGCCCTGCCATGCCTGGCGCTCGTATTTCCCCAAGTTCTGGATAGCGAACGGCCGCACATTTGGGATACCGAGCAGGGTTTTGCGCGTGGTGTGGATCGCAAAACGGCTCAGATCGCAGGCAATCCAGCGGCGACTGAGTTTCTCCGATACAACCGCTGTAGTTCCGCTGCCGACGAAACAGTCGAGCACCAGGTCGCCTTCGTTGGAGGACGTGCGAATGATCCGTTGAAGAAGGGCGTCGGGTTTCTGGGTATCATAGTTGACCCGCTCACTGGCCTGGGAATTCACCGGTGATATGTCGGTCCACACCGACGTGGCCCGCTGGCCTTCGGACTCATAGCGAATCAACCGGGGCCGCTTATCCTTCGAATCCGGATACCAGATTCGCCCCTCGTCGTGGAGGCGTTGCATCGTTTCTTTCGAGTAGCGCCATCCGAGTGGAGGAGGCTGATGCCCTCGCCAAACATACATCATGTTCGGCCGCGGGTTCGGACTCGTCATGTCCCACAAGCCATACCGGCGACCGCTCTTGTCCACATATTTGTACTTGTCAGCGATGTAGGCAGGATCATGAGGCACCAGGACATCATTGAACGTGCATGCCCCGCGGGCGTACAGGAAGATCACGTCGTGGACATGATTGAACGTGGTGCTGTCGCTGCGCGCGGAAGTGCGTTTCCAGATAATCTCGTTTTGGCAAGCGTCCCCGCCGAAAACCTCGTCGAGCACCACCTTGGCATAGTGCCCGACATGCCAATCGAGATGCACATAGAGACTCCCGGCCTCGGCCAGCAGTTCCCGAAGAAGAAGGATCGTTTCATAGAACCACTTGAGATAGCGATCCACGTGCGTTACGCCGCGTTGCCGATCTTCCCTGCTGACTCCCCAGGTATCCCGGTACGCCTTTTGCTCCAGTATGGAAGGCTCCTTCGTGAAGGCCGCCGTATCGTCGTCGGACGCGTCTGGGTAGTCCGGTATCTTTGCCGTGAACGAGAAATCTGCCCCCGTATCGAACGGGGGATCGATGTAGATCAAATCCACCTTGCCGGCGAACTCCGGCAGCAGACTGGGCAGAACGTATTTCTTGTCGCCCCAGATCAGGCGATTGCGCCATTCCGCTTCGCGGCCAGAGGCAAACAGCTCTAGGCTCCGTTGCCGATCCTGCGTACTCTCGTTGACGGTCTCGACAGTTTGAAACGGCAGCTCAATCCGGACGGGGCCGGCTCTCTTGCCGCCCTGATACTTTGCGTCCCAAATAAGTTCAGGCATTATAATAGCGGTCATCCTAATATATTGTGACGTGGCGACACGAGTCCAGAAGGACGATTGTAGCGCCGTTGCCGCAGATGCAATCGCAGTTCCTGCTTGCCGGCTTCCAGCCTGGCCCTTGTCCACCTTCGAAGCCACATTATTCCCACATATCGGTAGTGATCTGCGCGAACCGGCTCGGTGCCCGCCAGTTTGGCTTTAGGGCGCGCCGACGCCACCGGGTGGCACCATTGGTCGCGGTGGGCGCCGCCGGCGCAGCGTTCGCCAAGTGTGGGGCGCGACGGGCCGCTCTTTTTGTCGCAATCGTGCTCAAAGCACGTTGGCTGTAAAATGCTTGTAGCCGCCTAGCTCCTGCAGGGCGACAAGCCGGGAACCCTGCCCGGTTGGCGGCAACTTCCCTCCAGGGAATCGCAAAGGGAGCGATGCCTGCTGATTACGCCTTTTGGCGCGACCTGGAAGCCCAATTCCGGGATCTGACGGGTCCCATACGATTACAGGTTACTTGGTACGCCGTCAACCCGTCACACTGGTCCAAGATTTCGATTAACGGGCCTAAGGATGTGAGAGAGCGTAAACAGCTTCTGGTTGCATTCGAGGCACTTGCGGAGAGCGCGGCGCGTGCGGCGGGCGCACGTCCGAACACGGTTGAGGGCTGGCTAAACCTTCTAAGAGAAGGGCCGGATTTCCACGTTCTTTGCGGCACTTACAAAGAAAATGGGGTTGAGATTCACGATGAGAGCGGCTGGATTCAGGACCTCGCTCTAGCGTCCGCTAATTATTGCGTCGTGTGCAGAAACCGCGCGGAGCGCTCAACGGTTTGGAAGGACCGTCAGGCCCAATTCGAGAAGTACGCGGGGCAATACCCAGAACTCCGAGCCATTTGGAAGGGGGCTTCTGCGAGTTGGATACTTTGGTACGGCGATAAACCGGAGGGAATCGACGTTGACCACCAATGCGCGGGCGTATTCAAAGCGGTAGCAGGCCAAGCCGCGGCTGGACTGTCCGGCATCGCGCGCGATGCCGAATCCTGGGAGCAATGGCTTGACGCCATGCGCGCGCGGCGATGGGGATTCCAACAGACTGGCCACACTCCCTGCACCGAACAGGAGTGGGATGCGGGCGTGAAGAACGGCAAGCCGCTGACGGTGATCCGGCGCGAACAGAGGTATACGACCGGAGACGAGTGGAAAAAAGGTCTACCGGCGAACCAAGAACGGCAAATTGCGGCGACTTAGCGCACGGGAGCTGCGGGAAAAGAGCAGCAACGATCTTCAGAAGTACTATCATTGGCTCGAAGACGGACAGATCGAGCAGGTGTTCGCGTCTTCGGCCCGCTTCTGTGAAGAACTGGCGGCGCGCGGTGAAATCACCTCTAAGGCGGCGAACAGTGCGACGGCCGACCAGGACGACATCGCTGCGCGTGGATTCGAAATCGAAGCGATAGCGGGTGATGGGCCGATCCGTGATAGACAGGCTGAGTGGCGCGAGGACGCTGCCTTCGCTCTGGAATGCCCAACTTTCCTGCGGCCTGCGAAAGCCGAGAGGCTGGCTGCAATCGCCAAGCTGCGGAAAGATGCGGCGGAAGCTGTTCAGCGGGCAAAGCCGCAAGCACGGCAAGACTTGGAGCAGTGCCTGTGGCCTCTGCTTTCAGAATACGCAGGAAGCATCTTTGACAAGATGGCTGAGGCCGAACTCGGCGCCAGCGGCCCGGGCGTGAGTCCAGCGGACTATGCGATCTGGCTCAGATCAAAGTGTTTGCCTGCGGTCATCGATGATGTCTGCCGGCCTATCTTTGGCCAGTTCGTGATCAGCGTTCGTTATATTGCAGAGATTCTCGGCGACGTTCATTGTCCAGAAGATGTTAGGATGCGCAGCGTTTTGTGGACCATGTACGCTGAGGAACAGATACCGCAGTCCTCGACGAAGAGCCTCGAAAACCGCTTGACCAACGTCCTCCAAGAGGAAAGAGCGCCCCATTGGGAAGCCCGAGCCGCGCAACCGCGACCGGCAACCGGCTCCCGAGTCCAGGAGGTGTCGCCCGGTAAGGCGATTTCGCCCGGGCCTGAGCTGGCAACGCCCAGTTCATCAAAAGGGAGCCCGCTCCCCGAGCACCCTTCCTTCGTGCGTACACCGCGCCGTGTTCCCGATCTCGATCTCAGTCGCGAGCGGCTCCGTTATCGAGATGCATTGGCGACTGAACTCGCGGCCGTGAAGCAGGACCTGGCGGGATACTGCACGGTTGAGGACCTGAAGAGGAGACATCCGAAGTTTGCACTCTGGACCCTCCTCAGTGATCCGGAGATTGAGGAACTTGTGCGCAGTGAGCGCTTTGTCCCTAAGGCATTTGCTGGGGCACTGACGATGCGCAAGTTTGGTTTCACGAGTCGAGAAACTCTAAAGAAGGATCGCAGGAAGCTCCTCAAAGCGCAGCGAAACCAGCCCAGTCCTCCGTCGAGCTAAACCGTCCCCATCTTTACCCCTTAGACCGTCCCCATCCGTACCCGTTTGTACCCTTTTCTCGGCTGTTGTACTGGAACCATGAGTTCTTCTCTAGTACAGCCGCTACTCGATTCCAACAGAGTGGCACGCCTCCTCGGCATCGAGGTTGAAACGCTCGGAGCCTGGAGACGGAAGGGTTACGGTCCTCGGTGGTACCGCATTGGAAAGAACGTCAGATATACCGAGACCGACCTCCGCGTCTGGATGAACGCCCAGGCACAGCGTAGCCTCTCACCGGCAGTGGGCAGCCTCGACGATGGCCGGGCCACGGACGTTGAGCCACTGCACCAAGGCCAGTCCCCCATGTCGGATTGGAGACACCGCCGATGACGGCCCCCAGACTCACGGCTCTATTGGCGCAACGCGTGATGCGATGGACGGTACATCCGGGCCGGTATCTGATGGAAAACCGCCGCTGGACACCGGCTTGGCGTTTTCAGCCAACGAAGAAGCTGGAGGACGCGTTTCATCTATTGGACGCCGCCGACCCGGACGACTACAGCATCAATTACCGCCGCGGTGGCGCCTGGACCGTTCGGGTCCAGATCTGCGGTGTTGCCGGCGAGGCCACCGACATTTCGAAGGCTCGCGCCATTGCACATGCCGTCGCCCGCGCGGTCGGGTTGGACCCAGAAAGCCGGGGGGATTCCAAAACCGGGGTGGAGCGCCGGTGACCACCCCCATTCCCGATCCAGACCGAGTGCCGCCCACCTGGGGGGGACCTCTGACCGAGCGAGATTACTCGGCATTGCTTACCTCCTGGATCACGCCGGAACTTGCTGACCTGGCGATGCTCCGTCGGGTTGATTCCCAGGATGGGCGGGATGTGGTGGGTCAGAAGGGCAAACGCGACTGCGCCGGCATTCTCTTTCCGTACTACTGGCCAGGTGAGCCGACGCCATTCGGCTATCGCCTGCGACGTGACAGGCCCGATTACACCTTCGATAAGGAAGGCAAACCCAAACCCGAGAGAAAATACCTGGGGGCACCTGGCAGTGCTAACCGACTGTACATTCCGCCCGGCATCACCGTGGACCACCTCGCCGATATAAAGACACCAATCGCGATTGTGGAGGGCGAGAAGAAAGCGCTCGCTTCGTGGCGGCTCGCCAACTACGAAACGAATCAGCCACGGTTCATTCCGATTGCGATCGCAGGTGTCTGGAATTGGCGTGGCACGATCGGCAAGACTGGGGGACCAAAAGGCGAACGATTGGATGTGAAGGGACCGATTGCGGACCTTGACCGCATTGTTTGGGACGGGCGCAGAGTATTCATCGTATTCGATACGAACGTACAGACCAACGACGATGTGAAGCGAGCCAGGAAAGGCATTGCTCGCGAGCTTTCGACCCGTCACGCAAGCGTGCAGTTCGTCAATCTTCCTGAAGACTGCGGTGTGAATGGAATCGACGACTTGCTGGCAGCTTGGGGGCCGGAACGGGTGCTCGAACTGTTCGAAAAGCCCATTGCCGCCCCTCGCCTCCAGGTTGTGCTTCCGCCTCAGTTTCAGTCAAGACCCGAAGGCCTGTTTCGCGTGACGACCAAGGGCGAGCAGCTCGTCGAAACCCAGCTTTCGAACTACCGGGCTTCCATCGTCACGAATATCTGCCTTGACGACGGGGTTGAGACGAAGCGTGAATTTGAAATCGAGGCTGAATTGATGGGTCGGGCCGCCCAGTTCACCATCGCTGCTTCGGAGTTCGCCCGCATGGATTGGCCGATTGAACGCCTGGGCTCGGCCGCTATCACGTTTCCCAACCAGCGGGAGTACGCGCGTACCGCGATTCAGTTCCACTCCATGACCGCAGAGGAGCGTTGCATCTACACGCACACGGGCTGGCGGAAAATCGATGGTTGCTGGGTCTTTCTCCACGCTGGTGGCGCCATCGGTGAAAACGGCGCCGTGCTGGGCGTCAATATGCGGCTTACGGGTCCTCTGGGCCACTATGAACTGCGGCTGCCGGCCAACCCCGATGAGCTTCGGAACGCCGTGCGGGCCAGCCTTCGGCTGGCCCAGCTTGGGCCCATGGCCGTGAGCTTCCCGCTCCGGGCGGCAACCTACCGGGCGGCGTTCGGCGACTGCGATTTCTCTCTGCACGTCGCTGGAGAGACGGGCGCCTTTAAGAGTGAGCTGGCCGCACTCGAACAGCAGCACTTCGGCGCCGGCATGGATCGGCTGCATTTGCCGGCGGCATGGTCATCGACCGGCAACGCCCTTGAGATGCTGGCATTTCACGCAAAAGACGCTCTCTTGGTGGTTGACGATTTCGCGCCGCAGGGTAGCGCCGCGGACGTAAGCCGGTACTACGCCACGGCGGAGAGACTAATCCGCGCGGCGGGGAACCGCGCAGGGCGGGGCCGCCTGGATTCCAGTGCCAGACTACGAGAGCCGAAACCGCCGCGAGGGTTGATTCTGTCCACTGGAGAAGAGATCCCGCGCGGCCATTCGATTCGAGCCCGCCTACTGCTCCTGGAACTCCCCAAAGGTGCGATCACCACCAACGAGCTCACCGAGTGTCAAAGAGATGGGGCAAGCGGTCGGTACGCCGAAGCCATGGGTGGCTTCATCCAATGGATCGCCGGGCGCTATGAGCAGAAGATGGCTGCTCTGGTTGACCGCGCGGTCAAGCTCCGTCGCAGCGTATCTGATCCCGCCCATGCCCGCACGGCGGATATGATCGCCAACTTGCAGGTCGGATTCGAGGCGTTTCTGGAATTCGCTCATGATTGCGGAGCAGTGGACAAGGTGGAACGAAAGCACCTGGCTGAACGGAGTTGGGAAGCGCTCCAAATGGTAGCCGCCGCCCAAGGCAAGCATCATTCAGAGACCGAACCCACGGCGCGCTTCCTATCTTTGGTGCGAGCGTGTTTGACGTCTGGCCGGGCGCATCTTCAGACAACAAAGGCCGGCACGCCGGAGCGGTCGCCGGAATCGTGCGGTTGGCGCCTGGACCACCAGAATTGGAAATCGCAGGGGGATTGTGTCGGATGGGTGGACGGCGAGGACATCTACCTGGAGCCGGCCACAGCGTATCGGGCGATTCAGATGATGGCTCGCGATATGAACGAGCCTTTCGCAACATCGCCCCAAGTTTTGAAAAAACGACTCGACGAAAAGAGGTTGCTCGCCTCTGTCGAAACCAAGCGGGGGACGCTTACGGTCCGTCGCACGATCGCTGGTTCACAGATCCCTGTGCTGCATTTCTTTAGAACCACAATCTTGCCGGAAGCGCCGGACGACGAGGATACCGATGCTCGGTGAAGGCCAGAGCGATGTCGGGTTTTTGGCCGAAAATGTCGGGTCGATGTCGGGTTTTTTTGAAGAACCCGACATCGATTTTGCAAACAGAATCAATGGACTACGCGGAAAATGTCGGGAATGTCAGGTTTTTCTAGCAGGAGAGACCTGCGGAGAAATCGAGAAAAAGGCAAATCTCGATTCAGGCCTGCTTAATCCGTTGATAATACTGGACTTGAATGATGTTCGCGACTGAAGGTAGTCTTCACATGCTGGCTGGAGGCCTGCGTGTGAAGGCGCGCGTTCAACATCCGCAAGTAAAGCCGCGGAAGGATCGCCCGGGCTGGCCCTGGGTATTCCGCTACCGAGCCGAGGAGATCCAGTTCGACGGGACGGTAAAGACGCTGCGGAAATACCAGGAGGTCGGCCCGAGCAAGGGCGAAGGTGCCATCACCAAGAAGCAAGCCGAAATTGAGCGCGACAAGTTCCTGGCGAAACTGAATGCGCCTACCACGGAGGAAGCCGTCCAACAGGTGGCCGCCACCGGTGTCGCCCTGTTCGGCGAGGTGGCGCGGATGTACGAAGACGGTTACCTGGGCCGGGAAGACCAGATCGCGAGGCCGACACGCGAGAAGGAGGAATTCTACGTTCACCAATACATCGTGCCGAAGTGGGGCCATCTCCGTCTCCACCAAGTCCAGCCGCAGGGGGTGGAGGATTGGCTGCACACAACGTTCGGTTCCTGGTGGACGATGCACGGCGTTCGGGCGATCATGAACCGCATTTTCCACTACGCCGAAGGTCACGGGTTGTGGGAAGAGGGCAGGCGCACGCCGGTGAGTCGGGCGAAGTTGGGGAAGAAGAGGTACAAATATGAGCGCAGGATCCTTTCGTTCGACGAGACGGCGCGTGTGCTGGCGAGGCTGGAAGAGCCCTGCCGGTTGATCATTGAAACCTGCATCGCCACCGGCACCCGAATCTCGGAGGTGCTCGGCCTGAAATGGAAGCATGTGGATCTCAACACCGGCACCATCAAAATCGAACAGCGCGTGTGGCACCAGGACATTGGGCGGCCGAAAAGCGAGGGTAGCCGGCGCGTCCTGGGAATCGGCGATTTGGTCGAGCGCTACCGAATAAAGGGAACCGAAGGCGGCGCAAACCCGGAGGCGTACATCTTCCAGCAAAAGCGGGCACCAGGCCGACCGCTCTGGGATTCCGGAGTCCGAGACGCTCTGCACCAGGCTGCAGAGGCCGAGGGCTGCGACTTTCCAGGGCTGGGCCCGCACTCATTTCGGCGAGCCAATATCACGTGGCGGCAGCAGGTCGGTGGTAGCGCGATCGAAGCTTCCAAGATCGCCGGCCACAGCGATCTGGAAATGACGGGCGAGTACACCTTCGTCACGCCCGAACGTC
>JBEKYD010000097.1:0-24080 GCA_049511335.1 Bryobacteraceae bacterium | reverse complement strand
CACGCGCTCGGAGCGCAGTTGGCTGACTTTGGGGCCGCCATTGATCACGGCGGAAACGGTGGCCACCGAAACTCCGGCGAGCCGGGCCACATCGCGCATGGTCACTTTGGTCATAGCGGGTTCGGTTGCGCACGGTCGGGCGCGCGAGCCGTCTGGGTTGATTTTAGCGCAAGGCGTACACGCTTCGTTGATCTAATCGTTTTGAGACAGCGGGCCATTGCCCCAGGCGATGCGTGACTAGGGGGTCGCGCTGCACCGGCACCGGTGGGGTCCGCTCCCTCGCGGTCGCGGCTCGGATAGTACATTTCGTCACTTATGAATCACGTGGGCGATGCGGTTGGCGCCGATGAGTAACTCGATTGGCGGACTCCGCGCGCGCGGCGGCGCCATCCCCAGAGGGTAAGATCGCGCGCGGCGGCATCGCGGTTTGGAAAAACGAAGCTTGCGCCGTAGCCGACCGTAAGCAGGACGATATGGCCGATGACTCCGATCATGTAGCTATGCATCGGAAAATTAAAACGGCCAAGGTTCCATACCGCGCCGCCATCGAGCGTGAGGGTAGCCCAAACGGTGACCAGAAGGCAGGCAGCGATGCCGATATACGCCGAAATGGCGCTGGCGCGCTCGGAGAGAAATGCCAGCAGGAAAAGGCCTACCAGGCCGGCCGAGACAATCGCCGCGATGTTATACCAGAGCGACAGGGCTGGGCCCTTTGAGTGAACAAGCACGCTGGCGATGGCCACGCACAAGGCGCCGGCCGCGGCCACAATGATCTTGGCGACGAGAAGACGGCTCCGCTCCGACGAATCCCGCCGCATCACGCGGTAGTAATCTTCCACCCCGATCGCCGCCAGGCTATTGAAGTCCGACGAAAGGTTCGCCATCCCAGCGCCAAACAAGGCGGCCAGAAATAATCCCGCGAGCCCATGCGGTATCTGGGTCGTGATGAAGTAAGGAAACGCCTGGTCGGCCTTAGTCACATAAGCAGGCAGCCGCGCGCCGCCGGTTCGGTAAAATGCCCAACAGAGAGTCCCAATCAGCATGAATAGCGTCCAGACCGGGATGCACAGCAGCGATCCCATTACGGCGCCACGAACGGCAGCCCGATCCGTAGGCGCCACCAGATATCGCTGGACGACGGTCTGATCGGCGGTGTATCTCTGCAGGTAAAAAAAGAAGCCGTAGAGAGCGAGGGTCAGGATGGTAGGTTTGGCGAGGTCCGGGGCCGTGCTGCCGAGACTGATCTTATGGCTTTGCCACGCCGTGTGCCAGATCGCAGCCGGACCGCCGGGCGGCAGGAATAGCAGATAGCCGAGACAAACGGCAATTCCCAGCCATAAGACGAAACCCTGGATCACATCCGCCCAAATCACCGCTTCAATGCCGCCGATGAGGGTGTAGCCGACGGTGATGACACCCACGAATACGATGACTCGCTCGGTATCCCAACCCGTCATGCTGGTCACGGTCAGCGCCAGCAGATAGAAGACGACGCCCATTTTGGAAAAATGACCCAGCGCGAATCCGATGGAGCCGTACACGCGCGCGGGGTAGCCGAAGCGCCTTCCGAAGTATTCGTAGGCGCTCATGCCGACCACGTGCCGGTAAAAGGGAATGATCACCAGCGCGACCAGCATCACTACCACCGAGACGGTCAGGCCCGGCACCAGGTTCGACCAATCGCCGGCGAACGCGGAACCCGGGTAAGCGACGAAGGTGACGCTGCTGATCAGGGTTGCCAGCAGCGAGAGACCCATGGCCCAACCGGGAATCGACCGCTTGGCTACGAAGTAACGCTCGGTGGAAGTCTGGCGCCGCGAGAAGCGCACGCCCACGCCTATCAATGTCGCCATGTAGGCGACGAGCACAAGCACATCCAGCCAGCGAAGCGTTCCCATGGCTTATCGGGGAATGACGGCGCCGCGGGCGGCTCTTCTGGCGGCGGCCATGCGAGCGGCCATGCGCATGGCCTGCTTCATGCTGCGCGGATCGGCGCGGTTGGCGCCGGCGATGTCGAACGCCGTGCCATGATCGACGGAGGTGCGAATGATCGGAATACCCAGGGAGATATTGACGGTGCCCTCAAAATCGATGAGCTTCATGGGAATGTGACCCTGGTCATGATACATGGCGACCACCAGATCGTAGGCGCCGCGGGCGGCCTGCAAGAAAACCGTATCGCCAGCGTGAGGGCCGCTGCAGTCGATGCCTTTGGCGCGCGCGGCCTGAATGGCCGGCCGGATCACGTGCTCGTCCTCGAAGCCGAAGAGGCCGTGCTCGCCGGCGTGCGGATTCAGCCCGCACACAGCGATCCGCGGCTGGGCGAAGCCTAGCAGCTTCATGGCTTCATCGCCCAGTTCGATGGTGCGGACAATACGTTCGCCGGTCAGATCGCAAGCCTGGCGCAGAGGGACGTGGGTAGTGACGTGGACGGTGGAAAGGCGTTCGCTGGCGAGCAGCATGCGCGATTCGGAAGCGCCGCACAATTGGGCAATGTACTCCGTGTGGCCGGAAAACGCCATTCCGGAAAGAGTGACCGCTTCCTTATTCAAAGGCGCCGTAGCCATGGCATCGGCCTTCCCGTTCAGGCAAAGCTCGGTGGCGGCGCGAACGTAAGCGACGGCTGCCTGGCCGCAGCGCGCATCGAGGCGGCCGAAGCGAAAATCCTTCAGATCGCCCAGCGTATTCACGTCGATGAGTTCCGCGGCCTCGAGTTTCAAGCCGGCAATCCGTTCGGCCATTTCCAGAACGCGGCCGTCGCCCACCACCAGCCACCGAGCCAGGGGAGCGAGCTCGCGATCGGCGAGCGCTTTGACCACGATCTCAGGGCCAACGCCCGCTGGGTCGCCCATGGTGATGGCAATGACGGGCAAGCTTTCCGCGGCTTGAGGCAGGACGGTTGAATCCGCGATGGGGGTATGCTTTTGCATTCGATGTTTACGGCCGGCTGCCCAGCCGCTCAGCGCACCAGAGCCGCTGCGATTGCCTTGGCGGTCCCGACCACGGCTTCGGCGATGACCGGCGCCAGGTCCTGATTCATTCGAACCACCGGCATAGACAAGCTTACCGCGGAGATCACCGGCCTGCCGGAGATCACGACGGGGGCGCCGATGCAGAAGCCGCCTTCGATGGATTCGTCCTGATCGATGGCGTAGCCGCGTTTGCGAATCATCTCGAACTCTTGAAATAGAGCGGCGCGGTCGGCGATGGTCCGCGGCGTCCTGCGGATGAGCCCGTAGCCTTCCACGATGCGGTTGATTTGCTCGTGGCTTTGAAACGCGGCGATGGCTTTCCCCATGGAGCTGCAATGCGGCGGCAGCACCATCCCATGCGCGGCATGGATCCCTACGAGCTCTACTTCACGCTGCACGCCCTGCTCACCGCCGGCGACCAATGGCAAAGCGCTCCGGCGCGGCGCGCGGCCATGCGCCTGGGCGATTTCTTTTTGGGCAAGGTGAAGCCGGGCGCAGCCGAATTCTGGCTCCTGCCCAAGCCCATCACCATTGCCGGCTACGAGGCGCACTACGGGCTGGACACACGCTGCTACTCGATCCGATGATGCGACTCTACCAGGCCACCGGCGAAAAGCGGTACCTCGACTGGTGCCGCTGGGTGTTGGGCAGCATCGACCGCTGGACCGTAGTGGGCACACTCACCAACCTGGGCAAAGTTGCCGCGCCCTTCGCCCTTTGGCTCAAGCCTGGGTAAGAGCCGGCGCCAAAGGTGACCGCAGGCCAAAGGCCTACTCGACAGGGGCCGCAACCCTAGAGCCGCGCTTTCAACACGCGGACTCCATCCGCGCTGGCCGCGTGTACTTCCGAGGTCATGCCGATGAAAAGGCCGTGTTCCACCACGCCCACGACATGATCCAGCTCGCTGGCCAAAGCGGCGGCGGACGGGATCGACTGAAAGCGGCAGTCCAGAATGTAGTGGCCGCCATCGGTTACGAAGATTTCGCCGTTGACATTGCGGCGCAACACCGGCGTGGCACCGAGGCGCGACAGACGGCCGGCGGTGGTCTCCCAGCCGAACGGCACCACTTCCACGGGAATAGGATCGTGGTCGCCCAGGTGCGTTACCAGCTTGCTGGAATCGATCACGATCACCATGGCCTTGGTTGCCGTTGCCACCAGTTTTTCCCGCAGCAGCGCGCCGCCCAGCCCTTTGATCAGGTTGAGACTGTCCTGTTCCACTTCGTCGGCGCCATCGATGGTGATGTCGATGCCGGACACCTCCGCCAAGGTGGTGAGCGGAATTCCCAAGGCTTTCGCCCGCGCGGCGGTAGCTTCCGAGGTGGGAATGCCGGTGATGCGCAGCCCCTGGCGGACGCGCCTTCCGATCGCATTCACGGCGAGCGCGGCGGTGGAACCCGATCCGAGCCCTACCACCATTCCGTCCATCACCCGCGCGGCCGCCGATTCGGCCGCCGCGGCTTTCAGTTGGTCCTGATTCTGGCTCATTCCGGGTGTCTTCCGATTACTTGAGATAGGCGCGCAAGGCGCTGACCAGATCGTTGGCCGCGCGGGTTTGCTCCGAGGTGGCGCTGCCGTCCGGGGACAAAACGTGGAATCGAATGTGACCTTCGATCACTTCCGCCATTAACGCGTCCATGGCGCCGCGGCAGGCCGAAATGTTATGCAGGATATCCGAGCATTCGGCTTCTTCGTCAAGCCCTCTTTCGATCGCGGCCACCTGGCCCATGATACGCCGGACGCGATTCAACAGCCTCTTCTTTTCCTCAGCGGTATGTGCCATAGAGAAAATTTCGCGGCAAGAAAACGATTGCCTAAGACTTTACAAGTTTACCCCCAGCGGTGTAGCGGAAGCTCGCGGGCCGCGACAACGCCCATGATCTTGCCGCCCCCGATTCCCATTCGCTACAGTAGGGCCATGTTCCGACTTCCGCGGATTGGCCTTCCGGCGGCGCTGCTTTTTGCGTGCTTATGGATTCCGTCCGCCAGTGCGGCCAGCAAGATTGCGCGCGATTGGCAACAGCATCCCGCGGTCGTCACTATCGACGATGCACGCCAAATTTGGGCCGTCGGCGATATCCACGGCGACTATGAACGTCTGGTGAAATTGCTCCGGATGGCCGGTCTGATCGCCGGCAAACCAGGCGCGGCCATCACCTGGGGTGGCGGTGACGCCGTCCTGGCGATCACTGGGGACATGATCGACAAGGGACCCAGCTCGCTCGATGTGCTGCGCCTGGTGCGCACTCTTGGGCCGGCCGCCGCTGCCGCCGGCGGCCGCGTCATCGCCCTCATGGGTAATCATGAAGCTGAGTTCCTGGCCCAGCCGGGCGCCGTCAAGTCCGCGGAGTTCAGCAAGGAGCTGCGCGCGGCCGGAGTGAATCCGGCGGATACCGCAGCATGCGGGGGTGAGATCGGCCGATTTCTGTGCGATCTGCCCATGGCTGCCAGGGTTGGGGAGTGGTTTTTCTGCCATGCCGGTAATACCGGTGGCCGCACGATTGGCCAGCTCTCGAGCGCCATTATTGCGGGCGTCGATCGCGACGGTTTCGCCAGCCCTCAATTGATCGGAGCCGATTCGCTGTTGGAAGCACGCCTGACGCTCAAAGGCGCCGCCACCAAGCCGTGGGTCGATGCCGACACTCCCCGCCGTTCCGCATTCGAGCTTCTTGCCGCCAATCTCTCCGCTCTCGGCGCCGAGCACCTGGTGGAGGGTCACCAACCCGCCGACATCAGCCTTGCCGACGGCACGGAACGGAACGCGGGCGAAATGTTCCAAGTCTACGGCCGCCTGTTTCTCATCGATGTGGGGATGAGCCGCGGTGTCGGCGATAGCCATGGCGCGGCCTTGCATATTATCCGCAGCGGAGGCGAAGTCTTGGCGTCGGCGGTTTGCTCCAACGGAAAGACCACGCCACTCTGGGACAGCGCCAGCCGCCCCGAAATCGGGCGTGCGGCCCCTTGCGGCGAATAGGGTGGCTTTCCGGCGGCCAAACGACAAGTCAGCCCATCGGACATACTCTTCGCCCGAGCGCAATTTGCCATCGTCAGGGCGCTGTCTCGCAGACGCGGATTTCAAAAGGGGTATGCTACGATGAGTTGGCGTTCGTCTGGGCGGAATCGATCGAAGGCGCCTAATGCCATTGCCGCGTCGCACATTTCTCGGCGGTATGGGCTTGCTGGGGGCAGCCCTTCGCACATCGCTGTCGGGCCGCGCTGGGGCTGTGGAGATTGGCGTTTGCGCGGATGCGGCGCATTTCTCGGACGCCGTTCGCTATGGCTTTGACTACTTCGAGCCTGACGCCTCTGAAATTGCCGCGATGGATGAGAGCCGGTTCGCGGAGTTTCGGGCGCAGGTGCTCGCATCGCCGATTCGCTCGAAGAGTTTCCGCATTCTGTTCCGCAAAACGCGCGTGGTGGGCCCGGATGTGAACGAACGCGAGGTAGAGGCCTATGTGGACCGGACACTGGGCCGCTGCCAACAACTGGGCGGAGAGATCATGGTCTACGGCAGCGGCGGATCGCGCAACGTCCCGGAAGGCTTCTCACGCGACCGCGCCTGGGATCAGATCCGGAGTTTTCTGCGCATGGCCGGCGACCTGGCGGCGCGCCACGAGATGGTGATCGGGATTGAGGCGCTCAAGCGGCCCGACAGCAACATCATCAACAAGTCCGCCGACTCGCTTCGGTTGGTGCATGAGTTAAACCATCCGCATGTGAAGATGATCGTGGACTTTTATCATATGTTCCTTGAGAACGAAGATCCACAAATCATTTGGGAGGCGCGCCAGGAAATCGTTCATCTTCATTTCGCTAACCCGGCCGGACGGAGATGGCCGCGGAGTGCGTCTGAAAGCCCGGGATATGAACCTTTCTTCGACGTCGTGAAGAAAATTCGCTTCCACCGAGGTCTCTCCATTGAGGGGAATGGAACCTTTGAGGCGGATGCCGATGCCAGCATGCGATTCTTTAGGGAAATGTTGGCCTAACAGCCAGGGAGATACTTATGACTTTTTCGCGAAGGGACTTAGCTTGCTTACTCCCCGTCTTGCCGGGAGCAGTTGCCGCGGCGCAGGAGAAAGACACCAAGAGCGGTAAGAAGGGCGACGGCGCGATTCCAGTACTGGCATCCAAAACCTATCGGTTGGATGACCTGCCGGTGCGCAGCAGCGCCAATGGAGCTTCAAGAAACCGCCCGGTGTTCAACGGTGTGACCACGCGGGGTCAGCACATCGTCATGCACATCTCGGAACTCGCGCCGGGTCAAGCACCGCATCCTCCCGCCCGCCAGCCCCACGAAGAAGTCATTGTGATTCGAAAGGGCACACTCGAAGTGACACTAAACGGGCAAGTCACGACCTTAGGGCCGGGTGCCGTGATTTTCTCCGCTTTCAACGATCTCAATGGCTGGAAGAACGTAGGTACAACGCCGGCGCAGTACTATGTAATCTCCCTCGAAGACCACTCGGCCTGAGTTCAACCAGGTGCTCAATTTCGCAAAGTACGGCCACGTATCCGGTGAGCGGTTGCACGCGAATACGTTGGTGAACTTATGAAGTGGTTTAGTAAGCCGCAACGTCGACTTACCGGCCGAGATTTTCATACCACTTCAGATTGGCGGTGGAAAAGCCGATACAGGCGATATCCGGCCACCCATCGCCATTGAGGTCGGCAACGGTACAAGCGCCGGCGCCCATGCCGCCGCGATCGAGGATTTGCCGCGACCAAGTGCCGTCATTCGGATTGTAATGGTAGAGATACACGCTGGAGCCTTGGCCACGATAACCGGCAATCACCTCGTCGTTCCCATCGCCATCGAAATCGGCCGTCTGGAGGGTATGTCCGTCAACCAGCGAAGCGTCGATTACCTGGCGCTGCCAAACGGCTCCGCGCAGACGATAAATGGCCAACTGGTTGCCATGCCATGGTTCAATGGCGGCCAGAAAGCGCTCCGTACCGAGGCGTCCCACGGCGACATCGCTGGAGCCGGATTTCGGCCATGGGTCCGGTGAACCGGCGGCAATCGCGGTGCTGGTCCATTCGCCGCTGGTCCCGAACTTGAAAAGATGAATTCCCTCGAA
Organism: Bryobacteraceae bacterium; assembly: GCA_049511335.1. Taxonomy (GTDB): domain Bacteria; phylum Acidobacteriota; class Terriglobia; order Bryobacterales; family Bryobacteraceae; genus JBEKYD01. Next base: position 16,027 of record JBEKYD010000097.1, on the reverse strand, counting down.
ACCAGCAGTCAGTATTTCGTCGCTGCCGTCGCGGTCCCAATCGATAACGTAGATACCATGCACTAACCCGTTATTCTCCGGTTGAATGGACTCCCGTTTCCAGACGCCGGGGCGGTAATAGACGAGCGGCGCCGGTCCGCGGAAATCGGGGGACTCCGCACGGGCGCCAGTCAAAGCGGCATTGATCACGACCGGTTTGCCGCTATTATCGATATAAGCCAGCCGGAGGCGATGGGAAGTGGGGAGCCTGTCGATTTCGGTGGCTTTCCATGGGCGGCGCGGATCGCCATCGTGGTGCAATACGGAAACCAGGCCGATGCTGTTCTTGGCAAGATTGTCGAACTCACTGGCCAGCACGATATCAGGTATGCCGTCGGAGTCCGCACCGACAGTCACGCAGTTGATCATGTGGGAGAAGCCGCTGGCGAGGACATGCCGCTCCCAGGTTGGGTTTTCGAACCAGACGAGCTCATGCGAGCGGGTAGTAAGAGCGATGAGATCGGGCCTGCCATCGCGGTTCAGGTCCGCCGCGACAACCTGGTAGCCGCCATCGAGACCGGTAGCGATGGTATGTTCGCGAAAGCCGGGAACGGACAGAAACTCGGAGGGAGGGAGGGCGCGCCGGGTCATACGAGCCAGAAAGGCCGCGCCTTTGAAGTAACTCCGCAGATCGCTGCGCGCGCCAATCGAGCTATGGCCGGGGCCTTGCGGCGCCAGGTGCGCGGCGGCAAACCCCTGGAGAACTCCATCCACATAGCTCCGCAGTTCATGACCATCGTAGACAAGTGCGGCATGGTGCCAGACACCGAACGAGTGCAGCTTTTCGCGGTCGATCAATACCTTGTGCTCGGTTCCGGCGAAATCCACTCCATCCAAGCACCAGCGGCCATCGATGACGCGGAGTTCGAAGAGCATGCGGTTCCCGGTGTCCAGGCTGGTCTTTGGATCGCGCTCCTGAAGGTGGAAGAAGCGCTGCTGGGGGCCTCCTCCGGGATCGGGCCGGAAGATCACCTCCCAGGTGAATGTCTCCGCGCCCGTCAACGGATGAACGTCCACCTGCAAGGCATCATCGACGCCGTTGAACAGCACGGCTTTGCCGATGGGAGTATCGACAACGAGTGGGTGGCCAACGATCTTGGTGGGGCGTCCGCCGATTTGGTCGAGGCGATCGAAGCGCCAAGTCTCAGCGTCCGGTGGCGTATCGGCGCCACCCGCCAGAAATGCGCCGGCCAAGGCGGCGCATGCCGCGATTCCGGCGGGCCATTTGCACAGTGTCATGGGAGCTGCCTGGGTTATCGATTAAGTATACAGATACGAGATCAGCCGACTTAGGGCAGTCAGTCCAAGCTGCCAGCGGTTACTTGGAGCCTTCTGCCTTGGCCGTGTATTCTTTGTACATTTCCGGTATGTCAGCGGCTTTCCAATCGCCGGGGTGAATCACCACGCGCCACCGGTACGTCAGCTTCTGGCCGGCAGGCAGCTTGGTATGCTTTTCGGGTAGACTGTCGTCGAACGCTTTTTCAGCGAGCGGATCGGCCGCGAACAGACCATAGTCGCGAGCGTGCCAGCGGTTCGGATACCCCGGGTTCTTGGGATTGTCGAAGATGCCCACTCCGAGTCTCTCGCCTTCCACCACGCCTGTGTAATCGACCCAATTCGATCGCTTCCCCCAAACCTGCATCATCTTGGTCAACCCTTCCGAATTGGTCATTAGGCCGCCCTTCCTCTCGGTAAAGGGCTCGGCCAAGCGGATTCCCAGCAGACCGTCGTGAACGTCGCCAAAGTCCACGTTCTGGACGGCGGCAAGAGTCTCCACAATATCGATCGTTCGGAGCTTCGGGTCGGAATAGAACTGCATAGTGCGACTTTCAACCAGAAGAACTTTGCCGGTCGGAGCGATCCAATCCATGGTGGCCGTCAGGATGCCCGACTTGTCTCCGGGTTTCATGTCGGCATTACGTACGACTACGCGGCCGACCGGGCCCCGGTCCGTGTACGACGGATCGTTCTCCCAGAAATTGACACCGTTCACATCCTTATAGGTGATCCACAGCCCGCGATGATGGTAGTGATCGCGGCTTTCTCCTTCCACCGTAAGCATGGGAAAGAGGCGGGTAACGATCTTGCCCGAAGCAGAACGCAACGGAGAGAGATACGGCTTGTTCGCATCGGCGCCATAGTAAAACGTGCTGAACGGTTTGCCGTCGATGTCGATGAAGATTTCTTTGTCCGGTGTGAACTTGACCTGCGCGGACAAACACAAACACGAACTCGCAGCCAGACAGAAGACGAGTAAGGGTCGCATAGAATTTTCCTTATTGGCCTATCGGCCAGTATGAGTATAACACCAGCGGCGATGGTTCAAGCGGACGAGTGGACCCCTGTGCAAGTGACAGAAGAGCGGTAACGCGTGGAGCGGCTGGTGCTTCTGGGCCTTCCCGGGGACCTTGCTGTGCTGGCTTCTTCAGAACGGGGTGTTGGTGATACACTAATCGTCGCTTGGGGAATGGGCCCAAAGCATGGGAACGAAGAGTTCCAAATAAAGGAGATTTGCAATTTATGTCGATGAAAACATTTGCGGGTTTCGTGCTAGCGCTCTCGGCCACCGCAGCCGAACTGCCCCAATTGCGGGTCGAACCGGTAGCCGGCGCTTCGGTCTTTTATATCAAAAACGTCTCGTCCGAACCACTTACCGCATATCTGGTCGAATTGGACGGCTATCCCGGTAGCGCTTTTGCGCTCCTGGAGGACTCGATCGGCAGCGGCGAGCCTCTTGCGCCAGGCGCAGAGAAGCGCATTCAAGTCACGGACATGACCGCCGGCGCGGCGCCTGAATATGTGAAGGTGGAATCGGCTCTTTTCGCCGATGGAAGCTCGAGCGGCAGTCCTGAGAAAATTACGCAGCTTGTCGAGCACCGCCGCTTCATGCTGGAAACTAGTCGCGAGCTGATTAGCCGTCTCGATAAAGCGAAGGCAGCCGGCACACCGAAATCCGCGGTGATTGCCGAACTCAAACAATGGTCCGATACGATGCGGCCGCCGGCTGCCCATTCGGCCCGGTATAAGCCAGCGGGGGTCAACAACGCTTCCGCTAGAACTCTGATTGAGGGAACTGTAGCCCGCCTTAGCGCGGGTTCGCTTGACGACGTACTCTCCGATCTGCATGCTTCGGAGCGCTCTCTAGCAGCGAGCAAGCCGGCTCTGTAGGCGGCGCGCATCGAGCGGGTACGGGAGAGGACGAATGAGAATCGATGAGCCGACGCGGCGCACGTTGTTACGGAGTGGCATGGCGTTGGGGATTAGGGGGCTAGCCGGGGGGTCGCGAGCGGAACAGACGCCGCCAGTCGGCGGACACGCGAGTCGCGCGGCAGGTGCCGTTTACGCGTACGTCGGCTGTTATACCACGGCGCGGCGTTACGCTCGCGGCGATGGTATTCATGTTTATCGCGTGGATTCGGATACGGGGAACTGGACTCACGTTCAGCAGGTAGGCAATCTAGTCAATCCTTCCTTTCTCGCGCTCGGAAGGGACCAGCGGCATCTTTACGCGGTGCACGGGGACGAGTCCTTTGCGACTTCATTCTCGGTGGATCGCAATACCGGGTCGCTGACGTTCCTGAACCGGGTCGAGACGGGCGGACTGAATGGAGTACACCAAGCCATCGATCCGAGTGACAAGTTCATGCTGGTTGCGAACTACGCCAGCGGCAGCGTCTCCGTGTTGCCGATACTCCCCAATGGGGCGCTCGGCGAGGCGGTACAAGTGGTCACTCTGCCAGGCCTGCCCGGACCAAACCGGATTGAACAGGCCAGCTCACACCCTCACCAGATCGTCTTCGATCCGTCGGGCCGCTTTGTCGCAGTTCCGGACAAGGGCCTGGACCGAATTTTCATATTCAGCTTCGACCCAGCTACTGGGAAGCTGACTCCGACCGTGCAGGGTAGTGCGGTGGCCCGGTCCGGCTCCGGACCGCGGCGCATTGCATTCCATCCCAAGTTACCCATTGGATTCGTCCTCAATGAGATCGGCAGTACCGTTGCGACTTATTACCTGGAAGCGGAACACGGCAGCCTGAGGCCAGTGGAGATCCTCCCGACACTGCCATCGGATTACACAGGCGAAAGCATCGCCTCGGAGATTGCCCTCTCCAGCGGCGGACGGTTCGTTTACTGTTCGAACCGGGGCCACGACAGCATTGCAGTTTTTGCCGTGGATGCGAACACAGGCCTACTGACCTCTGCCGGCTGGGTACCGGCCCGGGGCAGGATCCCGCGTTTTATCGGTTTCGATCCGGTCTGCAGGTTCCTTTACGCCGCTAACGAGCAAAGCGACACTGTGGTAAGTTGGCTCGCGGATTCCTCAACTGGCCGGCTCACGCCGACCGAGCAGGTGATTCGAACCGCAAGCCCGGTTGCGATCGCTTTTGCAAGTTGGGCGGCTTGAGTCAGGCTCCATGACCTGAGCCAAGGGCGCCGGCCGCGTCTCAGGCCAGTGTCTCCTGATTCACCACGTTGACGTAGCGGCCGTGCAGTAATGCATCCCTTACGATAAGAGCGGATTTCGTCCGCATCTCGATCATAGACTCACGTGAATAGAAGGCGCTATGTGGGGTCACAATGCAATTCGGGAGCGCCTGTAGCTCGGTGGCGCCGGATGGTTCGTCCTCGATCACATCCAAGGCGGCGCCGCCGATCACGCCCCGGGAGAGGGCGTCGAACAGTGCGGCGTGCGACACCACCGGACCGCGAGCCGTGTTGATCAAATACGCCGACTTCTTCATCAGAGCTAATTCCCGGCTGGCGATCAGGTGGCAGGTTTCTTTGTTCAGCGGCACATGAACAGAGACGACGTCGGCAACCGACAGCAGATCTTCAAGACTGGTACTGCGCTGGACGGCGATGGCCTTCTCGTATCCGGAAGCAAGGTAAGGATCGTAAAAGCGCACGTCGAAACCGAGAGCTTTCGCGCGCAGTGCCGCCGCCGTGCCGATGCGTCCGCAGCCAACGACTCCGAAAACACGGCCGCGAATTCTCCAACACTCCAAGCCGGCTCGCCATTCCCAGTTTCCCCTCGCGACGTCGGTCATCAGCGGTTTTAGCTGGCGAATCAGGGCCAGCGTCAAGCAGATGGCGTGGTCGGCCACCTCTTCGGTGCCGTAATCCGGGACATTGGCCACTCGAATGCCGTTTGCGCCGGCGGCCGCGACATCGACGTTGTCAAAGCCGACGCCGTTCCGGACGATCAATCGGGTCCTGGAAAGTTTGCCGAGAATACTGGAGGTGAATTGCAAGTGGTGCCAAAGAATAATGGCATCGGCTTGACTCGAATAAGGTTCGAATTCGTCTTCGGAGCGCAGTAAGACGAGCCTTACATGCGCGCAGTCGCTTAGAACGCCCTGCTCGATACTGTCATCGTCCCCATGTGGCACGTCGGACGAGTCGACAATGAAAACTTGGTAGTTCCTCCGATAGCTTTCCTCCCCGGATGCCGCCGAGGGGCTGAAGTCTTTCTGACATGTCACACGAGGATTTTAGCCGCATGCCGAGCGGCGTGTCAAATGCGGCCGGTCCGGCGACCTGCTGAATGCGCCTGCCGTTCCGGCGCGCTTCACGTACGCCCGGGCCAGAGGTTGGGTTGACATACCTGGCATTGTGAGGGAAGCTTTGTAGAGCAATATGATAGAAGCGCGGATAACATCGCCGTTTCGCGTGGAAAAGTCCAGTCTGGCGGAGCAAGCCTACCTGTCCGTTCGAGAAAGAATTCTGAAGGGTGAATTGCGTTTGGGCGCCACGCTGTCGCGGCGCAAGCTCGCATCCGAGCTGGGCTTCAGTCTAATACCGGTATCCGAAGCGCTGCAACGTCTCGAGGCGGAAGGTTTGGTCAAGAGCACGCCCCGGGTGGGCACGAAGGTCTATATGCCGACCATAGAGGATATCCGCGAACGGTACACGGTGCGGGAAGCGCTCGAAAGCCAGGCAGCGCGTCTGTTTTCCGAAAGGGCCACCACTGCTGAGAGGAAGGAACTGTGCCGCATGGCCGAGCATATGGACGCGCTGTTCAACCGGCGCTTGTCGGCCCAGGATGACCCGGAATTCCTGTTCGCGGTGCAAGTTTATCACTTCCAACTTCACATGCGGATAGCGGAGTCGACGGGGTGCCGCTTTCTGGTCAAGCTGATCGAGCAGACGCACGTATTGATGTTCAACTGGATCTGGGACCTTGCCGCGAAGCGGCCGGCCTTGCCGCCACGCTTTCATCGCGATCTGATCGACGTACTCGTGGGCACGAACCCGAAGAGGTCCGACGCCGCGATGCGGAAGCATATTCGTTACGGCCTGAAGGGCATCATCCGCGGGATTGAACCGGCGGCCGAATCTGTGGCGGGTTAGTTAGGGTAGTACCGATCGCTGGATTTCAAATACGGACTGGTTGTCCCCACCTTCCCGGTTTCCTCACAGATTCAAGGCGCCCCTAGCCAAGCACGGCGCCATTTCCGGATGCCGTTGGAGGCCGATAATTCAGACAAATATGCCAGTTGAGGGCTATTGATATATCAGGCTACCGCTCCCTTGCGGTCGCGGCTCGGGTGGTGTCGCCGAAGCGAAGGTCACTGCGGCGGCGGCGCGGTCGAGGCCGGCACGGGCTTGCCATCGATCGTGTTCGGCTCCATTAACTCGATCCTGGTTGGAGCGCGTTCTCGATCTGCTCGGTCCGCGGGTGGAAGCGCGATAGGCGGTCGAAATCTTGACGTACGCGTGGCCCGAGTGCACCAACTCTACGAGATCGGCGAAACCTGGCTGGTCGAGCCCGGCCGCGGCTTTGAGACCGCCGAAGTGATCGAACACGACCGGCATGGGCGCGTCCATAACCAGGTCCTTGATTTGATGCCCGATATTACGTTGCGCAATACCGTGAACGGCGCGCCGCTCTACAACCCGGATGCCACCAGGGAGCGGTTGCGGAATATGTGGATGTAATTGCGAAACTGGGTACTAAGTGACATTGGCCACGAGTGCCCGCGCCACTTGCCAGGGAGCCCTGTGAGAAAGGCAGGCTAGGCCTTGACGGAGAAGAATCCGCTCACGTTCTCCCACAGCAGTTGGGGAAAGCTCTTGTCCAGGTAGGAGCGGATCGAGACGTAGCACTCATCGCAGGCGTTATGCCGGGTGAACTCGCGGATCATGCGGTCGCGCTCTTCGAGCGGATAGCGGTGGAACTGCATGGAGCAAGGCTGCAGGGCGCCGTCGGCTGTGACCACCAGGAAGCGATGGCCAGCCTTGCAACCGGGCATACCGGAGTTTTCGAAGTAGCGGCGCGTGGCATCGAGCGTGCTCCGGCTGTTGACGATCCAGTTGGTATTGTCGCGGCGCGCCTCCACGCGGTCCAGGTGGCGGTTGAGCGCGGAAAGCTGCTCGGGCGATACGGGGAGAAAATCGCGGCAACCGGTGCGGCGCGCCGAGTAGGCGCTGTAACAGAGATTGACGCCCCACTCGCGGGCCTTATCGGCTATGGCGTCGATCTCCTGCAAGTTCTCGCTGGTGATGCAGGAGTTGAGCACGATGTCGTCGTAGCCGAGGCGCGCCATTCGGGGGACCAGGTCCTCCAGATGGCGGTAGAGTCCGGGATAGCTGCGGAAGGCGTCGTGGCGCTCGTCCGGGAAGTCCAAGCTGACCGAGAACTGGTCCACGCCGGCCTCGCGCAACTCGAGGTACAACTCCGGGGTCATGAGCGACCAACTGGACACCAGGATCGTATAGGGCAGACCGGAGCCATCCTGAATATTGCGGACGATCTCGACCAGGTCAGGCCGGAGCAGGGGCTCGCCGCCGGACACCTGAACTACGCAGGGACGCAACGCCTGCATGTAGCGGCGGTATTCGCCGGGTTGGAGATTGCGCGAGTCGTCGCGCGGGCCGCCGTGATCGCAGTGGAGGCAGTTGCAGGTGCAGGAGTCGGTTACTTCGAACGACACCACGATGGGGCGGTCGGCCAGCCAGTTGAGCGTGCCGCGCCCGATGATCTGCAGAGACTCTTGAAATGGAACCTTGCGCATAGGATTCAGGCCACGTTGCAGCGGGAAGGGTCGCACCCCGGCTGCGTGCAGGGGCGGAAGGCCGGGGTTTCCGGCAGAACCGAGGCGAGGATACGGTCGCGATCGGCGCCATTCTCGAAATCCTCGCCGCCGGTAACGCGCCGTTCCAGCAGGTCGAGCGCGGGGCGGAGCCACTCGTGGCCCAGTCCGACAGCGGATCGAACCCAGGTGTAGGCGTCCAGGTCGTCGGCAGGCGCCCCCTGGCCCAGCAAGCTCATCACGCCCAGGTTGGCGATGGCGTGGCTGTCGCCGCTGCCGGCGGCTTTCCGGTACCAAACACCGGCCCGCTCGCAATCGAGAGCGACTCCGCGGCCGGTGTGGTAGGCCAGGCCGACCAGGAACTGAGCGCGCACACAGCCGGCCTCGGCGGCGCCGAGGAGGCTGGCGAAGGCATCGGCGTCGTTCGACGAGCGCAGGGCGCGGTTGAAATCGGCCGCGGGATGATGGTCGCGCGAAGGCGTCCGGTCCAAGTCACACCTCAGGAAAAACAGTTAAACGGAGTCACAACTATCTTATCCCGATTCGGTGGGGAAAACCGGCGCCCCTCTTGCTGCCGTATAGCGCGCTAAGCGCTACACTTGTGGGGCAGGAGGCGCATTCGTGTATTGCCCGCAATGCCTGGTGGAATATCGCGAGGGGTTCACCGAGTGCTCCGATTGCCGGGTTCCTCTGTTAGCCGGGGCTCCGCCTGAGCCGGTGGATTCGTTCGACCCGACTCTCGACCTGGTAGTGGTGCTGGAAACCAACGACGACGTGCAGCTTGCCCTGGCAAAGGGCCTGCTGGAGGATGCCGGGATTCCGTTCTTGGTCCTGGGGCAGATCGCCACGCTGGTTCAAGGTGTGGACGGGTTTCTGCACAAGTGGCAGCGGCTGCAGGTGCCGCGCGACCGCGAGGCGGAGGCGCGCGAATTGCTGGAATCGCTGGAACAGCCGGCGAACAGCCCCTCGGGCGCCGGCGAGGAGTCCGCCGGGCCGGGGGTTGGCGACATGGAGCCTTGACCCCAAATTGAGGTAAAGGCCCGATCTGTATTACTCTTCACAAAGCTTCCTTTGACGCAAAATCCCTCGGCAATATACTGGAGATCTTACGGCTGAATGGTGCTTAACAGCACGTGCAGCCCCTTCGACTCGGCGGCTGAGCCTACGCCGCCCAAACAAGGCGAGCGTTGGGCCACGCGGGACATAACGGGCTTGCCACGGCACGCGTTCCAAATTCTCGACCTTGAAGCCCTGTACGTGGTTCGGCGGAAGCGGTGCGGTGCATAGAGAGACGTCGTGGAGCTCTTCCAAATTATTGACGGCTTGCGAATTCGGAAAGAGAAGATCGAGCGCGCCATCGCTCTACTGGAAGATCTGGCCAAGGATGGCGACGGTGCTACCGCAATGGCGCCGAAGCGACGAGGCCGCAAGTCGATGGGCGCGGAGGAGAGACGTGAAGTTTCCGTACGCATTCGAAAATATTGGGAGAATCGTCGCGAGCACCGGCCAGACCCCGCTAACTGACCGGTTGGTGGGCCAGACGATCGTTTTTTGTCGTCTGTCGAGCGGCTGGCCTGGCGAGGCCTGACAGACCGCGAAAAACGACGGTCTGTCCCACTTCCGACCGCCTGGCCGCAGGTGGACTAAATTCCACTAGATCAGAAGTTCGGAGGCTCGCTGCGGCTCGCCGTAGAGCGCCGCGCCACGTACTGCGCGCGCCGCATTTCGTACTGCACCAGGGGAACGCCTTCGCTCTCGAATTCCCGGTCGAATTTTAGTCCAAGTTTTTCCATGATGCGCGTGGAGGCAATATTCGCCGGCCTCGCGATCGAAACCACGCGGTCCAGTCTTACCCGTTCAAAGATGTCGGCGAGGGCCGCGCGCGCGGCTTCCGTCGCCAAGCCCTTTCCCCAGTATCGGCGCGCCAGCCACCATCCGATCTCGGGTTCCAGACCGTCGCGCCAGATGCCCACGCCGCAAAAGCCGATCATGTTTCCGCTGGACTTTTCGGCCAGCTTCCACCGGCAGAAGCCCCGTTCTCCGTGTAGCTTCACCTGACGGTCGACGAACGACCGGATCGTCTCCTCGCTCCAGGGAACGCCGCCGGTGATGTAGCGCATTACTTCGGGATCGGTGGTGATCGGGCGAAACTCGATCCAATCGGCGCTTTGCCACTCGCCAAGCACAAGGCGTTCGGTTTCGAGTGTCACATCGGCTACGCCCACTGAAGGGTTTCGACCGGTTTGCCCGTAGCGAGGCTATACAAGACATCCGGGCAGAAGTCGACGCCATTAGGCCAGACGATGGTACCGGCCTCGGCCTCTAAGCGGACCTGTTTGAAGAATTCAACATCCGCGAGCGGACGAAACACCCCGCCACGCCCGGCTATTCGGTCTTCGAAGTCTACTTCCTTCCGCAACCCGTCCGTGAAACCCAGTTCCAAGCGGTAACCGCCAACGTGGCGAACATGATTCACGCGTGGGCGCATAATACCATCCTACTGCAGCGGCTCGATTCGCTCGACGGTGCAGCCCGTGGTGCAGCCTGCGCGCAGCCCATGCACCCTCTTATGCCGCTTGCTATAACGAAAACGGCAGTCCGCGTATGGGAGAACGCAAGTCGTGAGTACGGACGGGCATAACCGCAGGGAGTTTTTGCAAGGCGCAATGGCCTCGGCCGCGATGGCGCAGGGCTTGCGAGCGCAGGGCGGGTCCGCGCACACGTTCGGATGGCATGGGACGGATTTTCTGCTGGACGGGCAGCCGCTCGAGATTCGGTCCGGGGAAATGCATTATCCGCGGGTGCCGCGGGCTTATTGGCGCGACCGGATGCGGAAGATGCGGGCGCTGGGGCTGAACGCTCTCTGCACGTACGTGTTCTGGAACTTGCATGAGCCGCGGCCGGGCGAGTTCGACTTCACGGGCGATTTGGACCTGGCCGAGTATATCCGCACGGCGCAGGCGGAAGGGTTGTGGGTGCTGCTGCGGCCGGGGCCGTACATTTGCTCGGAATGGGATTTCGGCGGTTTGCCGGCCTGGCTCCTGGCGCCGTCGGATCTGCTGATACGGAGCGCGGACGCGCGCTTTCTGGCTGCCGCGGAGCGATATCTGCGGCGCGTGGGCCAGGAAGTAGCCGGTTTGCAGGCGAGCAAAGGCGGGCCGATCCTCATGGTGCAGGTGGAAAACGAGTACGGCTCCTACGGCAACGACAAGACCTACCTGCGGGCGATTCACGACATGGTTCGCGCGGCCGGATTCGAGTGCCAGCTTTATACTTCGGACGGTTCGGAAAGGCTGCAGCTTGAAAGCGGAACGCTCGAAGATGCCGTGGCGGTGGTGAATTTTGGCGACGGCGACGACCCGCGGCATCACTTCTCCGGCCTGGCGGCGTTCCGGCAGAACGTGCCGCGCATGGCGGGCGAGTATTGGGTGGGATGGTTCGATCATTGGGGCGAGGTGCATCACCGGACGCCGCCGGAACACGCGGCAAGGGGCCTCGAATGGATGCTGGCGCAGGGCATTTCCTTCAACCTATATATGGTGCACGGCGGCAGCAGTTTCGGGTACATGAGCGGGGCGAATCTCGGCAAGGTATACGAGCCCATCGTTTCGGCCTACGATTACGATTCGCCGCTGGATGAAGCGGGGCGGCCGACGGCGAAGTTTCATGCCATTCGCGCGGTAATTGCCAGGCACGTGAAAGAAGAGTTGCCCGCGGTTCCAGAGCCCCTGCCCATGATGGCGGTGCCGCGGTTTCCCTTGCATGAGAGCGCGCCGCTGCTGGGGAGGCTTCCGCGTCCGTTCCATTCGGCGCGTCCCACCACGATGGAAGCCTTGGGGCAGAGTTACGGGTATGTGCTGTACCGGCGGAACGTGGAGCGCGCCGGCAAGGGAACGCTGGTGGTGGAAGGGGTGAAGGATTACGCCGTGGCGATGCAGGGCGCGAAGCGGCTGGGCACGCTCGACCGGCGGCACGGCGAGAGCAGGCTCGAAGTGGAGTTGAGCGCGGGCGAACCGCTGGACATCCTGGTGGAAAACATGGGGAGGGCGAATTTCGACCACCTGATGGTGACGGAGCGCAAAGGCATCGCAGGCAAGGTGATCCTGGCTGGCGGAGAGCTGCTGGGTTGGGACTGCTATCCAATGCCGATCGACCATCCGGCGGATTGGAGCTACACGGCGGGAAGCAAGGCGGCCGGCCCCGCATTGTATCGGGGCAGTTTCTCCGCGGCCCAGCCCGCAGATACGTTCCTCGACCTGCGCGGCTGGGGCAAGGGCATGGTCTGGGTGAACGGCCGTTGCCTGGGGCGGTATTGGAAGATCGGCCCGCAGCAGACGCTGTACCTGCCGGCATCGTGGCTGCGCAGCGGGGAGAACCAAGTGATCGTACTCGACCTGGAAGAAGGGCCGGAAGCGCGGTCGCTGGCGGGGTTGAAAGATCCGGTTTACGAGACACCGAAGGGGTGAGAGCGGCCGGCGGCCCATGCGTTTTTTTAATTCGTGGAGCAAGCTCCCGGCTTGCGGCGGCCTCCCAGGCCGCCCGGCACCGCACTATCCAGTCCGACCGCGCCGATCACACACGTCGGCAACGGGCGTTATTCGCCCAGGTGGCTGGATGCCCCGTGGGATCGTAGGCGATAACATGCTTTATCGTCTAATAAAAGATTGCCCTTGACTCTCACTGTTCCGGTGAAATGGGAAGGGAAATGTCCGATGCTCGCCATTGGGAACGTTTCCAGGTCGCCCAGCTCTTACCAAGGATCGTGACCTCGACAACGCAGGGCAGCGACTGATCGACTTCATACACAGCAGCAAACTGCATCTCATCACTGGGTGCGAGATTAAGAAGCGGTGCTTCCGAAGAAACCTGATCGAACTTGACCTTGAGGACCTTGCCGGGCGCAGTTCCTGAACTCAGCCGAACCGCTGCGATCAAGTCCGTCTCGGATTCAGCCACGGCAGGGACCCATTTCGCCTCGGGGATAGTTCTAAGATCTGGAAGTCCTTGGCCCTGCACGTACGTGACTCTGGCCCTGGCGTTGTGAAGCACCAGAGTGCTACCGGCACCCCGTTTCACTATCGCGATAATGCACAGATAATCCCGCCCGGCTCTGGACCTGACGGCGGTCCGCGAGCAGGTCACACGGAGGCTTGTGCTGCCGATCAGGTAGCCGCTGATGAGCTTGTAAAGGAAAAATACGGCGGCGGAGAACCACGCAACTATCTGACCAACGTCCTTGGCGTTAGCGAGAGTCATCGGGCTCCAGGACTACAATTCTATACCTGGAGGGGTGCTTCCGGCAATCCGGCATTATGTCTCCAGAAGCCAATCGGCTGCTTTGTCCCCATCCCGTCGATATGACGGGCGGGCCTAGGACGTTCGTGTCAGATGGCAAATGCGGCGCGAACGCAAGCCTTTACTGTATCCCAATCGCGCTGGCTGAGATGGCCGATCACCGTCAGTTCGGAGCGATGGGTTGTCAATACGTACGCTCTGAAACAGGACGCTGCGCGAAGTCCGGCGGCTTGCCAGTCCAACAAAACGTGATCTGTGGACGCGAATGTTCTGGGCAGCTTCGACCAGCACATCTGGGCGTTCCACAAGGTAAGTACTGCTCGCGATCACTACGGCCGGGCGGACTTTGGTTTCAAGGGCGCCATCAGAACCCCAACCACTACGTCACCAGGTGTCAATTCGGGTCCTCTGACTCCTCCGCATCTAGGCGCCTCAGAGAAGCGGCCCTAAATTCCTTCAGATCTTCGTCCGACCAGGAATCGGACCAGTCGATTTTCCGGTTCGGCGTCAGCCCGGCTAATCGTTCGGCGAGAGCAGACAGCTCCGCGGCCGCATCCGGAGCGAGGCGGCGGAAGGCCTCCACTAGCGACGCTTCTCGCGCATTGAGCTGCATCTCCATCACCCTGTAACCAGTATACGGCCTATCGCCAGCGGCCACAGCGGGCAATTGGCCCCACTTGGACGAAAGGTCGCCATCCCGCGGGAGGTGCCCCGCGACCGGCTTCGTACCGCCAAGCTGGCTTGCGTTCAGGGGCGAATGTTCCCTGGACCCGCCTGCTGCAGTTCATCGCGTTGGCTGGTGACCTGAGTGTACATGGCGTCCGGCGCGAGATCAATCTCTCCCGGCCACGCGACCGCGCCACAGTCAATGAAGACCTTTTGAAAGAACTGTTCATCCCGCAGCGGCGCGAGAGCACCGGTCAGCTCCTCCGGCCGCAACCGCACACGCCCCGTCACGCCGTCCTTGAATCGAACAAAGAGGCAGTAGTGCGGCTCCGGTTTCACTTCAACTACGTCCCAATACATGGAGCAAATATTCCGTTCATGTCAGTGGCTCAATCTTCGCCGGCGCTGTATTCTCGCGGCAGAACCGCCAAGCTTCGAACAGTTCCTCTCTATGCATCATCGCCCATTCCTGGACCAGGTTCAAAGCCCGGCGCGGCAGCTCGCCCTCGATCACCGCCAGCGTGCCGATGTCCACCGTTGCTTCAAACTCACCATATCGAGCGTGAAAGTGTTTCGGCGGATGGTCATTGAAGAACATCCGGATCAAGATCCCATAGAACGCACTAACCGTCGGCATCCGCGTCGCTGATTCTATCACCTAACTTCGAGTGTCCCCGGCCGATCCGGTATCGCGCAAGGATTCCGCTCCGTGCGCAATTCGCAATAATAAAAGTCCATGGGCAAGGGCGCGCCGGTTGGGGTGCCGCACTCGCTGGCAGGGGCGCGGAAACAATCGAGAACACGGACGGCATCGGTAGTATTCGCGGGATTTTGCGCGTTTGTCACGCTCTACGCGCCGCAGCCGCTGTTGCCGATGCTGGCGCGGGAATTTGGCTCTTCGGCGGCGGCGGTGAGCCTGATTGTGACCGCGTCGACTCTGGCCGTGGCGGTGGCGGCGCCGTTTGCGGGAGCGGCGGCGGACCGGTTCGGGCGCAAGCGGGTGATCGTGTGGTCGGCGTTCCTGCTGGCGGCGCCGATCCTGATCGCGGCGGAGGCCGGAAGTCTGCGCCAGCTCCTTTTCTGGCGTTTCTGGCAGGGCGTATTCACGCCGGGAATCTTCGCCGTAACCATCGCCTACATCAACGAAGAATGGAAGGAAGGGGTGGGCGCTGCCATGTCGGCATACGTGGCCGGAACGGTGATTGGCGGCTTCAGCGGCCGGATGGTGGCGGCGCTGGTAGCGGCGCAGGCGGGGTGGCGATGGTCGTTCGTGGTGCTGGCCGTTCTGGATGCGGGGTGCGCGCTGGCGATGGCCAGATGGATGCCGCCCGATAGCCAGCGGAGCAGGCGGCCGTCGGCGGTGCGGGAAGTGGTTCGGGCCACCATCCGGGGGATGGGGGAACATCTGGCGAATCCGCGGTTGCTCGCGACCTACGCCGTGGGGTTCGGCGTGTTGTTTACCCTGATCGCCACCTTCACGTACGTGAATTTCTATCTGGCGGCGCCTCCCTTCGGACTGGGCACGACGGCGCTGGGGCTGCTGTTCACGGTTTACCTGGCGGGTGCGGCGATCACGCCTGTGGGCGGGCGCGCGATCGACCGCCTGGGCCACCGATGGGCGCTGGTGGCGGCGTTCGGCGGGGGAATGATCGGAATGGCGCTGACGCTGATCCATCACTTGCCGGCGGTGCTGGCAGGGCTGGCGCTGTGCTGTTCCGGGGTCTTCATCGCTCATTCGGCGGCTTCGAGCTATGTGGGCGCGGTGGCGCGGGAAGCGCGGGCGGCGGCGGTGGGGCTCTACGCCATGTTCTACTACGCGGGCGGGAGCCTGGGCGCGGCGTTGCCCGGCTACTTCTGGAATCGCGGCGGATGGTTGGCCTGCGTGCTGAACGTGGTGGCGATTCAAGCCATAACGATCGTTCTGGCATTGGCCTTCTGGAAGGCGCAGCCCCGCCTGGCGATCCAGCCAACACGGCAGGCAAGCCCGGTAGGGG
>JBEKYD010000096.1:0-24108 GCA_049511335.1 Bryobacteraceae bacterium | reverse complement strand
TGATCACGCTGGAATTATCGTTGCCGTCGGTCACCACCACCAGAACCTTTTTGTCGCGGTGGGCCTTTTCCTTCAGGTGATCGATGGACATGCGGATGGCGTCGCGCATGGCCGTGCCGCCGCGGGCGTCGATGCGGCTGAGGGCCTCTTCCATTTCGCCGATGTCGTTGGTGAAATCCTTGCCGTGCGGCAGGTCGAGGAAAGCCTCATCGTTGAAGTTCACCACGAAGACTTCATCGTCGCGGTTGGAGGCCTTGACCAGGGCCAGGGCGGCGGCGGCCACTTTGGCCCTTTTTTCGCGCATGCTGCCGCTATTGTCGATGATCAGGCCGAGCGAAACCGGCACGTCCTCGCGTTTGAAGACCTTGACGGTTTGTTGAATTTCGTTTTCGTAGACGGTGAACGCCGATTGCTTGAGGTCGGTTACCAGGTGCCCGCTTCTATCCACCACGGTGGCGTGACACACCACCAGGCGGGTATCGGCGCGAAAGACCGCTCCCGATTCGTCGGGCGCGCCGGCGGGCGGTTTCTGCTGGCCATGAAGCAACAAAGCTGTGCCCAGAAAAACGGCGCCAAGCAGCGTGCCAGCCAGCGGAATCATAACCTTCACTTGCTTATTGAACGGGAGCATAATATCCCAGTCTCCAGAAGGGCCGCAGCGGCGGCAGCCCGCGCGGCGGAACGATCTTGACCAGGACACGGTGGTACTTGCCATCGCGCTGCGCGTTCAGCGGGCTGTATCCCAGCACGTACTGGTTGCGCAACTCCACGCCGATTTTGGCAGCGACGTCGGGCAGCTCATTCAGGTTGTCGACCGAATACTGCCGGCCACCCGTCTGTTCGGCGATTTCGGTGAGCAGGGCCGGCCCGCTGGCCTCCTCGGGCGTACGGCCGCGCGCGCCGGCATCTTCATAAATGCCGATGGCATAGATTTGGGTGTCGGCTTCCTTGACCAGATCTTTGATCTCGTTCTCGGTGTAGCGGCTGTTATTGTCGCCACCGTCGGAAATAATCAGCAACGCCTTACGCGGGTTTTTGCCCCGTTTCATTTCATGCAGCCCGAGATACACCGCATCGAGCAGCGCGGTACGGCCCTTGGACTGTGTAAATGTAAGACGGTTCTGGATCTCCTCCAGGTTTCGAGTAAATGGCTGAATCAGGCTGGCCGTATCGTTGAACTGCACCAGGAAGAATTCGTCCTCCGGATTGGCGGTTTTGAAGAACTGGGAAACCGCCAGGCGGGACTTTTCAAGCTTGTGACCCATGCTGCCGCTGCAATCGAAAATCACCCCCACCGAAAGGGGCGCGTCTTCGCTCGAGAACTGCGAAATATCCTGTTCCCTTTTATCCTCGAACAGGCGAAAGTTTTCTTTTTCCAGACCGGTGACGAAGCGGTTCATGGGGTCGGTCACGGTGACCGGGATCAGCACGAGGGTGCTGTCCACCCTAATGTTCGCCTTGGGCAAAACCTCGGCTTTCTCAGGAGTTTTGGTGCGCGGAATGCTGACGGACTGCTCCTGGGCGTTCAGGGAAAGCAACAATCCGAGGCCGAAGATGCCCGCACACGACAGCTTCATAAGGGAGGGCAGCATGGCCGCTAGCCATCCTTTCTTTCCCAAGTCTAGCACACGGATTTTTGTGGTAACCTAGCGTGTGCCGCGTAAAATTCTGGGCGTGATTCCCGCTCGGTTCGGTTCCTCTCGTTTTCCCGGAAAAGCTCTCGCTCCCATCGCCTCAAAACCCATGTTGCAGCACGTTTATGAGCGCGCGCGCATGGCCCGCTATCTGACTTCGGTCGTGATCGCCACCGACGACGACCGCATTTACCAGGCGGCGCGGGAGTTCGGCGCGCGGGTGCGGATGACCCGGAGCGACCACCCCTCGGGAACCGACCGGGTAGCGGAAGTGGCGGCGTCCGAGAATGCCGATATCGTGGTGAACATCCAGGGCGACGAGCCGCTGATCGATCCGGCGGCCATCGACGCCGCGGTTTTGCCGGTTGAGCACGACCCCGACGTGGCCATGGCCACGCTCAAAAAACGCATCGAAGATCCGCGCGAGATCGACGATCCCAACGTGGTGAAGGTGGTCACCGACCTGGCCGGCGACGCCGTGTATTTTTCGCGCTGCCCGATTCCGTTCGATCGCGACCGGGCGGCCGATACGCGTTATTTCAAACATATCGGGCTGTATGTCTATCGCACGGATTTTTTGTGCGCCTACCCGGGGCTGCCGGTAGGGCCGCTCGAGCGGACCGAACGGCTGGAGCAGCTTCGGGCACTCGAAAACGGTTTCCGCATTCGCGTGGCGGAAACCGAGTACGAATCGATCGGGGTGGATACGCCCGCGGACCTGGAGTGCGTGGCGCGTCTATTTGAAATGTCCATGGAGAGGAGGTAAGGGGGATGGCGAAGTATATTTTCGTGACCGGCGGGGTGGTCTCGTCGTTGGGCAAAGGGATTGCGGCGGCATCCATCGGGTGCCTGCTGGAGAGCCGGGGGATCAAGGTCACTTGCCAGAAATGCGACCCATATCTGAACGTGGATCCGGGCACAATGAGTCCGTTTCAGCACGGCGAAGTCTTCGTTACCGACGATGGCGCGGAAACCGATCTCGATCTGGGTCACTACGAACGCTTCACCCACGCGCGGCTGACGCAGAGCAACAACGTGACGTCGGGCCGGAGTTACGAGACCATCATCACCCGCGAACGGCGCGGCGACTACCTGGGCAAGACGGTGCAGGTGATTCCGCACGTCACCAACGAAATCAAGGCGGCCATGAAGCGCGTGTCGCAGGACGCGGACGTGGTGATCGTGGAGATCGGCGGGACAGTGGGCGATATCGAATCGCTGCCGTTTCTCGAAGCCATCCGGCAGATGCGCCACGAGCAAGGGCGCGCGAATTGCAGTTTCGTGCACGTCACCCTGGTGCCGTGGATCGCGGCGGCGCGGGAGCTGAAGACCAAGCCGACGCAGCACAGCGTGAAGGAGCTGCGCGCCATCGGTATTCAGCCGGACATTTTGATCTGCCGGTCGGAGCGGCTGATTTCGCAGGAGATGAAGGAGAAGATCGCGCTATTTTGCGACGTGGACGTGGAAGCGGTGGTGACGGCGCGCGACGTGAAATCGGTTTACGCCGTGCCGATCGGGTTCGCCGACGAAGGGGTGGACGAGATCGTGCTGCGGCTGTTGAAGCTGGACGCGCCGCCGCGCGATTTGACGGCATGGATGGCGATGCTCGATCGGCTGGAGAATCCGACCGGCGAAGTGAACATCGGGCTGGTGGGCAAGTACGTGGAATACGAGGATTCCTACAAGAGCCTGAAAGAGGCGCTGCTCCACGGCGGGCTGGCGCATGGGCTGAAAGTGAACATTCACTGGATCGAGGCTGAAGACCTGACGGCGGAAAACCGCGAGCAGGAACTGGAGGGTTACGACGGAATTCTGGTTCCCGGCGGATTCGGAAAGCGCGGGATCGAGGGGATGCTGCAGGCCATTCGCTATGCCCGCGAGCGCAAAGTGCCGTATTTTGGCATCTGCCTGGGCATGCAGACCATGGTGATCGAATACGCGCGCCACGTGTGCGGGCTGGAGGATGCCGATTCCACCGAGTTCAACCCGGGCACGCCGCACCGCGTGATTTACAAGCTGCGCGAGCTGAAGGGCGTGGAGGACCTGGGCGGCACCATGCGCCTCGGCGGCTGGCCGTGCAAGCTGCTGGAAGGCAGCTTCGCGCAGCGCGCCTACGGCACCCGCGAGATCAACGAACGCCATCGCCACCGCTACGAATTCAACCGCGAATACGAGGCGCAGTTGACGGCCGCGGGGCTGCGCATCACCGGCGAAACGCCGGACAACACGTACGTAGAGATCTGCGAGCTGGGCGACCACCCCTGGTACCTGGGCTGCCAATTCCACCCCGAGTTCAAGTCGAAGCCCATGGAGCCGCATCCGTTGTTCAAGGCGTTTGTGGGTGCGGCGCACGAGTATCGGCAGAAGCGCTTGCGGCGCCCGGCGGCTTCGGAGCCGGTTTACTTCCGTGCCCATTGAGTATGCGGCGTTTGGGCCGGCGAAGCCGCTGGTGCTGATCGCCGGCCCGTGCGTGATCGAATCCGAAGAGCATGTGCACTTCATGGCTCGAGCGATTCGAAAGGCGGTGGGCGATTTCGTTTTCAAGGCGTCTTTCGACAAGGCCAACCGCACCAGCGCGGGGGCGTATCGCGGGCCTGGGTTCAAGGAAGGGCTGCGGATTCTGGCGGGCGTGAAAGCCGAAGGCTTCCCGATTCTGACCGATATCCACGAGCCCGCGCAGGCCGAAGCCGCGGCCGAAGTGGCCGACATTCTGCAGATTCCGGCGTTCCTGTGTCGGCAGACGGACCTGCTCGAAGCGGCCGGACGCACCGGCCGGATCGTCAACATCAAGAAAGGCCAGTTCGTGGCGCCGCACGACATTCCTCGCGCCGCGGAAAAGGTAGCCTCCACCGGCAACTCGCAAGTGGTGCTGACCGAGCGCGGCTCTTCTTTCGGCTATAACAACCTGGTGGTGGATATGCGCGGCCTGAAGATCATGCGCGACGCGGGATGGCCGGTGGTATTCGACGCCACCCACAGCGTGCAGCTTCCGGGCGGAGCGGGAAAGCAATCGAGCGGCCAGCCGGAGTTCATCGAGCCGCTGGCGCGGGCGGCGGCAGCCGTGGGCGTGAATGGCATTTTCGTGGAGACGCACGATGCGCCGGAGCGAGCGCTGTCGGATGGACCCAATGCGCTGCGGCTCGATCTGTTGGCCGGGTTTTGGGAAAGGGTGAAGGCCGTGGATGGGGTGGTGAAGGGGATGGGGGGCGGGAAGTGAGACGAAGGACATCTTAGTGGCTAGTCTGTTGCACCCGGAGAATTGGCCGGGCCGGAACTGAACTGGAGCGCAATCGACGGACGTCGGCAAACCGCTCCCTCACGGTCGCGGCTCGGACTCGCGGCTCTCCGGACGGACCGAAGACGACGGAACTTATTTCAGCGGCGAAAAGTCGGTCGGATCCATGAAGACCGATTCGACCTTCTCGACGATTTTGCCCGCGGCTTCCGATTCGGCGGAGACCTTTTTCCATTCGGGGTCGGCGCGGAATTCGGCCCAGTTCTTTTCGGCCGCCTCTCGGCTGGGATGGGCGAGAATGTGAATCAGCGTGTTCTTGGAGCGCGCGGGATCGCTCGGCACCCAATAGCCGACGCTTTCCATCCCATGACGCTTGAAGATGGCGATGGTGTGGTCGCGAAAGCGCGCCTTCAGCGCATCGAGCTTACCTTCGTAACAGGTGTAGGTGCGCAACTCATAGACGCGATTCTGCGCAGGGGCATTGCCGGCGATCGCGGCAAGAGACAACAGAGCGAGTAGTAGGCGATTCATAACGGTGATTTACCAATTCTATAGCGAATCGCCGCCTGGCTGGCCGCCGTGTTTGGCACTCACCGGTAGTTCTTATTGTCGAGCTTGGTCAGGTCCAGCGAGTCGGGCAGTACACCTACAGCCACAATAGCGAAGGTAAAGACCTTGGTTCCGGGTTCCAGGTGGCCGCCGAAGGCTTTCTCCGGGTTGGCCAAGGTCATGTGGGCGTGGATACGCCCGTTCATGACGAAGCCGTTCATGGAGATCAGGTCGGCCGGCGCGGTGGGGTCCTGCTCGAACATGTTCCTGGACGGGAAGTCGCGATTACTCACCTGGTGTACCTGGTAGCTGATCACCGATCCCGCGCCGGAAAGGATCACGGCGTTCTGAATGTGGTTCTGCTTGATCACGTCTTGAAGGCCGGCGAGCAGGTCGGCCTGGTATTTGAAGCGGAAAATCACCACTCGCTCGAACTGGCTGGAAACGGCGTAGGCCTCGGGCACCTCCGGGTTATTCGGCTTATGGTCCGCGGCCGAAGGCGGGTTGGTGACTTCGTGGCGCGTCTGTTGGGCAAAACACAATGAGAGGGCGCAGGCTAAAACAATCGGGATTCGCATGCAAACAGGATAGCGCCCGGCTGCTGGCGGGGCAGGTTTGGCTGGCGCATGAAAGCGCCGGGATGAGTCCCGGCGCGGCAGACTGAGAGTCCGCGCCACGGCGAATGGCAGCGAACTACGCTGCCACCGGCCGCGGCTTGAGGCCGACGGTTTCGAGCAGGCCTTTCCACTTGCGCAGAAACAGCTCTACCAAGTTCAATACCAGGGCCAGCGCCAGCAGCAAGGGCCAAAGGCGCATGGTGGAGTGCACGCCGCGTCCGCCGGCGTCGAAAATCTGGCTCGGGGAGGGGCGGAAACGGCCTCCGGTGGCGGCGGCGATCTGGCGCAGCAGGCTCTCGTTGTTGCCGTATTCGGTCATCTCGTCTTCCTGGCGGTAGAACCCGACCTCCGGGAAGGCTCGGGAATCGGCCAGCGGTCGAATGCGGAACAAGCCCTGGCTGGAGCCGATGGCGAGCCGCCCGCGATAATGGCCGGCGGTCACTTTGCCCACCTTGAGCGGCGCTTGAAAACCGCCGGGGCCGAGCACGAAGATGTCGGGACCGGCGGCCGGCTCCTCCACGTTCGACGAAAGCCGGTAATCTACGACCAGCTCGTTCGAGGCCGGATCGAAATCGGCCGCGGTTTCGCTTTCGGGCGCGTGCGGCAGCAGGTCGTGGAAGATGTTCGCCCAGAAGCGATCGAATCCGGGCCAGGTGACCCAGTTGGAAGCCCAGCGGTTCTTGGCGTCGGAAGTGAACACGGCCACGCGCCCCAGTCCGTATTGCCATCGCACCAGCAGCGGATCGCCGCGGTCGGCTTCGAGAATCGTCTCGGCTGTGGGGCGAGACTGAAATCGCACGTAGCCGCGCAGCGCCGGGGCACGGGCCATATCGACGCCGTTCAGCACTTCGGCCTGCTCTAGAATTCTAGGCGTGACCGATTTTTCGATGGCCGTGATGCCGGTGTGCTCCTCCACGTCGCGCAATAGGATTTGCTCCAGCCCGGCCGGATCGTTCAGAAAATAAGATTTGCCTTCGGCGCTGGCCGCCACGCGCTCCAGGAAGGTGCGATTCACATCCTGCCCCAGTCCCACCGTGGAAATGGTGACGTGACTGGCCAGAGCCTGTTTGGAGAGCGTCAGGCTGTCGCCTTCCTCGGAAATTCCATCGGTCAGCAGCACGATGTGCTTATAGGCAGCGCTCACCGGCATGACCTTTTGATAGGCCTCGGTAAGGGCCGGTGCGATCTGCGTACCGCCATCCGGCGTAATGCCGGAGATCAACCGGTTGATGGAAGCGCGGTCTGTCGCTTTGCGAATGGGAACCGCCCACTCGAACGAATTATCGAAGATCAGCACGCCCACCGAATCGATGGGACGGAGATTTTCCACCACGCCGATAGCGGCCAGGCGGGCAAGCTCGATTTTGCGGCCTTCCATGGAGGAAGACTTATCGATGATCAGGACTACCGCCGTGCCTTCGGGCGAACGCGGCGGGGCCAGGCGGGCGGGCAGGGTTCGCTCCAGCGGGTCCTCTTCCCTTCCCTGCTTATCGACGTAGACGTTGTGCTCGCCGGCGATCCACACCAGGCCGCCGCCGCGCTTCACATACCGCTCCAAGGCGGCTTTGCGCGCCGCCGGAATCTGCTCCATGTCCCAGTTGTTGATCACCACGAGCTGGTAATCATCCAGTTTCTCGGGCACGCCGTCGGGAGCGCGATCGATGGTGAACTGGTTGGCCTCGAGGATGTGGGCCAGATGGGTTTCGCTGGCGGCGGGATCGCGCGAAACCACCAGCGCGCGCGGGCCGCGCAGGGTCACGGCGTCTTCGAAGCGGGTTTCGCCCAGGTTGGCGGCGGCAATCTTCCCGGCCAGCGCAATGGCGCCCGCCGAGTTCACGCTGGCATCGAGGCGCAGGCGGTTGACGCCGCGGTCGAGCGCGACCCGGTTCGAGCCGATGGTGCGGCCATCAGCGGTCAGTTCCACGGTACCATCCGCGGCGGCGGGCGATTCCACGGTGATCTCAAGCGGGAAGCGCTCTCCGCTGAAGACCTGGCCGGGAACGCTCACCGAATCGAGCAAGAGCTGCGGCTTGGCGCGGCCGGCGAGCGGCGCCGTATCGATGGGAATGGCCAACTGCTCGGCCTGCCAAATCGCGCGGGCTACGCTGCCCAGGTTGGCGTTGCCGTCCGAAACCAGCAGCAGGCGCGGCACCAGCCCCGCCGGGAGGCCAGCTTCGCCGTCGCGGATGGCGGATTCCAGGTCGGTGGCCCGGCCGCCGGCGCCGGCGGTATATTGCAACTGCCATCCACGCTTGCCGCGCTCTTCGCGCGTGGCGACGCGGGTGCCGCGGGCGAAGGGAATGACGCGCATCCAATGGCGGCCGCGGGCGCGTTCGAGCATGTCGGCGAGAATCGATTCGGTGCGCAGGTCGGCGGGCGTGAGGCTGGCGGAGGTATCGGCCAGTAATGCCACCGCAACCTTGCTTTCGACCACATGGACAGTGGGTTCGGCGAGGGCCAGCAGGATGGCGGTCATGGAGGCGGCTTTGAGAGCCAGCGCCAAACGGCGAGTGGAGTTACGCCAGTCCCACATGGCCCAGACCACGGGGGCTAGAGCGAAGAGCAGGAGCCAGGGGCGGACGAAAGTCATTGCACGGCTCCGGAGCTGTAGGGCGGACCCCCTGGTCCGCAGCCGGCCCCCCGGCCGGCTCTTCGCCCGCATCGAGGCTGGATTCCCGCGGAGAAGAGCGGGACGAGGGCGTCCCGCGCGGACCAGGGGGTCCGCCCTACTAACGATGCCGTGCCGCCTTGCGAAAAGTATGTGGCGTTAGGCTTTAGCCCGCCACGTGCGAAGCTCATCGGCGCACCTCGGCCGGGCGGGCGGCGGCTCGGCGAGTCCGGATCGGCAACGGCCTTACGGATCCGCGCGCGCGGCGGAAACGGGCGAACAGCAGATACTCAGCGATGAGCGCGACTCCGCCCAAAAGCGCCAGCAAAGGCCAGATGTCGGTCACGGCTTCTGCCGCGGCGGCAAAATGAGGCAATCCGCGGCGCGCGCCAGAAGGCGGCGTCCACCGCGTTTCGGCCAACTCCGGCAAGGTGAGGGAGTAATCGTATTCGCGGTCGCCCGCCACCACGCGCACGTTGCCCGGCGCGCCGGCAAAGAAGCCGACAGTGCGGCCGGAAAGGGTGAAAGGCACGGGTTTGCCATCGTCGGCGCTGACTTTGATGGCGGAGGGCTCCTCGGTCTGGTCCAGCACGAGCTGGATGGCGCCCACGCTGGTGGCGCTAAACTCCGAGCGCCGGAAAATCTCCGGCGAAGCCCAGCGCACCAGGTTGGCAAACAGCAGCGGCGTGGCCAGGGTGTAGCGCATGCCGGTGCGTCCCGGATGAAATCCCAGCACGGCGATTTTGGGCACGCCGGGCCGCGCCACCACCACCGGGCCGGCCTCCACTTCGCCGATGCGCACGTCGCTCGGAGCCGCTTCGAAAACCGAGGCGTGGTCCAACTGAAAATCCTTGGCGCGCATCCCGGCGGAGAGCGGATCGCCGGCGTCCCAGCGCGCAAACGGGACGTTTTGCACTTGCGTACGGATGGGCACGGGCGAACCGTTGGCGGGCGGATCGATCCATACCGAATCCGCGCGCGGCCGCTGGGCAGGCGCGAAACGGTCCAGAATGACCAAGCCGGAGTCGTTGGGGCGATATTCCGCGGGCAGGCGGTAAACCGCCGCGACGTGCGGGAGCGAGGACAGCACCGGCCGCAGCAAGTCCGGCTCGGCGGAATATACGGTCACCGCCAAAGTGGGCTGGGCGGGCAATTCTAATTCCACGTGGTCGTCCTCGGGAAAGGCATCGTGCGGGGTCAGCGTCACGGCCAGAATTCCCGCCGCTGAGGTGCGCCAGGTGAAATCGGCTTCGCCATCGGCGCCGGCGTCAAGCGTCAGCCGGCGGCTTCCGACAGGTACGCGGGTGGGCGCTTGGGGTGGTCCGAAATTCACGGAAACGATGACGGTGCGGCTGCCCGCGGCGCTCCCAGTGGCAGCATAGTTTCGAGCCGAAACGAAGATCTCCCACTCCTCCGGGTCGGCGGCCGAGCGGCGCAGGCCGATTTTGCGCAAGCCGCAATTCTCCACCGAATCGTTCACCAGCAATGTGCGCAAATTGGCGGGAGGAACGGCGGCGGTGTCTGGATCTACAGTGCGGTTCGAACCGGCGAAGGCGATTTCGCCGGCATTGCGGCCATCCTGGCTCAGAACATGCTGAGCGAAGGCCAGTGCCTGTTCGAGATGCAGCGCGGTGGACGAAGGCTGGGAGGCGCGAATGGCAGCTTCGAGCTTGCCGCGGTCGGGCTCGAAAGACGTGGCGGGCGTGGCCAGGCCATCGGCGCGCACCAGCATCACCCGATCGCGGTGCGGGAGCGAGCGCACGTATTGGATGGCGCGAAGGCGGGCCACGTCCATCAGAGCATGATTGCCGGAGCGGGCGGCCATCCAGGCCGAGGTGTCGAGAACCAACACGTGGTCGCGGCCGGCTTCGGCGGAGGCGCCGAATCGCAACTGCGCAATGGCCAGCAGCAGTAGCGCCATGCCGAGCAATTGCAGCACCAGCGACCATGGCTGCTGAATATGGTGACGCCGCGCCGCCGCTGCCGGCTGCTCCGCGGCGATCCAAAAACGCAGCGTGGAGACCACCTGCCTGCGGCGGGACCGATCCAGAAGATACAGCGCGACCGAGATGGCCGCCACCGAGCCGAATACGGCCAGAAACTGCGCCAGGGATAGGTTCAGAAAGTACACGGGGCCTCGGAGCGTGCTGAAAAGGGCTGCTTCCCCTGGCTAGGAGACCACAGGCTAAAGTCTAATACCGCATACTTTTGTGTCTGTGACACACCAGTTGTAGGGCGGACCCCCTGGTCCGCAGCCGGCCCCCCGGCCGGCTCATCGCTGGTGTCGGAGACTTGACGCGTGGGGAAAAGAGCGGGACGAGGGCGTCCCGCGCGGACCAGGGGGTCCGCCCTACTAATGATGATGCGCCGGCTCTTGCGAAAAGTATGTGGCATTAGACTCTCCAGAAACCCATTCTGGAGAGCCTGTGAAAGCTCTTTTCAGCAACCTCTCTCCTCATGCGATTCCCCGCGCGCGGATCAGCTCGCCGAAGACCGCCTCCTCCAGCGGCAGATCGGTGGAAATCCCCGCGTAGCGGCCGCCGCTGCGCAAAGCCACGGTCTCGATGCCCGCCGAAAACTCGTCGAAAGCACGTGTGTAGCGGGCGCGCGCGCCCTCGTCGAAATCGAGCTTCAGGTGCTCGCCGCTCTCGGCATCGCGCAGCTCCAGTTCCCCCAGCCAGGGCGGCGTCCGGTCCTGGGGCGCCCACAACTGCAGCAGCATCAGCTCGTGGCCGAAATCGGAGAGGTATTCGAGCGCGCGCTCGCAGCCGTGATCGTCGAGAAAATCGGAAATGATAATCGCCAGGCCGCGCTGCGGATAGGATTCGATGAATTCGCGCACCATGGCCTGGTAGTCGGTGGCGCCGCCGGCGGCGATGGCGGCGATGCTGTCCATGACGCCGGGAAAGCGGTGGCGTCCGCCGCTCGAAATCACGCGCCTCGAAATCCGGCGGGTGAAACCGTGCACCTCGATGCTGTCCAGCCGGACCAATCCCACGTAGCACAGCGCCGCGGCCAGGCGGCGCGCGTATTCGAACTTGACGCCTCCGTGCGCCAGCATGGAGTCGCTGGTATCCACCAGCATGCGCAAGGGCACGCGCGGTTCGGTTTGGAACATCTTCAGAAAAAGCTTCTCCAGGCGCAGGTAGGCGCGCCAGTTCACCGCGCGCAGGTCGTCTCCGTTATGAAAATTACGGTGGTCCAGAAACTCCTGGCCCGGCCCGGCCAGG
This sequence comes from Bryobacteraceae bacterium, assembly GCA_049511335.1. GTDB lineage: Bacteria > Acidobacteriota > Terriglobia > Bryobacterales > Bryobacteraceae > JBEKYD01. The sequence continues at coordinate 12,235 of JBEKYD010000096.1, read as the reverse complement.
CGCGAGAGATTATGACCGCCGACCAACCCGGCGAACGACCGCTGCCACAGGATCGTCAGACGCTCCAGCTTTTCCAAAAATTCCCGATTGAGGATCGGCTCGGCGGCCATACGCTTCCTACGCGGCGGAAACTTGCGCGGTTACGTCCTGGATGAGATCGGTCAGGATGGTCTCGGGGGTCTGGCCGTCGGCGTGGGCGTCGAAATTCAGAATGATGCGATGGCGCAGCACCGAGGGCGCCACCTGGCGCACATCTTCGGCGGCCAGGTGGAAGCGCCCGCGCATCAGCGCCAGCACGCGTCCGCATTCCACCAACGCCTGGGCGCCGCGTGGCGAGCTGCCGTAACGCACGTATTTGCGAGCCAGCGGATGAGCTTCCCTCTGCTCCGGCTGGGTGGCCATCACCAGTTGAATGGCATACTCCTGCACATGCGGCGCCACCAGCACGCGGCGGCACACCTGTCGCACCTGCAAAATCTCTTCCCGGTCGAGCACCGCGTCGGGGGCGATTTCCTCGCGCGCAATGGTCCGCTCCACGATGCGGCCGAGCTCCTCGCGGCTGGGATAAGCCACCAGGATCTTCATGAGGAAGCGATCGATCTGGGCCTCCGGCAGCGGGTAGGTGCCTTCCATTTCGATGGGATTCTGGGTGGCCATGACCAGAAAAGGCCGCTCCAGCTCGTGCGTAACGGTGCCGCTGGTCACGGTGCGCTCCTGCATGGCTTCGAGCAGGGCCGACTGGGTTTTGGGCGTGGCGCGGTTGATCTCGTCGGCCAGCACGAGGTTGGCGAAGACCGGCCCCGGCTGGAAGCGCAGCACCTTGCCGCCGTGATCGTCGGTGTCTATGATCATGCTGCCGACGATGTCGGCCGGCATCAGATCGGGGGTGAACTGAATCCGGGAATATTTCAGGTGGAGCGTCCTGGCGAGAGTGCGCAGCAGTGTGGTTTTGCCCAAGCCTGGCACGCCCTCCAGCAGCACGTGGCCTCCCGCCAGAAGGCAGATTAAGACGCCTTCCACCACGTCGTCCTGTCCCACAATGATTTTCGAGATCTCCCGGCGGACAGCGTTCAACCGGTCGACCGCGGATTGAAGATCGGCTTGGGAACCCACATTTTAGTGTACACGAGGGAGTCGGTTCGTGGAGACGGGCGCACGGCGCACGGGCGCTGCGGCTGGCGACACCCCTGATTTACTGAAACTTCACGTTGTTCCTTAGTTCACCCACGGCGTAATAGCCCAGCCCGCTATCCAAAGAGGGCGGCGCACTGGTGCCGAATGTGACGAACTGGCTGGCCGTGGGCACGGTCACGAATACAAGAGCCGAGATCGCGTTCCCCGGATTGGTTGTCGGCGTCGCCGGCAGGTTGGCCAGGAAGTTGGACGGCACCGTGAAGCTCTGCGGCGCCATGTCGGAGAGACATGCAAACCCGCCGGACAGGTTCGAATCCGGGTTGCTGGAGTAGCCGAAGATCGCTACCGCCTGGGTCGAAGGGTTGCCCCCGCTCCAGAGGATCGTGAGCGCTTTGCTCCGGTCCACCACCGTGATCGAATCGCGATTCGTCCAGGCCGCCCCGGAGGGAACCTGCATGGTGTAGTGGAAGGGACCCACGTCCTTTCCCCCGGGCCCGGAAACGGTGTAGGTCCCCGGATCCAGGAAAGGCGTACTGGGCCCCAAACCAAGGGCCGCCCATCCGCCTCCGGTACCGAGCACACCCAAATAGGGGCTTACCTGCGAGTCCGAGTCCGAATAGGATGCGCCTTCGACCCCGTTCGGGCCCTGGATCGCGATGGCCGGCCCCGCGTCCAAAGGCACCGCCCCGTTGCCGGAGGACGGCAGTTGTCCGCCGAGCAGGCTATTCAAACCGCCGACATTGTTGTAGGACGTACAAGTGTTCATCGGCGGCAGGGAAGCGAACAGCGAGAACCCAAGGGTGCCGACTCCCGGCGACTGGTTGAACGTCCCCAGCGCGATATCCACGGTTCCGTTGCCGATCTTTAGGGCATTGGTGGGATCCGTGTACGACAGGCGCGCCAATCCAATGCTGGCATTCCTGCCGCCATTGCGCGACGTGGCGCTGAAAGGACTGCTGTCCGAACAGGGCTGGCGGTTGCCGTTGATCGCCATCGTCACCGTGTTGCTGGCATTGCCGTTCACAACCACCTGCAAGGGAACGTAGCAGCCCAGGGTCGCGTTGAGAGGAAGCTGGAAGTCGATCTGGTCCACGCCCGCCAGTCCCGGCGCGCGCCCCGCATAGGCCGGTGAGATCGTCAGGTTTCCCAGCTCCACCTGCACCGCGACCGGCAGCGAGGCCGCCGGCGCCGGCTGCGTGTCGGAAGCGCCTCCCGGCAGCGGCCCCAGCCCGGTGCCCCACAGGATCACGGTGTCTCCCGGCGCCGCCGTAAGACTGGTCATGTTGAGCGGCGTCTGCGTCGCCGAGACATAATTCTGAACGATTCCCGGCCCGCGCCCGCCGGACACCGTGAATGCCCCGAAGTTCGCCGGTACCACCTGCACCGCAGCCGGTGCGCTGGTGAGGCCGCCATAGCTCACCGTCACCTGCACCGTGCCGGCCGGGGTGTTGGAAGGCATCACCGCGTTGATCTGGTATTGCGCCACAAACAGTGGAATGGCATTCACCGATGTCGAGCCCTGCGTCACCTTCACGCTCACGCCGCCCAGGTTGGCGCCCAGCGGATAGCTGGTGGCGCTGAGCCCCGGATTGGCCGGTCCCAGCCCGTTGCCGAAGATCGAAAAGAAGGACCCCTGAGCAATGGAGCCGGCCGGCAGATTGGCGGAGATAAAGCTGGCCGCGTTCACAACCCCGTTCGGGTTCACGATCGGCCCGGGCGCCGTGTTGGCCGCCCCCGCAGCCTGGCTCACCGTGTAGGTGAGGGTGGTGGCCGGGTTCTTGCCGTTCAACGTCAGCGCCAGGCTCCGCGCGCTTGTCGTGTTGTTTGGATCCACCGTGTAACTCACGTCGCCCGAGAGCATGGCGTTCAGGGCTGAAATCACGTGAATCCACTGCGAGGCGGCGTCGGTGGGCAGGGTAATCGACCAGGTGCAGGCAGTGCCGGCCGCGGTGACGTGAAGACTTCCGCTGGCGCCGCCCGCGGCCAATGAGCCGCTGCCGGCCGAGCCCAGCGCATACGTGCAGGGAGCCGCGGCCTGCTGCACAGTGTAGCTCTGGTTGGCCACCGTCAGCGTGGTGGTGCGGCTGGAATTCGCGGTATTGGAATCCACGCTGTAGCTCACCGTCCCGCTGGAAGTGGAGCCGCTCCCGCCGGCGACGTGCACCCAACTCACCGACGGCGGCGCCACGTTCCAGGCCCCGCAACCCGTTCCCGCCAGCGTTACCGCTACGCTTCCCGCCCCGCCCACGCCCGAAATCAGAGGGCTGCTGGCAGCGCTCAAAGTGTAGGTGCAGCTTGGGGAGGCATCCTGCGACACCGTTACCGCGGTCCCGGCCACGGTAAGAGTGGTGCTGCGGGTGGCGCCCGTGTTGGCCGCAATCGAATAGCCCACCGCGCCCGCGCCGCTGCCGGACACCGGATTCAGCGTGATCCAGGTCACCCCGGAAGGCGCGCTGGCCGTCCACGTGCACCCGCTGTTGGTGGAAACCAGCAGCGTGCTGCTCAGCCCCGTCGCCGTGGCGTGGACGCTCGTGGGGTTGACGTCGTAGGAGCAACCGCTCGTAGCCCCTCCCGCCTGGGAAACCGTAAAGGTGACGCCCGCAATCGTCAGCGTGCCGGTACGCGCCGCACCCGTGTTGGCGGCCACGCTGTAGTTCACGGTGCCGTTGCCGCTGCCGGCGCTGCTGGTCGCAAGCCAGCTCGGATTGCCGCTGGTCGCCGACCAGGAGCAGCCGGCGCCTGCCGTGACGGTGGCTGTCCCACTACCGCCCGCGCCGGTGAAGGCAGGCGGATTCGGCGCGCCTGCCGCCAAGCTATAGGAACAGATCTGCGCCGTATTCGCAAATGTCCAATTCACGATATCGTGATTCTCCCAGCCCAGCCCGGTGCCAGTCGTAAAGCCGACGAACGCGGTGTTCTGGCCGAGCAGGGACGCAAGATTGATGGCATAGCTACCGATCGCGGTGAAACTCGACGCCTCCGCCGGATCGGTGACCGTCACGGTCAGGCTCGAACCGTCGTAGCTGATGTTGGCCGTCCAGAGGTCCCCATTCGACATGCAGCCGGGAACTGAGTAGAGGCTTTGCGGTGGAGTGCCGTTGGTAAAACCGCAGGACTGGTGGTTGTATACGTTGGTAAGGCCGGTGTTCGTCAGATTGCCATTGGTGTCGATGGCTACATGATTGCTGCTGTTGCCGTCGTCGTCGCCGAGGCCGTCGCCGGCATTGTTATAAGTGTCGAACTCGATGGCGACGCTGTTGCCGCTGATGCCTTGGTAACCCATGCCACCGCCGGTCGCCCCCAAGCCCGTGGTGCTTGTTCCCAGCACGAATGTGATTCCGTCGGCCGGATCCCACCCGCCTGGATTCGTCAAACGGAACTGGAAGCGGGTGCTGAAAGTGGCATTGTTTCCGAGCGTAACGGGCGTCGTGCTGTATGCCGCGCCACTCTGGAAACTGGTTGCGGGAGTCAGCCGCAACACCGTCCCATCGCTGGTCGATGTTGTGCCTGCATTGCCGGCCAGCGTAAGCCCCGCCGTGGTCGCAAACCCGTTAAAAGTAAACAGGGCTCCTGTTGTGGCCGCCGGCGCCGCAGTCAGCCGTACATTGTCGGAATCACCCTGCGGAGAGGTCGCCCCGGGTGCGATTTTCAGGGTCTGTCCGGCCAGGGGCTCCGGCCCGGTGGCCGCGGCGCCGAGCAACAGAACGACTGCGCACGGTAGGAACGGAACCCGCGTTCGTCTCATGATTGGTCTCCCGGAGCTGAACTTTAACGCCCGACAAGTTAGTGGCGCCGCCGGGGAAAAATCTCAAAAAGCCAAAGCCGAGAGGAATCCCGAAGAGACCGAGTCTTGAGGCGGTTCTGGAGGCTTTAGGGCGGAGCGCGGCGCATCGGAGCGGCCGCCAAAAGCACCTTCGCCCGATTTTGCGCTATCCTGCGAACTTGGCGTCGGATATGGGCCAAGCAAGCCACCGTGTTCTGATTGTCGACGACGAGCCCGCGCTGCTGAAGATGATGGCGGTATTTCTCGGGCGGCAGGGTTTTATCGTCACGGATGTGGGCACCACCGAGGAGGCGTGGTCAACGGTTGAAGCGGCGCGGGGTGAGTTCGATGTGGCTGTACTGGACGGCACCATGGCCGGAATCGGCGTTGAGGAGCTGGCATTGCGGATGCTGAGCGCCAATCCGAAGCTGCGGGTGCTGGCCGCCAGCGGCTATCCTGTCGATATGACGTCACTCGAAGCGGCCGCCCCTGGTCGCGTGGCGTTTCTGCAAAAGCCGTTCGGCCCGGCCGCTTTGGCCGGCGCGGTGCGGAGGCTGGTTGGCGCGGAAGAAAAAAGCCTTTGATCTGGGCAAGGAGATCCAATCGATCGCCCGCGAACGGGTTGGCCCCATCCCCGCCGGGCGCACGATTCAGCCCAAATCCGAGCGCCGCAAACCCAAGCACAAGAAGCCTCCGCAAGAGAATGAGTAAGGAACACTTGAATGACTTCCGGTAAGCGCACGATGCACTCTTCTACGCACTTTTCTACCCGGCGCGATTTTCTGTTCGCCGGCTTGGGCGGCACTTTGTTCGGCTGGACGCCCTGGTTCCGGCCCAAGCAAGTCGCCATTGCCGATGCCAGTTTCCGCATCGTCTATCACGGCCGCTCTTCGCGCCGGTATCTGTGGATTCATGGCGACGAACAAACCGCCCGCGAAGTGCTGGAAAAACACATCGCCAGCCACAAGGGCAGGGCTTTCTTGATTGAAAGCCAGACGCGCGACGTGCCGATCGGCAACGGGAAAATCGATCCCAATCGCATGTTCTCGCGCTACGGCGCCGCGGCCAACTTGAGGTCGCTCAATCCCGCCTGGACGGCCGCGGAAGTGAACCAAGCCCTGGATGAGCTGGACCGCGGCCGCAAGAAGCTGCTTCATGCCATCTTTCCGCCCGACAACGGCTTGATGGTGGCTCTGCACAATAACACGGGCTATTCGGTGCTCAGCGAAAAGCCGATTGGAGAGCAGATGTCGCTGCGCGAGCCCGACAATCCCCACGCTTTTTTCCTGTGCACCGACAAGGCCGATTTCGACGCTTTGGCCAAGTCTCCCTACAACGTGGTTTTGGAGCAGTACGTGCGCGCACCCGACGATGGCTCGCTATCGCGCCGCGCCGCCGCCCGCCAGGTGCGCTACGTGAACCTGGAAGTTCGTATGGGAGAAGCCGATCGCCAGCGGCAAATGCTCGACTGGCTGGAAGCGCATCTGGCATAGCCGGGCAGCCCCAGCAAACCGTGTAAGAACTCTGTGGAGTAGGCCTTTGGCCTGCTCCCGGATTAGAAGAAATGAAACCCCATTCCGGCTGTTATTTCGCGAATACATATATTAGACTCTGATTATGTGCTTATATGTCGCCATGGCGCTCCTGACGTGCGGTGTCGCGGCAGGAGACGACACGGGGCAGTTAATGCCGAAGTTTACTGCCATCACCATAGACGGCCAAAGATTCACGAACGATGCCGTGAAGGGAAAGGTGGTGCTATTACAGTTCTGGGCCACCTGGTGTCAATACTGCCGTCGAGATCAGGAGGCGGTAGATGTGGTTTGGCGCGAGTTCTCGGACAAAGGGCTCCTGGTGCTGGCCGTCAACGCGGGCGAGTCGCGGAAGAAGGTGCGGCGATATTTGGCTGACTCCCCGCGCGCCGTCCCGATTGTCCTGATGGAAAATACGAACCTGGCCGCTCTGTTCGATGCCAGGGCGTATCCGCTCTACGTTCTTATCGATGCCGACGGAAGAATCGCCGGGGAAGCGCGCGGCGCCGGCGGCGAGCGGGCTTTGCGCCGCCTGCTACGGAACGCCGGGCTGGAGTAAACTGCCGCAGGCGCTTCCCGGCGCCGGTGCGGGTTACTTACCCTCTTTCTTCTCCTTACCGAGGACAACCAGCTTGTCGGTCACCGAAAATACATTGGGTACTTGATTGGCGCGCGTCCGGATGAGTGTGTCGTCCAGGACGCCCTCGTACCGTGGCAGGGCGACCCTTGCTACTCTAGGTCTCGGTAACACGAAAGGAGATCTATGGGTCTCGATCCCAAGCGGACAGTCGGCGAGTTAAAGGAACTGCGGGCGCTGACGGGCGATGCGCACGGCTCCCAGCGGGTGGCGTGGACCGACACCTGGCTGAAGGCGCGCGAATGGTTCGCGGGAAAGCTGGACGGCCTTCCGGTGGAGCACCATCTGGATGCGGCCGGTAACAATTGGGTGACGCTTCGCGGCCAATCGGAAAAGGCGCTGCTGATCGGCGGCCACCTGGATTCGGTTCCCAACGGCGGATGGCTGGACGGATGCCTGAACGTGCTGGCCGGCCTCGAGGTGTTGCGCCGGATCGCGGACCAATATCAGGGCCGTCCGCCGGTGACGGTTCGCCTGGTGGATTGGGCGGATGAAGAAGGCGCGCGCTTCGGCCGCAGCCTGCTGGGCTCGTCGGCATTCGCGGGAACTCACAGCATTGCCGCCGACCGGGTGCGCGCGGATCGCGAAGGCATTCGCCTGGAAGACGCGCTGCGCCGCTGCGGCATCGAGATCGACCGGTTCCCCGAGGCCGCCGCCGAGCAAAAAAACGCCGCCACCTATATCGAGTTGCACATCGAACAGGGGCCGGTACTGGAAACGCTCGGGCTGCCGCTGGGCGTGGTGTTGGGCACCAAAGGCGTGGAGCGGCACGCCATCACCTTTTATGGGCAGGAAGCGCATTCCGGCTCCACGCCCATGAACGCGCGCAAGGATGCCCTGGCGGCCGCGGCCAAACTGGCGCTCGAAATCCGCCCCATCGCCCGCAAACATCCCGACGCGGTTTGCACCATGGGCAGCGTGAAGACTTTCCCCGGCATCGTCACGGCGGTGGTGGGACGGTGCGAGGCCGCGCTCGATCAGCGCGACCTGGATGCCGCCGTGCTGGCGCAAATGTTCCGCGAAGCCCGCGAAGCCAGCTACCGCTTTGCCGCCGAAGAAAACTGCACGGTGGAGTGGTCGCGCATCTGGAGCATCGAGCCGATCGCCTTTCACCCGCACTTGCTCGACCTGTGCGAAGCGGCCATTCGCGAGGTGGCCGGAAAATCGCACCGGTTACCGTCCGGCCCGCTGCACGACGCAGCCGAAGTTTCGCGGGCGGGGATTCCCACGGTGATGATGTTCGTCCAATCGGTGGGCGGCATCAGCCACAATAAAATAGAAGATACGCGAGAAGAGCACTTGGAGCTGTCGGTGGCGGCATTCGATAAGCTGGCGGACAAAGCGATGGCCTGGATCGGCGGTAGTTCCGAGCCGCGACCGTGAGGGAGCGGTCTTCGGCACCGCACGAAGGGCTAATTGCACCAGGGCAAAGAGGCGTCGAGTTGAGACTCGACGCGGCACGCAGAGTGCGTGCGCCACGAAAGGAGACGTTATGGCAGTGGAAACGGCAGTGGGCATTCGGACAGTCAATCATTGGATCGGCGGAAAACTGGCGCCCTCGCGCTCAGGACGTACCGGGGTGGTCTACAACCCGGCCACCGGTGAAACGCAAGCCCACGTGGATTTCGCCAGCGCGGCCGAAGTGGATGAAGCGGTCGCGGTTGCGCGCGAGGCTTTCACCTCCTGGCGCGCCAGCGCCCTTTCACGGCGCGCCGAATGCATGTTCAAGCTGCGCGACCTGGTGGAACGGCATCGCCGCCAGATTGCCGAGATGTTGGCGCTCGAACACGGCAAGACCGTGGCGGACGCGCTGGGCGAGGTGGCGCGCGGCCTGGAAAACATCGAGTTTGCCTGCGGCATCCCCAATCTGCTCAAAGGCGGTTATTCCGAACAGGCCAGCCGCGGTGTGGACGTCTACCAGATCCGCCAGCCGCTGGGCGTGGTGGCGGGAATCACCCCATTCAACTTTCCCGCCATGGTGCCGATGTGGATGTTCGCCAACGCCATCGCGTGCGGCAACACGTTCATCCTGAAGCCCTCCGAAAAAGATCCCTCCGCGAGCCTGCTCATGGCCGATCTGGTTCGTCAGGCCGGCGTTCCCGACGGCGTCTTCAACGTAGTTCAGGGCGATAAGGTGGCTGTGGACCGGCTGCTCGAACACCCCGATGTGAAGGCCATCAGCTTCGTGGGCTCCACTCCGGTGGCGAAAGCCATTTATGAGACCGCCACGCGCAACGGCAAACGGGTGCAAGCGCTGGGCGGGGCCAAGAATCACATGCTGGTGCTGCCCGATGCCGATATCGGCATGGCGGCGGACGCCGCGGTTTCCGCGGGCTTCGGGTCGGCCGGCGAACGGTGCATGGCGATATCCGTGGTGCTGGCGGTAGGAGCCGTGGCCGATCCGCTCATCACCGCGATTCGCGAACGCATGAGCAAGATCCGCGTTGGACCCGGCCTCGAAGAGGGCAACGAAATGGGCCCGCTGATCACACGCGAACATCGTGACCGCGTGGCCTCGTACCTGGAAGCCGCGCAGCGCGAAGGCGCCGACGTGGTGGTTGATGGCCGCAAAGACGCGGCCACCAAACGCTCCGGCTTCTTCCTGGGCGCGAGCTTGCTGGACAACGTGAAGCCGGGAACGCGCTGCTACGAAGACGAGATTTTCGGACCGGTGCTGAGCGTAGTGCGGGTCGGCTCCTATGCGGAGGGTCTGCGCATGATCAACGAAAACCGCTACGGCAACGGCACGGCCATCTTCACCCGCGATGGCGGCGCCGCGCGCCAGTTCCAGTTCGATTGCGAAGTGGGCATGGTGGGCATCAATGTGCCGATTCCGGTGCCGGTGTCGTATTACAGCTTCGGCGGCTGGAAGGCGTCGCTGTTCGGCGATCTGCACATGTACGGTCCGGAGGGCGTGCAGTTCTACACCCGCGCGAAGCTGGTGACGAGTAGATGGCCGGATCCGGGGACGAGCAAGGTGGATTTGGGATTCCCGCAGGTGAGGTAGGAAACGTGGAGTGGGTCAGCCAGCGCAAAGCGTTCTACTCCCCCACTTGACGGCTGGACTCTCTACCTGAGCGCCCCGCCGTCAGTGCGTGAAGCGGCTTTCCAACCGACTGAGGCGCGAATCGATGTCCTCAATTTTTCCGAGGATCAGGTTCGTGCGGGCTTCGTTGACTCTTTCCATATCGGAGAAGCGCTGATCGATGGCCGAGAACCGAACATCGATATAGGACCGCAGATCGCTGAGCCTGCTGTTATTCAGCAGGATTCCCACCAGAACCACGACGAACGTGGGGACAGTAGCCAGCGCCGCTGTGAGCATTTGCGTTTCGCTCATCATTTCGATTGTAACCTACCGGGCCCGGCGTGAGGCTCTTGCGCTGTTCATCCCCTGTTACAATCTTCTCTTCACATGTCCCTGGTCGTTGTCGGTTCTGTCGCTTATGACGGCGTGGAAACGCCGCACGGAAAAGTGGATCGCATGTTGGGCGGAGCGGCCACTTATATCGCTCTCTCCGCCGCCTATTTCATCCAGGTGAAGATCGTGGCCGTGGTCGGCGACGATTTCGCCAAAGAGGACGTTGATTTTCTCGCCTCGCGGAAGATCGATCTGGCCGGCCTCGATCGGGTCGCCGGAGGAAAGACATTTTTCTGGGCGGGCGTCTATTCGGCCGATATGAACGACCGCACCACGCTCCGCACCGATCTCAACGTCTTCGCCGATTTCGCGCCCAAGCTGCCGGAATCCTATCGCCACGCGCCCTACTTGCTGCTGGGCAACATTCAGCCGGCGCTGCAAAAGACCGTGCGCGCGCAGATGAACGGGCTGAAGCTGGCCGGCGGCGACACCATGAATTACTGGATCCGAGATTTCCGCGCGGAGCTGCTGGCCACCATCGCCGAGTGGGATTTTCTGCTGATCAACGACGCCGAGGCGCGCATGCTGTCCGGTGAGCAAAATCTGCGCCAGGCCGCGGCCCGCATCCTCGACATGGGGCCGCATACGCTGGTGATCAAGCGCGGCGAATACGGAGCCATTCTCTTTCGCAAAGATGGCCACTTCATCGCGCCCGGGTACCTTCTGGAGGAAGTCTTCGACCCTACCGGCGCGGGCGATTGCTTTGCCGGCGGGTTCATCGGGTATCTCGCCGGACGCGGAATCGATCGCGCGGCTCAAATCGATCCCGTCGAGCTGCGGCGCGCGGTGATCTATGGTTCGGTGATGGGCAGCTTCTGCTGCGAGAAATTCGGCGTGGATCGCTTCCGAACGCTCACCCGCGAAGAAATCGACGCCCGCTACCGGGAGTTTGAAGCCTGCACAGGGTTCTGATTGCCGTCGCCTGCCTGGCGGTGTTGAGCGCCGCGGCGGCCTGGTTTGTCTTCGCCCACGGCTGGACGTGCTATTACGGCGACGCCGAAGCCCACCTGAATATCGCGCGCCGGATTCTCGATTCGCGCGCCCCCGGCTACGATCAGATGGGCTCGCCTTGGCTTCCCTTGCCGCACCTGCTGATGCTGCCCTTCGTTCGCGTGGACGCCTGGTGGCACAGCGGCTTGGCCGGAACCATTCCCAGCGCGACTTGTTTCGTCATAGCCGGCGCGTTTCTGTTCGCGTCGGCCGGTAGACTGTTCGGTGCCACGGCGGGCGCAGTGGCCGCGGCCTTATTCGCCCTCAATCCCAACGTGCTCTATCTGCAGGCCACGCCCATGTCGGAACCCTGCTTCTGGGCGGCCTTCCTGGCGCTGCTCTACTTTACGGTGCGGTTCCAATCCACCCAGGGATGGTTCTGGGTGATTGCCGCCGGTGTGGCTGCCGGCGCGGCTACGATGTCGCGATACGACGGCTGGTTCCTGCTGCCGTTCGTCGCACTCTACTTCTTCCTGACGGCAAAGAAGCGGTGGACGGCGGCCATCCTGTTTTCGGCCATCGCCGCGGCTGCACCGCTCTGGTGGCTGTTCTATAACTGGTGGCTCAATGGCCATCCCCTCGATTTCTATTCGGGGCCGTATTCGGCCCTCGCGATACAGGGAAACGCAACCTATCCGGGGCACGGAAACTGGCGTTTGGCTTGGATCTATTACCGGACAGCGGTGGAATTGTGCGCAGGTACCGGCCTCGCCATCGTGGGTCTGGTGGGTATCGCGGCTGCCTTCGCCAAGCGCGCC
>JBEKYD010000095.1:0-24288 GCA_049511335.1 Bryobacteraceae bacterium | reverse complement strand
CCACCACGCGCCCGAAGGCTTCATTCAGCCAGCCCAACAGGTCGCGGTCGCCCGGCGATTCCATCCGGTAGAGAAAGATCACTCCCGCCAGGAAAAATGCCGCGTTGGGCAGCCACAGAGCCACCGGTACCGGCAGGGTATGCTGTTTGGCCACTCCGATCAACGCCAGCGAAGACAGGTTGTAGCAGAAGAATCCCAGGAACAGCGCAATCACGTACCCGGCCGATTTGCCGCCCTTGCGCGTGGCCACGCCCAGCGGAATCCCCACCAGGGCCAAGGTGATGCAGGCCACCGGCAGCGAAAAACGCTTGTGGAGCTCGATTTGGACTTCGGTGTAGTCGGGACCGTTGCGGGGATAGCGCAGCAGCTCGCGGGTGTTCATGGCGCTGGAGCGCAGGGTCTTGACATCGGGCGGCGAGGCGTCCAGCGCCTGCGCGCCGAAGGGGGCGGAGCTGTCGTTGGCGCGGCGGTCCTTGCCCATCTCATGCTGGGTGTAATCCTCCAGCGTCAGCTCGATCCGGTTACGGTGCGGGTCCGAGACGGCAATGGCTTCGCGGGCCAGGGTGATCATGGGACCGTCGGCTTTGTCGCGCATCCCGTTCTGGCGCTGCTCCGGCGGAGTGATATCGGCTACGAACACGCCTTTCCACTTAGCCACCTGCCCGGCAATGACATCGTCCACGTAGAGAATCCGGTTGGGGAAGTTCTCATTGAATACGCGCGGTTCGATCTCCGCCGATAACTGGGTAGCCAGAATGTCGTTCAGGATATGGGTGCTCTGGCGATATGCGAGCGGCGTCAGGCGCAGCTCCGCGTATGCCGCCAGGCCCATCCCCAGCGCCGCGAACGCCAGCACGGGCGCGATTACGGCGCGGCTGGAAACGCCGGCCGCCCGCATGGCTACGATTTCGCCATCCGCCGCCATGCGCCCCAGCCCGATCAAAATCCCCACCAAGACGCCGAACGGAATGGTGAGCGGCAACACCGGCGGCAGCGTCCAGCCCAGCAGTGCCAGCACGGTGCCAAAGCCCACGTTGTTCGAGCTCACCAGGGCGGCGAACAACTTGTCCGCGTATTCCAGAAAAATAATGAAGGTCGCCAGCAGGGTTCCCAGCAGCGCGCTGGTCACCACCTCGCGGAAGACGTATCGCCCCAGTAAGCGGAACACCAGACTTGCCTACTTTACCGGCTCGGGAGCGATCGGCTCTGTCTTGATCAACTGCGGCGGCGGCACCACCGGCAGCTTGGGCTGCTCCTCCTCAACCGGACGGAGCTCCAGATCGTCGATCAACACGGACGGCGCCACCACCGAGGCTTCGATGGTGAACGAGCCCGCGCCCAACACCGCCAGGGGAGCGCCGTTGTCCATATATTCGAAAACGTTGGCGTCGTCTCCGGCCACGAGAATATCCTTGAGAGCGCGGGCGTTCAACCCTTTGAACTCGACCCCGCGAATCAACTCCTCACGGCCATCCGGATACACTTTGTACGCCAGTACCGGAGGGCTCACCGGCTGCGCCATGCCGGCGGTCTCGCTCAACAGCCGCCGCACTTCGTCGAACGGCGCCGAAGACGGAAAATCCAGCTTGCGCACGAGGATGCCGTAGGGTTTGCCCCGAGCCTGAACGGCTTCGATCAGCTTTTGCTTCAATCCGCCCGCGGGGGACGCCTCGGTGGAGCGCACAAAAAGGTTGCCGATACCGGCATCGGAAGCGCCGTAGAGGCCCGGCAGGCGCGCGTGCCCGTTCGAACCCGGCATTCCTTTGACGGGCTGGCGGGTGAGCAGAAAAGTTTTGAGCACGCCCTTTTCGATCAAGCTGACCGGCTGCGCCGCCACGCCTTCCCGATCCACTTCATACGCGCCAAACAGGGGACGGCCTTGCCATTCCTTCTGGGTGGGATCGTCCACCACATCGAACGAATCCGGCAGCACGCGCGAGCCCACCCGCCCTTCGTATTCGCTGGCCAGAAATGCGCCGCCCCGTCCTCCGTCCGGCCGCCGCGCCAAGATCACGTTGCGCCCCACCAACTCGGCGAACAACTGGGCGCCAGCCGCACCCTCAAACAGCACCGGACCGTTGTAATCCTCGCCCTTGGGCGCCGCCGCCAGCGCGGTCACGTGGGCCGCCAACTCGCGCGCAGCAGCCGACAGCTCCGCCTCACCCGGCATTCCGGAGGGTTCGATGGCATGGAAGCTGGCGATGTCCCGCACCGTCGACCCATCCGAGCTCTGCGCCATGGCGCGCATGCGAAGAAAGGTGACGTCTTCCGGCACGCGGACCTCGGCGCCTTCGGAATTCACCACGTAGTAGCCACCGGCATTGGCCTCCAAATCGACGCGCGAATCCTTCAAACCGGGATAGCCCGCGAACACCGCGGAAAGGCTCCGCACGCGGGCCGCCCAGGCATCTTCGTCGAGCGACAAATGGCCCAGTTCCCGCACCCGGACGAGCGGCGCCACGCGGCCGAAATCGTCCAGCCGGCCGCCGCCCTCCGACACATTCCGCAGCGTCGCCCGCTTGCGCGCGAGCGCTTCCACGGCGCTTTTATAAGCCGCGTCGGTGGACAGCCAGAAATAGCGGCGCACCAGATCGTAGGAGCCTTCGAGCGGAAACGGTTCCCGGAAGCGCGCGCCCGACGGCCCGCCGCCGGCGAAATTGCCGTTGTCAAACTTGTAGTCGCCCACGCGCACATGCACTTCCGGCGCTTGAATTCTCTCGCGGTTGCGCTCCATCAATCCGCCCAGCGCGGCCGAGACGGTAAACACGTCCTCGTGGTCCAGCAGATACTCGACGAAGTACGGTTTTTCCAGATTGGCGACGGCCAGGGTCAAGGAGCGGAGGGCTTCGTCGTGCATGGCGCGCAAGGCTGGATCGTCGGGCGTTTGCGCGTAAATGGCTCCCGCGGCGGCCAGGAGGCAGAGGGCAGCCACCGAGACCCGCAAGATTGACAGATCGACATTTGTGGGGCAGGATGGCATCCTGCGGCCGATTGTCAATCGGCCTTCCGCGGGCTGCTGGGAAGCTTCCGGAAGCGGGTTTCCAACCCGCCGCAGGTTACCAACCTGCCCCACGGGCTCTGGCCATCCTCCGCCCTGGGCCACATTGTCTCGCCTCACCGCGACCCTCCCTTCGGCTCAACCGAGGTGGGCTGCCCCAACAGCGGGGGCCGATCGTTGGCTTTGGCTTTCTTCTCGATCTCGATTTCCGAAACCAGAATCGCCGGCGATACCGCCGATACCGGCACGCTGCCCGACTCGGCTCCGCAGTAGCCGTTGAAAACCTCGGGGCGATCGCCGGTGGCCAGAATTTTGGCAAAGCTCGCCAGCGGCGTACCGACAATATCGGCGCCCCGCACCAGCTCGTCCGGCCTTCCATCCACATACACCCGGTACACCACGATGGGAATCACCTTGAACGCCTGCATGCCGTTCCGCGTGGTGGTGGTGAATCCGCCGGTGATATCGCGGAAATACAACCCGTACGGTTTCGACTGCCGCTTGGCTTCTTCCACCAGCATGGCCCGCAACCGGTCGCCCGAAACCGTGCGCGAACTTTCCACGATCAGGTTCGACTGGCGCGAAACCGGTTCATAGCCGGGCTCGCGGCGTCCGTGGCTGTTGGAACGATCGAATCCCTCGATGGGTGAGCGCGACATCAGGAACGTCTTCAATACCCCGTTCTCCACCGCCAGCACCGGGCGCGCTTTCACACCCTCGTCGTCGTAGTCGTACCAGCCGTTCAAATCCACTCCGCCGATCTTCCGCTTGGTCGGGTCGAACACCACCGAGAGGAAATCCGGCAGCACCTTTTCTCCCACGCTCTTGGTGAAGGTCTGGCCTTCGCTCTCGTCCTTCTGGCGGTGTCCTTCCACGCGGTGTCCGAAAATTTCATGGAAAAACACACCGGCGGCTTTGCCCGAGAAAATCGCCGGGCCCACGAACGGCTCCGTTTCGGGCGCCTTTAAGAGCGCCACTACGTCGCCGGCCACCTGATCGATAGCCGCCTGCAGCGCCTTATCGTCGGGCAATCCATCCGGCTCGAGAGCTTCAAAGGTCTCAAACTGTTCCACATCCGTTCCGTCGGCCGCTTTGCCGGATGCGGTAATCAAGACCCGCGCGTAGCCCCGCCCCCAAACCAAGCGCGAGCCCTCGGTGTTGACGAAATACCTGGTCTCGTCCTGGCACACCACCATCAGGCGCGAGTTCAGCACACTCGGGTAGTTGCCGAAGCGCGCCGAGAGCCGCCGCACCCGCTCGGTCCAGGTTTCCCGGTCGAATTGCAGTTTGTGCGGCTGGCCGACCGACACCGAAGGCGGCTCGCTCGAAAAATCCCCGGACGCGTCGCGATTCGCCACCTGCACCTGGCTGTTGGTTTTGATGCGGATAAATCGTTCCGAAGCCGCCCGGTACGCCCGGTCGGTTTCGAGCCACAGTCGCTGGCGAATGGAGTTGGGGTTATCTTCAAACGTCAGCAACGCTCCGGCGGTCACCCGGCCGCTGCCCGCGCCCCGCCCGCCTCCGCTCACGCGGCGATAGTTATCGAGTTGGGGCGAGCCCACGCGCACCGAAATATCGAGCGTCCGCTTCTTGGCCCGGTTGGTGGAGTCGATCGCGCCCAAAGTGCCGTTAATGGTGGCGTAATCGCTTTCCGTCACCTCGTAGCTCAGAAAGTATGGCGGCGGATCGGCTTTTTGCTTGAGAACGTTGAAGTTCCGGGTAAGTTCCTCGGCCATGCTATCGAGCAGAACGTTGTTCTGCGCAGCCTTCAACGGGGAGACCGCGGCGAGAGCGGCCGAAACCGAAACCAGTGCCGCCAGGTGGAAAAAGCGAGAGGGGATCAAGCCTTCAGAATACCAGAGCCCGCGCCAGACCGCGGTCCGCTGGGGTGTGCTGAGGTCGGAGCCAACGAGCACCTGCTCAAAGCGATTTTCGCACTTCTCGAGCTTTTTCCGACCTAAAACCAACCCGCGGACGTAATCTACCCTGAAAGGCGTTCACACATGTCTACTCGGGTGATCTGGGCCGTTTTGACGGGGTTGGCCGTCATGGTGGCCGGGGAGTTCCCTTGGTCGATTCTGGTTGCCGTCAATTTCAGGCACCCGGGCTCGCCTCCGTGGGCCGTGCTTGCCATGGCGCTTTACCTGACTCTGTACTGGCGCTATCTGAACGGTTGGGGCTGGCCGGCGAAGAATGCCCAGTCGCGGCGCGACCGCTTTCGCGCGCGGGGGTTGCCGGCGAGGGTGTGGCTTTGGGCGATGGCCTCGGGGATTTTGGCTGTAGCGGCAGCGGTCCTGTTGCAGGGCGCTTACGGAAGGTTGGTTCGCCTTCCAGCTTCGGCCGTGCCGGACTTTTCACGGTATCCCTGGTTCACCGTGCTGGCCGCCATGCTGATGGCGGGTATGGTGTCCGGCATTGCGGAGGAAGCCGGATTCAGAGGCTACATGCAATCGGCGATCGAACGGCAGCACGGGCCGGTAGCGGCGATCGCGATTGTCTCGCTTGTCTTTGCCGCCATACACTTCAGTCACGGCGTCAGCGCCACCCTCCCCAGAGTGCCGTATCTACTGGCGATCTCGGTGATCTATGGAGCGATTACTTACCGCACCGGTTCCATCTTGCCGGCGTTGGTCATTCACGGCGGCGGCGACGCTTTGGAGTACCTCATCGCCTGGCGCTGGGGAGTTCCGCGCGCCGCCTCCCTTATCTGGCAGAGCGGTCCGGATGCGGCATTCTGGCGGGACTTAGGCATAGGCGCGCTGCTCGGTGTTGCGGCGGTTTTGGCGGGCAGGGGTCTGACGCGGAAGGAAGCTTTGGTTATTGCGCGGCCTTCTCAGTAATTTAGACACGCAGGCTCTGGTCAAGTCCAGGCCAAAAGGCCTGCTCACGGCAGGATACCATCCTCCCCCACATCTATCCCACACGCTCGCAATGCGGTATAAATGCTAGAACCGGTCCGGAGTCAGGACCGGGACAATCGGGAGGTCTTGCATATGATTCGTCGTTTCTCCGCCACTGGCGGCATGCCTGCGGCGTTGCTCGCGGCACTGCTCGCTGTTTGGACGGCATCCGCCGCGGCGCCGGCTCAAGCCAAGAAGCCGAAGCCGGCCGCGGCTTCGAGCTCGACCGCGGTGGAACCCGCCCCGCAAAAGCTGGACGAAGAATACACCAAGCTGATCCACGAATATCTGCAAGATCCGCGCTTCACCACTGAGCTGGTGGACCATATGCCCGCTTCCGACACGGTGCCTTCTCCGCTCAAGTTCCTGGGACGGATCCCGGGCAAGCCGGGCGAGCTCACGCATGCCGCCGACATCGAGCGCTACTACCAGGCGCTGGCCAAGGCTTCTCCCCGCGCCCGCTTCTGGAAGATGGGCACCACCGAAGAAGGCCGCGATATTGTAGTGCTGGCCATCGCCGACGAAGCCACCCTCAAAGATCTCGACAAGTACAAAGACATGCTGGCCAAGCTGGGCGACCCGCGCCAGATCAGCGCAGTCGAAGCCAAGCAACTGGTGCATACCGCCAAGCCCATCTACTGGATGAACAGCGGCATCCATTCGCCGGAGACCGGCGGCCCGGAGATGCTCATCGAGCTGGCGTACCGGCTGATCGTGGAAGAGACTCCCTTCGTTCAGCAGATCCGCAACAACGTGATCACCTTCATCACGCCGGTGCTCGAAGTGGATGGGCGCGAAAAAGTGGTGGACGCGTATTACTACGGCAAGGAACACGGCGTGCAGCGCAATTCGCTGATGATGTACTGGGGCAAATATGTGCAGCACGACGACAATCGCGACGGCATGGGCCAATACCTGCAAATGACCCGAAGCTTCACCCGCGGCGTGCTGGAATGGCACCCCACCATCCTGCACGACCTGCACGAAAGCGTGTCGTATCTCTACGTCTCCACCGGCACGGGGCCGTACAACATTTCGCTCGATCCGATTTCCGTCGACGAATGGTGGCTGCTGGGCGAAACCGAAATCATGGAAATGGCCAAGCGCGGTGTGCCGGGCGTTTGGACTTACGGTTATTACGACGGCTGGGTGCCGAATTATCTGTTCTGGATCGCGCTCACGCACAATTCGTTCGGCCGGTTTTATGAAGTCCAGAGCTACGGTCCGGATGTTACCGAGAACCTGCAACTCCCGGTGAACTCGACCAGCCGCGAATGGTTCCGGCCCAATCCGCCGCTGCCTTCGGTGAAATGGGGACCGCGCAACAATACCAACATCCAGGAATCCGCCATTCTGATTGCCTTGAACCAAGTCGCCAAGAATCGCGAGCTGTACCTGGAAAATTACTATCTGAAGAACCAGCGCTCCATCGACAAGGGGAAGAACGGCGCCGATAGCCCGAATGCATGGGTGATACCGGCGGCGCAGCGGCGCAAGGCCGATGCCGCGGACATGGTGAACGAGCTGCGCCGCCAGGGCGTGGAGGTCCACACCGCCGATTCGGCTTTCGAGGCCGGCAAGCTTTCGGTGGCCGCGGGAGATTACATCGTTCGCGCCGACCAGCCCTACCGCACGCTGGTGGATATGTATACCAGCTTGCAGGCCTATGCGCCGACCAATCCGCGGCCCTACGACGATACCGGCTGGACCATGCAATACCTGCGCGACGTGAAGCTGACCGCGGTGCACGACAAGTCCGTTCTGGAGCACCCCATGACATTGCTGAAGGCGGATGCCAAGGCTGCCGGCGGAGTGGAAGGGAGCGGCGCCGTTCTGGTGGTCGATCATACCAGCGACAACAACCTGATGCGCTTCCGCATGCTGAATCCGGCGGTTCAGGCGCTGGCCGCGGAAGAGGATTTCGAGCTCGATGGCCACAAGTTCCGCGCCGGCGCCGTAATTCTGCCCAGTGCCGACCGCGCCCACGTGGAGGCGCAGCTCAAGGATCTGGGGCTTTCGGCCTGGGCGGTTGCCGCGGCGCCGCAAGTCAAGACGCACGAGCTGACCATGCCGCGGATCGGTTACGTGCACTCGTGGTCGCGTACCCAGGATGAAGGTTGGGTGCGGGCGGCTCTCGATTATTACGGCGTGCCGTACACCTACTTCGCCGATCAGAAGCTGAAGGAGGGCGGCCTGCGCGCCAAGTACGACGTGATCCTATTTCCGCACATAGGCGGCACGTCGCAATCCATGATCAATGGAGTACCGGTCACGGGGACTGCGCCCGTTCCCTACAAGAAAACGACCGAGACGCCGAGCTTCGGCAATCTCGATTCGAGCGACGACATTCGCGGCGGCATGGGTATGGAAGGCATGGCGGAACTGGCCAAGTTCGTCGAGGAAGGCGGTCTGTTGATCACCGAAGGGTCCACCGCGGCGTTGATGGCCGAGTACGACCTGGCGGCTGGCGTAACGGTGGAGCATCCGGCCAATTTCTTCGCGCGCGGATCGATTCTGCGCGGTGTGTTTGCGGACAAAGCCAGCCCCATCGCCTACGGGTACGATGGCAAGGACCTGCCGGTATATTTCAATCAGGACCCGGTGCTCCATGTGGAGGCCGGCGGTTTCGGCGGGTTTGGCGGATTCGGTGGCGGTGGCCGCGGAGCCTTCACCGGCCCGGTGAATGGCGGCGAAGGCCAGAACGTGTTTCCCAATGTGACGACCATGAGCGTGTCGCCGCTGGACGCCAGTGAAGCTGCCGAGTCGCCAGCTACCGGCGGCCGTGCGGGCCGCGGCGGGCGCGGCGGACGCGCAGCGGCGGGCGGAGAAGCTGGCGAAGGCGGCCGCGGTGGACCGGCCGGACGCGGCGCGGTCTCGAGCGAAAGCCGGCCGCGCGTGATCCTGCAGTTCCCCACCAATCCCAGCGAGATGCTGCTTTCCGGAACCATCGCCGGAGGCAGCGCCATATCCGGACGCGCCGCCCTGGTGGACGTTCCGCTCGGCAAGGGACACATTGTCATGTTCGCCTTGCGTCCTTTCTGGCGCTGGCAAACCCAGGGCGCCTTTATGCTGGCGTTCAATGCCATCCTGAACTGGGATCATCTGGACGCCGGCAAGCCAAGCCCGCCGGCACCGGCGCCGGCCGTGACTCCCGCGGGGCAGTAAGATGGCCTTGTGACAATCTTGTCGACTTCGCCGCGACGATTCGACCGTGGGGCAGACCATCGTTTTATGTGGTCTGCCCTCCAGTCCGAGTGCCCCAGTGGTGGGACGGGCGGTGCCGCCTGCCAGCGCCCCACTTCGACCGATGACATCGCCAACTTCGTTTGCGGCTTGCCGCAATGTGGGGCGGACCCCGGGGAATGTAAAGCAGTTCCGTCATCCTCAATCCCCGCGAAATCAACCGCGACCGTCCAGTGGGACAGACGATGGACAGACGATCGTTTTTTGTCGTCTGTCAGGGGCTGTGGCCTGCCGAGAGCCTGACAGACCACGGAAAGCGATGGTCTGTCCCACCCCTCCTCGGTCGCCGAACCCTGGCTCAACCTGAATTCCACGACACCAGGATTTCGGAGCCTGCACCTGCCATGGCCGGTTCTGGAGCCGTGCGGTTCACGCTACAATACGGCTCGGAATGTATCCTCGACGAGAATCCTGCGCGCGAACGGAGCACAAAACTTTCTGAATGGCTGGGGCCAGGAAACAGAACCGAAAGCGGGAACCGGCTCCTCTCGCCGCGGCAACCGCGGAAACTCAGCATAGCGGCCTGTCCGCCATCGGCTCGCGTCTGCGGCCCCATGTCGCACGACTGGCAGCCATTTGGCTGCTGGCGCTGGCTGCGTATTCGAATTCGTTTCGCGCCGGGCTGATTTTCGATAATCAAACCATCGTTCTCAAGGACACACGCATCCACGCGGCCACAGCCGAGAACCTGCGGCTGATCTTTTCCACCGAATATTGGTCCACCAACAACTCCACCGGCTTGTATCGCCCCTTCACCACTCTCACCTACCTGTTCAATTGGGCGGTGCTTGGCGACGGCGCCTCGCCGGCCGGATACCACTGGGTCAACTTCGGGCTGCACGCAATCAACATCGCGCTGGTATATGCGCTGGGCCTCATGTTGTTCGGCGAAACAACCCCGGCATGGGTGATGGCGGCGTTGTGGGCGGTGCACCCGGTGCTGACCGAATCGGTGACCAACGTGGTGGGCCGGGCCGATCTGCTGGCGGCTGCCAGTGTGCTCGGGGGATTGCTATGCTATGCCTGCGCGAGGAACGCCCTGGGCCGCTCACGAATGTATCGCCTGGCGGCTCTTGGGCTGATCGGCGCTATCGGCATTTTTTCCAAGGAAAGCGCCATCGTGCTGGTGGCGGCCATGTTGCTCTGGGACTTGACGCGCACCGAACCGCTTCTCTGGAAACAACGCTGGCCCGCCTATGCCGCGCTCGCGCCTGGCTACATTCTGTTTTTCTGGCTGCGCGGCCGGATGCTGGCGGGAACGCCCGTCGCGGCCGTCGCGGTGATCGACAATCCCCTCATGGCTGCCGATTTCTGGACGGCGCGCGTCACCGCCATCAAAGCGCTAGGCCTGGGCCTCTGGAAGATGTGTTGGCCGCAGCACCTTTCGGCGGACTACTCTTACAACCAGATCCCCTTGTTCCGGTGGAAACTCGACGATTGGCAGGATTGGCAGGCGATCCTCAGCCTGGCGGTTTGCCTGGCTGCCGCGGCCCTTGCGGTTTGGGCCTTTCGCCGCGCCAAGCCCGTGTTTTTCCTGATCGGGCTGACTTTCGCCGCGCTCGCGCCCACGTCCAACCTGCTGTTTCGCATCGGCACGATTTTCGCCGAGCGCTTTCTCTATCTGCCGGCGGTAGGTGTGGCCGGGTTGGCGGCCCTTGCTCTGAGCCGGATTTGCCGCGACCGCAACGCGCTTCTAGGTGTTGCCGGCGTTCTCGCGCTCGTCCTCGCGGCGCGTACTTCGCTCCGCAACGACGATTGGCGCGACGAGCGGACGCTGTTCACCGCCGTGACAGTCGAGTCGCCCAATAGCGCCAAGGGCCACTACCTGCTCGGCTCCATGATGATCACCAGCGACCGCAAGCTGGTGGATCCGGCGCTCGCCCAGGGGCAGCGGGCTATTGAGATTCTGAAACCGCTCCTGATCGCGGAGTTTCTGAAACCCGCTGTGGGTCAGTATAGCTGGGGCGCTTACTACATAACCGGCATGTGCGAGCGGCTGAAGGGGGACGACGCGGCCACGCCCGCGGCCCGCGCCGAGTGGTACCGGAAAGCGCTCGCAACCCTGCTGCGAGCCCGCGCTATCGATGATGCTCAACGGCGCCGAGCCGGCGACGGCGCTGTGATGATCGACAACGTGCCGGCTTACCTCGAGCTCGGCAGGGTCTATGAGCGCATCGGGCAGCCCGAAGACGCCATTTCCGCACTGCGCTTTGGCCGCTCCCTAAAACCGATTCCAGAATTCTCCGAAGAACTTTCCGCCATCTACGCGGGTATGGGAGACATGCCGCGAGCGGCGATGTCATTGGTCGAAGGAATCTTGCTCGATCCAGCCCAAGAACGCCTCACCGCGGAGCTGGCTTCGCTCTACCGCCAGGCCTTTCCGCAAAGCTGCGCACTCCAGCAGACCAGCTCCGGCACGTTCATCAACCGGGACTGCCCTTTGGTGCGGAGCCAAATTTGCCAGGGCGCCCGCAATCTGGCCGAAGCGTACCAAACCGCCGGACGGCCCAGCGCGGCTGCTCAGGTGCTCAGCGCGGCAGCTTCCAACTTTCAGTGCCCGTAACCGAGCCGCGACCGTCAGGAAGGGCGGCCGGGGGGATGTTGTGGCGCGGGCACTTCTGCCGGCACTTCTGCCGGCACTTCTGCCCGGCACTCCTGCCTGCAGCGCCCCGACTCATCGGGGCGCGTTCCGCGCGGGTTCGCGGGTCTGGGGCAGACTGTTCGTGGCGCGGAAACCTATCGCGCCGCCGGGTTTCCCGATCGGGCCGAATGGATGCTCCGCTCGGCGGCTTCCAATTACAACTGCCCCGCCATGTAGTAGGGCGGACCGCGCCGGTCCGCGCGGGACGCCCTCGTCCCGCTCTTCTCCCCAAGCACCAAGTCTCCGCAGAGCCGGCCGGCAGCCGGTTAAGCACCCGAGGGAGTCCGCCCTACAACTTACGCGAAACTATGTGGCATTACGCTCCAGCCGGCTGGTCTGTACGCTCCGGCCAAACTGCCGTTACCAGCAGCGCCACGCCCACTACCACCGCGCAGCCAATCACATTGAACCAGAGATACGAAATGCCGCCGTGGAGAAATGCCCAGAAGATCGCCGCTTCGCCGGCAATCATGCCGATGAAGGTGGCTGTGCCCCGCACTTTCTTCAATGCGAATGCAATCACGAAGCAGCCCAGCAGCGAGCCATAGAATAACGACCCCACCACGTTGACGGCAACAATCAACGACCCTAGCCGCTTGCCCCATCCGGCGAACGCCACCGCGTAAACGCCCCAAAACAACGTGGCCCAGCGTGCCGCTATCACCTGGTGATGGTCGCTCGCCTTGGGGCGAACGTAGCGGCGATAGAGGTCGATCACGGTCACCGTAGCCAGCGAGTTGATTTCGCCGGAGCTGGCCGACATGGTGGCGGCGAAGACCACCGCAATCACCAGTCCCACCAGGCCGGGCGGCAGGTAACGAATGACGAAGGAAAGAAAAATGTAGTTGGTATCTCTAAAACCTTCTTCACCGCCCATCCGCGGCACCAAAGCGGCGGCTTTGGTCCGTGCCGTATCCACTTCGCGTTCCGCCGCCCGGTATTCCGTTACCAGGGTTGGATCCGCGCTTCGATCCGCGGCGCCTTCGCGATGCGCCCGCGCCAGATTGAGGGCCGCCTGGCGGCGGTGTTCCACCCCTCGCTGGTAATCCTGCTCGATGGCTGCATAATCGGGCGACGCCTGAATGCGTTCGAGCTCCACGCGCTGAAATAACAGCGGCGGACTGTTGAACAGATAGAACACGAAAACCATCGCGCCGATGAAGAGAACAAAGAACTGCATCGGGATTTTGGCCACCGCATTGAACAACAGCCCTATCCTGCTCTCGGAAACGGATTTGCCGGTGAGATAGCGCTGCACCTGCGACTGGTCGCACCCGAAGTACGACAGAAACAGAAAGGTGCTGCCGAAGAGGCCGCTCCACAGGTTGAATTGGTCGTTCCAGGCGAAGTTGGTGGTCACCGCGTTCAAGCGGCCCGCCGCCCCGGCCAGATAGACGGCGTCGCCGATCGAAACCGAATGCGGCAGCAGCACAAAAACGGTGATCAATGCCACCACCAAGCCTAAGAGGATCACGCCCATCTGTTGCACGTCACTCCACGTCACCGCTTTGATTCCGCCCATCACCGTGTACGAGATCACCGTCGCGCCCATGAGCGTGGTGGTGACACGTTCCGGCCAGCCCAGAAGCACGCTCAGCACGATGGCGGGGGCATAGATGGTGAGCCCCGCCGACAAGCCGCGCTGCGCCAGAAAGATCAGGCTCGCCAGGGTTCGGGTCTTGGAATCGAATCGCTTCTCCAGGTATTCATAAGCCGTGAAGACGCGGGCGTGATGGAAAGCCGGAACCACCGTGGCACACACCACCACCATCGCAATCGGTAGGCCGAAGTAAGCCTGCACGAAGCGCATTCCGTCGGTATAAGACTGTCCGGTGGTGGAAATGAACGTGATCGCCGATGCCTGGGTGGCCATAATGGATAGCCCCATGGCGTACCACGGCATGGTTCTTCCGGCCAGCAGATAACGATCCACCGTGCTGCTGCCGCGGCTGCGGTACAAGCCGTACGCGACGATCGAAATCAGCGAGGAGAGCAAGACGATCCAGTCGAGGGTCCTCATCGGTAAGCGTGAGTGAACACAGCCAGCAGGCCGATCAGCGCCGCCAAGTATAGTAATACCGCGCCATAGACGCGCCGCCAGGTGCCGAGAAAAGGCGGCGGATCGTCAATCGGTTCGCGCGGCGCTGGCATGCTGGGAGTGTAACACGGCCAAACCGGCAGGCGCCGGGAAGGCGGCGCGCTACAGATCTTCCGGGCGCGAACCAGTATGCTTAGCAGTTCCTCTTTGTCGTGATAAGCGAAACGGCATTGGGGCCATCCCTCCCGCCGCAGCGTCCGGTGAGATCCGGACGTGCGGACAATGCGCCACCCGATGCGTTACAAGGCCCCGAGCACCCGCCGAGCCTTTGTCGCGGGCCATTCGCTCATGCGGCAATGGAAAACCGCAATGTGTCGGCCGCGGGCTTCATTTCCCCGTGTTCGATTTCCTCCGCGATTACGCGCAGCGCAAGGGCCTTGACCTTTAGCGTCGCTTCCTCCGGAGTAGTGCCGTAAACGGTCACGCCCGGAAGTTCAGGAATGTCGGCAATCCAGCGTCCGTCCGTTTCCCGGAGCAACCGGATGTTGAGCTGCATATGCTTCATCCTACCAGGACCAGCGCCGGAACTTCTTGATTTTCTTCATCCGTGTTTATCGGTGTTCATCGGTGGCTATATTTCTTCACGGGTTCTCACGGAGCGGTTTTAAACGGAAAAACCACATTTTGCGCCGGAAGTAGTTAGCCCTGCCCGGAGCGGAAAACACCCGCCTTCGCGCCCTAGGCGATTCGGCTACTTCTTCGCCGGTGTAATGTCGCCCACGGGAAGATCCCAATGTGACAAAAGGATCTCGAAGCGCCGTTGTTCTTCGCGCTCGTAGGTCGCATGGTCGGGCCAGAGCTGGCGGATGAACCGCTCTTCGTCCGGGTTCGCGGTGGTCGCCGCGGTGGAGTTCTTGAAGCGGATCGTCACCCGGTAATCCCAGCGCGATTCCTCGGTCATGTGGTTCGACGGGGTCTCAATCTTCACCGAGAGCATACGCCCACTCTCGACCACCTTTTGCAGCAGCGGGTAATGGTTCTTGAGGAAAAGTTGCAGGAATTCCTGCTGGTGTCCCCATTGCACCTTGTAGTAATACTCCATCGTGTAGGGCTGATCGGCCCCACCCTGCGGCGGAGCTCCTTGGGCGAGTAACGGCCGCGCACAGATAGAAAGCAAGAGCGTAAACAGGATATTCTTCATCGTTCCTCCAATTCGCCGGGATGACTTGGATTCTAACAAGTTGCCGGCTCCGCTGCTCTCGGTTGAACTGGCGGCCACCATGCTGTTAGTGTTGGGACCTGAGCCGATATGGTCCGGAACTTCTTCCTGCTCGATCTGGGTTCCAGCTTGTGGGCGTTCCTTCTATTCGGCCTGTTCGGGTTTGTGCCCGGCTACGCGGTGGGATGGATGGCGGACCTGATCGGCTTTCGCGGCCGCGACCCCGCCACCCGCTTCGCGCTGAGCGTTCCGCTCTCGATCGGCGTGGCCCCGCTCGCGGCCTATCTCGCGTCGAGGCTCGGTTCGCTCGCGCTCGCCTGGTGCGCTTTCGGCCTGCTCTGGCTCGTATTCGTCGCCATCGTCATTCGCGAACCTGGTTCCGTCCGCTTGCCTACCGACAGGCGCACCATGATCTACGCGCTCCTCGTCGCTGCCTGGGTTGCGGTTGGGCTCCTCTCTTTGATCGATTGGAGCTGGGGCCGCCGCCTCTACGAATCCGTGGTGTCGTACGATTACGGCGTACGCAGCGCCATTGTGTCCGCCATCTCGCGGGACGGCATTCCGCCTTCGAACCCCAACTTCTTTCCGGGCCACACCGTTCCGCTTCGTTACCACTACTGCTGGCTGATCCTGCCGAGCCTGGTGGCGCAAATGGGTGGCACCTGGGTGACCTCGCGGCATGCCATCGTCGCCGGAGCGCTATGGTGCGGAATCGGGCTGATGGCCATGGTCGCCCTCTACCTGCGCTTCGTCGATCCGGAGGGCGCGCGCCGCATCCACCGCCGCGTGCTTTTGGGCGTGGTGCTCCTCGCCGTCACCGGCCTCGATATCGTCCCCAATTTGGCATCCGCGTTCGCCGGGCGCCCTCTGCCGGAGCCCGAGTGGTGGAACGAGCAGGTCTCCGCCTGGATTACGTCGATACTCTGGGTTCCGCACCATGTGGGGGCGCTGATTGCCGGGCTCGCGAGTTTTTTGATTCTGTGGCACTCCGGCGCGGCGGCGAAACGCTGGCCCGCCATTTTGGCCGCTGCCTTCTGCCTGGCCGGCTGCCTGGCCCAGTCGGTGTACGTTGGCCTGGTATTTGGCGCCGCGCTGGCGGTTTGGACCCTGATCGCGCTCGTCAAAAACTGGAAACGGGAAACCGCATTCCTGCTTGCCATGGGAGTACTGGCGCTCGCCCTCGCCTTTCCTCAGCTTCAGGAACTGGCCCGGTTCGCTCGCACGGGCCCCGGCGCATCGGTCCCGGCCGGCGGCCATTTTCTGAGCTTGGGAGTGCGGCACTTTTATCCGGCTGCCGATTTAGCGAAGCGTTCGGGCATGCCAAATCTGGTCTACGCGGCGTTCCTGCCCTTCAATTACCTTTTCGAATTCGGTTTGTTCGGCCTCGCCGGAGTGTGGTTTCTCCGGCGCGCATGGCGCCGGCGCGCGCTCGGCCGCTACGCGCTAGCAACCCTGACCATGGTCGCGGTGAGCTTGCTGATCTCGACCTTTGTGCGCTCCACCGTGATCTGGAACAACGATCTGGGTTATCGCGGCATGCTGTTGGCCCAGTTCGTTCTTCTGCTCTGGGCCGTGGACCTGTTGGACGGCACCAGAGCGGCGCGCCGCCCTCTGGTGGTCATCCTTTTGATTCTCGGCGTCGCGAGCAGCATTTACGAAGCCGCCAGCTTGCGCCTCTATGCCGTCGCTTCCGACGTTGTCGCTCTGCCCCGCTATTCCTGGCTGAATCCCGCCCCCGATACCGGACGCCGCCTCTGGGAAGTTCGCGCGGCCTACGAACGGCTCAGGAGGATGACCGGGCCCGAGGCCATCGTGCAGCAGAATCCCGACACCGATCCCGGAGACCTGCCCTGGGGCCTCTACGCCGAGCGCCGAACCGTGGCCGATACGCCGTCCTGCAACACGGTGATGGGCGGAGATCCCAGCGAATGCGCAGCCGTAATGGCAAGGATCGGGCCTCTGTTCCAGGGAGCAGCCAAGCCGGATGAAGTGGACGCCACCTGCCGCGCGCTAGGCATTTCCGCCCTGGTGGTGAAAGATACCGACCCCGTCTGGCGCGCTCCCGGGAGCTGGGTGTGGCGGCGAAACCCGGATATTTCCGGCGATCGTGTCCGTGTCTTTCTCTGCGGACGCTAGCAGCTAAGCTAGCGATGAGGTGATCCGGCTGATTTCGGCACGAAAGGCAATCGCGCGCGAAAGGCGAGCATATGCGAAGAGTCAAAAGCGCTCAAGCGAATGAAATCCGTGCTCTCAGGCGGATGAAAGACCGAGACATCGATACCACCGACATCCCACCGGTGCTCGAGTTCCTGTCACTTCCGTTCGTTTCCGAGTTTGTGTTTCGAAACGTGCGGACGTCGGAGCGCCGAAAACAGGAACAGGTCGCTGACTTCCTAATTCTTCACCGAGGGACCGGTATCCTTGTCGAACAGAAGTGTCAGGAAGATCCGAGTGCCCGGACACGACAGAAGGCTGAGTTGTGGGCTCGGAAGAAGGCGAAGGAAGGCTGGTCTCAGGCACGCCGTGCATTCACACGCCGAAGAGATTTCCCGGTCTGGTGCGATCATCCGCGACAAGGACATGTGGAGTTTCGAGGCGGCCTGCCTCCGATTCAACACAGCATCGTAACGGTAGAGGTTTTCCAGCCGGTGGATCTGCAGCCCGACGTCGAGAGTCTGCCGCTCGACCACGATGGAGTACCAATCACCTATCTTTCGGTCAACGACTTTCTGAACCTGGCGGTTCAATTGAGAAGCGTGTCGGAGCTGATGGACTACCTGGCGGCGAGGCGAACGCTTCCGCCAGCCGATCTCCGGCTGATAGGTGAGGAAAAGGAGCTGTTTAGCTTCTGGCGTCAAAGAACGTGGAGCGAGCAGAGTTGCTGTCGAGGATGATGGTGCTTATGGGTGGTGCTATGGCTTTTTACGACAAACCCAAGTGCCTCCTCATGGTGGATCGCGACAATAGCGGCTACGAGGTCGCCCTTTCCCGGCCGGGCGTTAGACCGACACAAGCCCACGTGGAGGCGGGAAAGCGCCTTTTCGGCGGCCAGCGCATCACAAGTACGCCACTCCACTTTCTTCCCGAGCACCTGAGATCGCTCGGCTGAAGATCGCTCGTTGTGCAAGCGCGATGCACTTATGAGTCGCGAGCCAGGGGCAAGTTGTTCTCGAGCGTACACACCGATGGCCGATAATCAAATGGTGCGAGTTTTGGATGCGGCATTGATCATAAATTCTGGATCGTGGAAAAGGCCATCCGCGGGCCGCCGGGACGTACGCGCGCGTCCTCGGCCGGTATGTGCGCGAGCAGCACGTGTTGACCTTGATGGACGCCCTGAATCGCATGACCGCGCAGCCTGCCGGCCGGCTGGGCACCGCAGCCAAGGGGCGGATCGAAGTAGGCGCCGATGCCGATGTGACGGTGTTTGACGCGGCGCGCGCGATCGACCGCGCCACCTTCCAAGACCCAGCCCAGTATTCGGAAGGCATTCGTTTCGTGCTGGTGGCCGGCACGCCGGTGGTGCGCGACGGCGCGCCGGTGGAAGGCGCCGCTCCAGGCAAGGGCGTGCGGCGCAAGTCTGGCTCGGAGCAATGAGCAGAGCCATGTTTGGGTGATTCAGCGGTGGGACAGACCATCGTTTTTCGTGGTCTGTCAGGTCTCGCCGGGCCGCAACGCTCGACAGACGACAAAAAACGATCGTCTGTCCCACCTGGTTTTCTGCGCCGATTCCCCGTCCGCTCTGCGGCGCACATTACCTCCGGCTATATCCGTTTGTATACCTTTTGGTAATAGACACTCCTTAGCTTTCAGCGGTACAAGGAGTCATGGTATTGCGCACCGGCGCCCGTGCCGTACTCTTACTCTGCGTGTTTGCGGCCGTGCTACCGGCCCAGCAGGATCGCATTGCTGGCGCGATCGATTCCCGCCATTCCGTAGTCATTCGAGGCAGCGTTCCGGCTCAGGCGCAGCCGAAGCACGACCTTGGGGCGGTGGAAGCCGATTTCCCGCTCGGGAACATCACCCTGATGCTGAAGCCGCCGGCCGATCGGCAAGCCGCTCTCGAACAATTGCTGGCGGAACAGCAGGACCCGGCATCGCCGAACTATCACAATTGGTTGACGCCGGAGACCTACGCCGACCGGTTCGGGGCGAGTGCGGCCGATTTGGACAAAATCGCCTTCTGGTTGCGCTCTCAGGGATTCGCCATCCGGTACACCGCACGCGGCCGCGATTTTATCAGTTTCAGCGGCACGGCGAGCCAGGTCGAGGCGGCACTCCATACCCGGATCCACCGCTACCAGGTGGGCGCCGAAATTCATTTCGCCAACGCCACGGATCTGTCGTTGCCGGCAGCCATCGAGCCGCTGGTGGCGGGTATCATGGGGCTCCACGACTTTCACCCAAGGGCGCCGCGGAAGCAAGTGTTTCCGAACTATACCGCGACTGACGGCAGTCATTACCTACTGCCGGACGATCTCGTGGCCATTTACGATCTCGCTCCTCTCTATGGCTACGGATACATGGGAGCAGGCCAGAGCATCGCGATTGTCGGACAGAGCGACATCGATCCCAAAGACATCGCGGCGTTCCGCACCACCTGGGGTCTTCCCCCGACCACCATACAGATGGTTCCCACCGGCACATACCCGGGGATCGGCAGCGACGACGAAATGGAGGCGGACCTGGATCTGGAATGGTCAGGCGCGGTGGCTCGATATGCAACGCTGATCTTCGTTTACAGCGAAGACGCGGATTACTCGGCTTACTATGCGATCGACAACAACCTGGCGCCGGTGATCAGCGAGAGCTTTGGGCTATGCGAATACACCGTGGCCGCCAACCGGATGAGCCTTTCCACTTATGAGGCAGAGGCACAGAAAGGCAACGCGCTGGGAATTACCTGGCTGGCATCGTCGGGCGATTCGGGAGCGGCCGGCTGCGATTACCAGGTCGCGACGGCAACCCAGGGTCTGGGAGTCAGCCTGCCGGCCAGCGTTCCAGAGATCACCGCGGTGGGCGGCACGGAATTCAACGAGGGCAGCGGCGCGTATTGGAGCGGCAGCAACGGGCCCTATGGCGCTTCGGGCCTCTCCTATATCCCCGAGATCGCATGGAACGACACAGCGGCGAGCGAGGCACAAGGGGGAACGATTGCGGCTAGCGGAGGCGGAATGAGTTCGGTGTACAAGAAACCCGCCTGGCAAATCGGTCCCGGCGTTCCCAACGATGGCGTGCGCGATGTGCCCGATATCGCCCTGGCCGCATCGGGCGCCCACGACCCCTACATCGTCATTGCGGAGGGGTTCGGGATTGGGGTGGGCGGCACGTCGGCCGCGGCGCCGTCTTTCGCTGGAATGGTCGCTGTACTCAATCAGTATTTGGTGCAGAACAAGGTGCAAGCGAAAGCCGGTGTCGGCAACATCAACCCGAAGCTGTACGCGACGGCGGCCGCGGGCACGCCCGGCATTTTTCACGACGTCACCGCGGGAAACAACATCGTTCCGTGCCAGACCGGCACGCCGAACTGCGCCAACGGTCAATTGGGGTACACGGCCGGTGTGGGTTACGACCTTGTGACGGGACTGGGTTCGGTGGATGCATACAACCTGATCACCGCGTGGGGCGGCATTCCGGTTGCTTCCACCACGACTACCGTCGCCGCGAATCCGGCCACCATCACAGCGGGGGGATCGGCGGTGCTGACGGCGACCGTGAAGGCTCAAAGCGGAACCGCGTCACCCACCGGAGCGGTTTCTTTCACGGCGGGAAATATCTCACTGGGCGCCGCGGCGCTCTCCGGGTCCGGAGGAACCGCCAGCGCGTCGATTACGGTTTTCGGCGGCCAGTTGCTCGCGGCCAATAACACCGTCGAGGCTTACTACGGTGGCAGCCCCACGTTCGGCTCCTCATCGGCAACGGTATCGCTCGGTGTCGGCGCTCCCACGGCAACCTCCGCGGTGACGCTGACGGTGACGCCCGATCCGGTCTGCCAGCAGGCGCCCAATGCGAATGGCGCCACGTTCTCTTTCACCATCCAACTGAACGAAACCGCTGGCGTGGCGACCACGCTGACCGGGTTCACTTTCGCCGGAGTGAGCTACTCGGCCTCGATCGCGAACTTCTTCGGCAGCACGGCGCTGCCCGCCCACGGCAATCTTTCGGCAAATTTGCAGGCGGCGAACATTGCCGTGCCATCGACGGTCGTGATGGTATTCACCGGCCGGGATACCGACGGATCGGCGTGGACGCGGCAAATCGCGGTCCCTTTCCTGCCGCAACAGACTAGCACGCAGTAGACGAGCGTCGAATAGCTTTGGAGCGTAATCGACGAACTCCGGCAACCGCTCCCTGACGGTCGCGGCTCAGAAACGCGCGACACCGAACCGCGGCCGTCAGGGAGCGGCTGCCGAATATGTAACCGTAATTGCGAAACCGAACCCTACGCGACAGGCGAACCTGGCGAGCCCGTTCCTACCGCGGCTCGCCCGGATGGGCCGAGTAAGGGCTTTGGTCGACAAGCTGGGTTTCCAATTTACAGGATGCTTGGTCGGGCCCCTGGGCCTTGCGCAGCGCGGCCAGTTCTTTCCCGGCCGCTTGCATCTCGGCGCGAAACGCCGGCGATCCATTGAGCGTCGCCACCACGGAGGCCGCCACGATGCGCCCAGCCTCGACGGCGCTCGCCGTGTGGACGCCGCAAAAGATGCGGCTGTCGCCATAGGCCCGCGCGCGGGCAAGAATGTCGGAGGCGCGGTCCGGCTCCAACTCCGCCAAAATGAGGCCGGTCGCCCAACCCAGCGTGGAATGCCCCGACGGGTAGTCGAAAGAGCCCACCATAAACGCATCGCGCGCGACGCAGATGGGGCCGTCATCCACCAGAAAAGGGCGCTTGCGCCGGTATCGTTCCTTGACGCTGCCCGAGGTTAGGTTGCATTCGGCAATGGCGCGAACCAGCAGCGCAGTGAGCCGCGGAGCGTTGCGGTCGTCGGGCGCCGAGCCCAGCGCACAGGCAAATGCGCGGAGCAGCCCGGGAACGGAGTAGTCGGCGTCGTGCTGCGCCAGCGTCCATCGGGGAGAGTTCTCGGCGGTTCGGGTGGTGCGAAAAATGGCGCGGTCGGCCAGGTCGCGTGGATCGCCGGCCACGGGCGCCGGCGGCACAACCTCAAGCAGGTTTGGGGCGTTCGTGGTCCCGAGGCCGTCGGAAGGCGCGGGCGGCATGGTCTGCGCCTGAATGGTGCTTGCGGCCAGCAGCATGGCCGCGGCGGCCAGCTTTGAATACCAGTTTGCAATTGCCATCGTGCTTTATCATCGCAGGTTCGCTTCCGGTGTTGGGACTGCGGTAATTGTGCGTTCTCATCCGCGGCCAGCCCTCGCGGCTCGTCGCCCACATCGGAGACTTGATCTTTGGCGAGAAGTGCGGGACCGGGGGTGCGCCCTACCAATCCGGATTAAGAGTCGAAGCGGTATAACGCTTGCTCGATGGTCGTGCCGCGCACTTCGATGCGCTTCAGATCCGTGGTGCCGATTCCGTGGGCTTCGGCCAGCAGCAGCGTGTTGTCGCAGGTCCTAAACGGCGCCGTGCCACGCACCGACCGCGGGTTGTAGCCCATCACCGCGGTGGCTACCGCATCGGCACATACCGGGTTCAAACCGGCAAGCATGATTCCAGGCTTCACCACATGCACGCCGCGAACCCAAGGGCCCTCTCCACCGGCGATGCTCTCGACTCCATCGACGATCGCCAGGTGGATCGGGCGCGCCGCCACCAGGTCCGCTACGATGTGCGGCACGCGGTAGCCAGGGTCCGTATTGGCGCCGAAGTGCAGCTCCTGAGGCGCCGATTTGGAAGGCTGGCGCCGGCCGCGGTGGCCCACCGCATCCCGCCCGCTCTTGGGGTTCTCATTGGGCTCATCCACGCCGGAATCGTTACCGTAAATGGACGCCGGCAGACTGCCGAAACAGTTCTTCAGAGAGAGCGTCACGCCGCAGGTTGCGTGGTTCTTTAGCTTGGCCAGGCTCACGAACACGTCGGTGTCTTGGTAGGCGCGGTTCAGGTCGAACGCCGGATACATGTAGGCGCTGCCCGGCACCGTGAATCGCGCGTAGCTCTTGCTCTTGCCGAGAGCGTTGGTGTTTTCAAACTCCACCCCATTGGCGGCCGAAACGATCGCCCGCGGATTCCATCCCGAATCCAGCATGACCTCTTCCAGCGGACCGGCGGTGGCCCAGGAGCTCTCCACGAAGCGGATCCGTTTGGCGCCGGCGCGGCCCAGGTGGTAGGCAGTGGCGCCGACCAGTTTAGGGTGCACGTAGTGCGTCAGCGCGGGAGCCATGCCGTGGATGCGCAGGCTCGGAGCGCCCGTCATATTCAACTTGATGGTGACGGTCTTATTGCGCACCAGCTTTTCGAGACCGCCCAACTGATCGAACATGATCCCCAGCTTCGCCGTGATGTCCTCATCGTAGGAAGCGCATTTGGCGATGGACACCGGCGCGGCGGGAGCATTGGAGCTTCCCGCGGCGCGCACCAGCGGCGCGGAACTAATCATTGCCAGCCATTCACGTCGAGTCATGCTACAACTCCAATCCGATGGTGAGGATGCTCGAAAGTATTTGGGAGGACACGCAGAAGTTTTTCCCGGCCTCCCCACGAGGCCGCCAGCATCCACATATGTACCAATATGGCACAAGCGCGGGCGGTCTGCACATCGGGAAGAGCACAGGCTAAAGCCCGTGCCACCTGAGATAGTAGTAATATATGCGGATGCTGGCGATGCGTTGGGCGGCATTATTGAGTTTGGCGTCACTGGTGGCTGCCGCGGCGCCGAAACCATCCGACTGGGTTCCCGCGCGCTGGCCGTGGTCCGACGCACAATCGCTGGAGCTGCTGGACGACAGCCCCATCAATTGCCTTCTGCTGAAAACCTATAGCGCCGATTTCGTGACAGCGGCGGCGAGCCGCGGATTGGTGCTGCTGGCGGTGATCCCCGGCACTGGAGATGTAGTCGCCGCGGCTCGCAAGGCGCTTTCGGCTGGCGTGACGGGCGTGGTGCTGGAGGGCAGCTTTCCGGACGATACCGTGGCCGCGGTCGGGCGGGCGGCGGGAAACGCGCCCGTAATTCAGTTGACGGCGCGCGACCATCTGCCGCTCGCATCCAAAGCTCCTATCATTGGCACTTACCAAGGCGTCTGGCCGGGAATTGAAATCGAGGCGAATGGCGCCGCGAAGGCCGGTCCGACTGGTTCGAC